>NZ_JBSFQF010000006.1:0-266165 GCF_053588575.1 Gordonia sp. NPDC003429
CCCGCTCACGGGTCTCCTGGTCGAACTTCCGTGGTGCTCCCATATCCGTATTCTCCTGGTGAGATCACGGTCTCCACCAGACCCAGGACGGTTCACAACCAGCGGGCGGTGGTTTCGACAGGCTTAACCAGCGGGGGTGGTTTCGACAAGCTCAACCAGCGGGGCGCTCAACCAGCGGGTGGGGGTTTCGACAGGCTCAACCAGCGGGGAACCGGCGGGTGGGGGCGCTCAACCGGCGGGGGTCGCTCGGGCGGCGTGGTACTCGTCGATCGCCGCGGCGACCTGTGGGCGGATCGCACAGTCGGGGGCGTGATCGTTCACCAAACCGGCCGCCTGCATCATGGCGAACATCGTCGTGGGACCGACGAAACGCCAGCCGCGCTTCTTCAGATCTTTGGACAGTGCAACCGATTCCGGTGATGTCGTCATACTTCCCGGCACATGGTCGGGTGCGGGCGCGTAACGCCAGAAGTAGTCTTCCAGCGAACCCTCGGCGTCGACGAGGTCGACGGCTCGGCGGGCGTTGTTGATGGTGGCCTCGATCTTCCCGCGATGCCGGATGATCCCGGCGTCGCCGAGCAGTCGTTCGACGTCACGCTCACTGAAGCGAGCCACCTTCTCGATGTCGAAGCCGTGGAACGCAGCGCGGAAGTTGTCGCGCTTGTTCAAAATGGTCCGCCAACTGAGTCCGGACTGAAACCCTTCCAGACACACACGTTCGAACAGAGCGATGTCGCCGGTGAGGGGGAATCCCCATTCCGTGTCGTGGTAGGTGGTTTCCGGTTCCACTGCGGCCCACCGACAACGCCTGACGCCGTCGTCGCCGACAACCACGTCCGACATTGCACCCTCCTCGATCTGTGCTTGCACGGTATCGCGCGAGTCCGACACCCGAGACCGCGGCATACCCGACGACGGTGATCGACCACTCCGTAGGATGAGTGCCGTGACCTCCGAGAAGCCGTTCGACGCCGCCACCGACGCGAAGTATGTGCAACTCACCACCTTCCGCAAAGACGGTACGCCGGTGGCATCGCCGCTGTGGGCGGCCGTCGACGGCAACCGACTGCTCATGTGGACCGTCACCGACTCGTGGAAGGTCAAACGCATCCGCCGCAACCCGCGCGTGATCGTGCAGGCGTGCGATGCACGAGGCACCAAGGTCGACGGCGCGGCAGTGGACGGCACTGCGGAGATACTCGACGCCGACGGCACCGCGCATGTGCGCGATGTGATCGCCAAGAAATACGGCGTCCTCGGTTGGGTGGCGATCAAGGGCAGCCTGCTGCGGCGCGGTAAATCCGGCACCGTGGGCATCGCCATCAGCCCCGCTGCCGATCAGGATTAGAGGCTGGCGCGTCGACGCGTCGGTATGCTCGCTGGGATCTGCGCGTAACACTGCGACCAGATCATTTCATGCTCGACGGGTGTGATCTGACCGGCGTCGAGCGCTTTGTCAGCGTCGCGAAGACGTTGGGCGAGAACACAGATGAGGCGGCGCCTGGTTATCGCAGTGGTGTCGGCGCCATGTCCGGTCCACGATTCGAGCACGTGTATTCGGGTGCGGCAGGCATGCGTTCGACGGCCCACCCCGAACACCGCGACGGCCCCCGCTATGGCCCCGACGGCCACCCCGGCGGCGGCATGGACATCGCACACACTCGTCGCGTACAGCGATGCACACACCGCTATCAGCACGACGGCCGGCAGCCATCGCCACAGTCGTAGCCACCTGCGCTGCTGCGAGTTGGTGCCGGGTGGGTAGATCGCGATGCGGTGGCACACCCAATGCCGCGCATACCCCACCTGCACATAACCCCATCGAGCCTCGCCTGACACCGCCTGTTGAGGCTGCACTGCATCATCCATGCATATCGGTCTAAGCGCGCCGGTCGTCGGCAACAAGAATGCTGACGGCTTCTGAACGCCGCGACGGTGAATCTTGACGCCTTGTTGACGTCGGAGGCCGGAGATTGGCACTCGTTGTGTGACGTCTGTTCACCACAGTTCACTTCGGTTCACCTGTGGGACGAGTTATCCACAGGAATCCTGACCTGCAAGAACACCCTTGTCATCGAACACGTGTGCGAGTACCGTGATCGGTATGACCGAGTTGAGGGACCACCTTTCACTGACCGCCGTGGCCGAGGTGCTTCGCGCACTGACCGTCGCCGACGATGCGACCGGACGCCAGGTGTACGACGCCGTTGAGGTGTTGATCGCGCTCCGTAACCTTGTCGATCACCAGCTGGCGGTACACGTGGCCTCCCTCGACCGGCTCGGCGTGGCCAAGGCGCATGGCCGCTGCACCCGCGAACTGTTGATCGTGATGGGATTGGCACCGGTGGTGGCCCAGCGACTGCTGCGCATCGCTGCTGTACAGGACTCGGCCGGTGCCCTGATGGGGCATGCCGCCGACGGCGCGATTTCGGCCGAACACGTCGACGCCATTGTGCGCGGGGTTCGTCATGTCGACCAACGCATACCGCAAACCCTCGATGCGGAGGCGCGTAAGGGCGTAGTGAATGATCTTCTCGCCCAACATTTCTCCGGTGCCACCCCCGCAGAGATCGCCGACCGCGCCCATACGCTGGGCAATGAGCTCGCCGCCGACTCCGACGACGGGCTACCTGCGGCCGAGAACAGGGCCATCAACACGCTCACCTTGACCAGGCAGGAGGGTCGGGTGCAGATCCGCGGCGACCTCGACACCGTCGTCGGCGAGAAATTGTGGACCGCGGTCGACGCCCACGCCACGCCTCGCCCGCAGCCCGACGGGTCCCGCGACCCGCGCTCGCCCGACCGGCGTCGCGCCGACGCACTGGAAACGATCCTGGATCTCGCCGCTACAGGTGGTTCGGGTGGAGTGATGGTGGCGGGCGCGCCGCGCACCCAGATCGCGTTGACGCTGCCCGCCGATACCCCCGCCCTGTCGTCGTTGCAGTTCCTCGGGTCGGTCACCGAGAGCACCGCCAAGAAACTCGGCTGCGATGCCTCGATCACCGTGATGATCGTCGACGGTGAACAAGTACCGCTGGCGGTCGGTCGGGAGAAACGCCTGTTCACCGCGTCGCAGCGGAAAGCGTTGGTGTGCCGGGACAAGGGCTGCATCAAATGTGGCGCACCGGCGTCGTGGACGCAGGCCCACCACATCGTGCATTGGGCCGACGGCGGTGACACAGACGTCGACAACGGATGCCTTTTGTGCCCGTCGTGCCACGACGACATCCACCACGGCGGCTGGGAGATCGTCATGGGATTCGACCACCACCCCTGGTTGCGCCCGCCGGCCGCCGTGGATCCCCGCCGCGACCTCATTCCCGCCTACCACCGACGCCGCATGCACATCGCCGACCTACCCGCCGCCGCCTGACCCCACACAGCTTTCGCGGAGCACCTTCGTGCACCCGACCGCTCGGGACCGCACACGTTGTTTGACAACTCCATAGTGTGAGCGCGCCCGTGCGGTCCACCGCCAAGGCGCCGTCAACAATCCGAGTGGCCACGTATGGATCTCGTTAAGAGGTCTTCTCGCGGCTCTCCGGTGGGTCGCATGATGTGGTGCGCCGATCGCGATCCCTGCTGATCGGCCTTGACGACGAGGAGTTGAGAAGTGGGCGACGTCCTGTACGTGCTCGCCGTGATCATCGGCTTCGCGGTGTGCGTCCTGGTGGTCCGGGGCGTGGACGCGAGGTGTGGTCGATGAGTGCTGACGCAGTGGTGAACGTGATCCTGCTTGTGCTCGCGGCCGGGGTCGCGGTGTACCTCATGGTTGCGCTGATCCGTCCGGAGAAGTTCTGATGTTGGAGAGGATGTCCTGAGTGACTTCATCATTGGCGGCCACCGCGCAAGTGGCGATGGTGGTGGTGGTTCTGGCGGTGGCCTACGTCCCGTTGGGGGACTACATGGCCAGGGTGTACCGCAGCGATCGTGATCTCGCTGCAGAACGGGTGCTGTACCGGTTCGCGCGGATCGATCCGCGTCGAGAACAGACGTGGCTCGGCTATGCACTGGCGGTACTTGCCTTTTCGTTCGTGTCGGTCATGGTGCTGTACCTGCTGCAGCGGATTCAGGGAGTCCTGCCGTGGTCGGACGGCAGGCCGGGTGTCAATCCGGCCACCGCGTTCAACACCGCGGTGTCGTTCGTCACCAACACCAATTGGCAGTCGTATTCGCCCGAGATGGTGATGAGCAACCTCACTCAGATGATGGGGTTGGCGGTGCAGAACTTTGTCTCGGCGGCGGTGGGCATGGCAGTGGCCGTGGCCCTCATCCGTGGAATCGTTAATCGGCGAGGCAACGGCCAGATAGGGAACTTCTGGGTCGATCTGACACGCGGCTGTGTGCGAATCCTGTTGCCGCTGAGCCTGTTGGCAGCGCTCATTCTGCTCACGCAGGGCGTTGTGCAGTCGTGGCACAGCGGGTTCGGCTTCTCGACCTTGAATGGCGATCAAGCGCGCAGCGTGGTGGGACCCTTCGCGTCCCAAGAGGCGATCAAGGAGCTCGGCACCAATGGTGGCGGCACCTTGTCGGCGAACTCCGCTCATCCCTTCTCCAATCCGACGCCGCTGAGCAACATCGTGGAGATCACTGCGCTGCTGCTGATTCCGGTGTGCCTCACCCGTACCTACGGCACCCTCGTGGGAGATCGTCGGCAAGGAGTGACACTGCTCGGTGTCATGGCCGCGATCTGGGGCTCGGTGCTCGCCATCACCTGGTGGTTCGAGGCGCACACCAACGGGATCGCAGCGCAGGCAGCGGGCGCCATGATGGAGGGCAAAGAGCAGCGATTCGGCATTCCGGCCTCGGTGCTGTTCGCGGTGTCGACCACCGGAACATCCACGGGTGCGGTTGATTCCGCCCATGACAGTTTCTCCGCCGGCGGCGGTGGAGCACTGATCTGGAACATGCTGCTCGGTGAGATCGCGCCCGGTGGTGTGGGTTCCGGACTCTACGGCATCCTCATGCTCGCCGTCGTGACCGTGTTCGTCGGCGGACTGCTGGTGGGACGCTCACCGGAGTTTCTCGGCAAGAAGATCGGGCAGCAGGAGATCACCATGGCTGCGCTGTACGTGCTGGTGATGCCTGCCCTGGTTCTCATCGGTGCCGGCATCAGCGTTGCCCTCGGTTCCACTCTCGACGCCCAGGGCAACAGTGGCGCGCCGGGGACCCCGGGATCGATCCACGGCTTTTCCGAGGTGCTCTACGCGTACACCTCGGCCGCCAACAACAACGGCAGCGCCTTCGGCGGACTCACCGTCACCTCCGACTGGTTCCAGTTGTCGCTGGGAGTGGCGATGCTGCTCGGGCGTTTGCTCCCGATCGTGTTCGTGCTGGCACTCGCCGGACTGCTCGCGCGGCAACGACCACGTGGTGCCGGCCGTGTGGCGGTCGCAGGCAACGAGCCGGAACTCGTTGCGGCTGGGGTCTCGACAAGCTCGACCGGTGGGGAGGGCTCGACCGGTGGGGAGGGCTCGACCGGCGGGGAGGGCTCGACCGGCGCGGGCACCACGACGGTCGCCGTGTCCGAGGCCGACGCATCCACACTGCCCACCCACGGCGTCCTGTTCGGCACGCTTCTTCTCGGGACGATCCTGCTCGTCGCCGGGCTCACCTTCTTCCCGGCCATGGCGCTGGGACCCATCGCGGAGGCTCTTCTGTGAGTGTCAATACCATCGACCACCAACCCACACAGTCGGTTTCGCAGCCGGAACACGACGAGGCGCATGACCTGGTATCGCGTGGCTCCTTCGACCCGCGGCAACTGCTCACCGCGGTGCCGCAGGCAGTACGGAAGCTGACACCGCGTGCGCAAGCGCGCAACCCGGTCATGTTCGTCGTGTACCTGGGTTCGGTCGTCACCACCGTGCTGGCGATCTGGCAGCCGTCATGGTTCGCGTGGCTCATCGCGGCCTGGCTGTGGTTCACCGTACTTTTCGCCAACCTCGCCGAGGCCGTCGCCGAGGGCCGTGGCCGCGCACAGGCCGACAGCCTGCGAAAAGTGAAGCGCGACACCATGGCCCGTCGTCAAACGGACGGGGGTTCGGTCGAACAGGTGCCCGGTGCCGAACTGAAGGTCGGCGACCTCATCGTGGTGGAGGCAGGCGAAGTGATCGCGGGCGACGGCGACGTCGTCGACGGCATCGCCACCGTGGACGAGTCGGCCATCACCGGTGAATCCGCCCCGGTGGTACGCGAATCCGGGGGCGACCGCTGCGCGGTGACCGGCGGAACCGTCGTGCTCTCCGACCGGATCGTCGTCAAGATCACGGCGGCACCCGGGGAAACCTTCGTCGACCGGATGATCTCCCTCGTCGAAGGTGCGGCTCGCAAGAAGACTCCCAACGAGATCGCCCTCGACATCCTGCTGGCAAGCCTCACCGTGATCTTTCTGCTCGCCGTGGTGGCGGTGGGTCCGATGCAGCAGTACGCAGGCCAGTCACCGGACCCGATCAAGCTGATCGCACTTCTGGTCTGCCTGATCCCCACCACCATCGGCGCGCTGCTCAGTTCGATCGGCATCGCGGGAATGGATCGGCTGGTGCAGCGCAACGTGCTGGCCATGTCGGGGCGGGCGGTGGAGGCCGCCGGCGACATCGACACACTGCTGCTGGACAAGACGGGCACCATCACCTTCGGCAACCGGCGCGCCACCGAGATCTATCCGGCCCCCGGCACATCGACCGCGGAGCTCGCGGAGGTGGCCTACCGCTGCAGCCTGGCCGACGACACTCCCGAAGGTCGCAGCATCGTTGACCTGTGCCTCGGCGACCACGACGTGACGCCCGTCGCGGCCGCACGCGGAAATGGGCCGCAACCCGATCACGAGGTGGTGCCGTTCACCGCCGAGACACGGATGAGTGGAGTGGACCTGTATCCGTCCGGCGGGGGAGTGGTCCGTTACCGGAAGGGCGCGGCCGATGCGGTGGCCCGATGGGTGAACGGACTCGACGGAACCATCCCGCCGCAGGTGACCGATCGGGTGGCCGACATCTCGACGGCAGGTGCCACTCCTCTGGTCGTCGCCGTGTACGACGAGAGCGAGGGCGTAGCGCCACGAATCCTCGGGGTCATCCAGCTCTCCGACGTGGTGAAACCGGGGATGGCCGACCGGTTCGCACAGCTGCGGCAGATGGGTATCCGTACCGTCATGGTGACCGGGGACAACCCGCTGACGGCACGGGCGATCGCCGACGAGGCCGGCGTGGACGACTTCGTCGCCGAGGCGACGCCCGAGGACAAACTGACCCTGATCCGGGCCGAGCAGTCCGGCGGGCGGCTGGTGGCCATGACCGGCGACGGCACCAACGACGCTCCGGCCCTCGCGCAGGCCGACGTCGGGGTGGCGATGAACTCGGGGACCTCGGCGGCCAAGGAGGCCGGCAACATGGTGGACCTCGACTCGGATCCGACGAAACTGATCGACGTGGTGGCCATCGGCAAGCAACTGCTGATCACCCGCGGTGCGCTGACCACCTTCTCGCTGGCCAACGACCTCGCGAAGTACTTCGCGATCCTGCCCGCGATGTTCGTGTCCATCTACCCGCAACTCGACGCCCTGAACATCATGCGCCTGCATTCCGCGCAGTCGGCGATCGTCTCGGCGGTGGTGTTCAACGCCCTCATCATCATCGCGTTGATCCCGTTGTCGCTGCGCGGGGTGCGATACCGGCCGAGTTCGGCGTCACGCCTGCTGGGCCGCAACCTGCTCGTCTACGGCGTCGGCGGTGTGGTGACCCCGTTCATCGGTATCTGGCTCATCGACCTCGTCGTCCGCTTCATCCCGGGAATGGGGTAATCACATGAACACGATCGTCTCCGGATTCGCGCGGCAGTGCGCCGCAGCCTTGGCGGTCCTCGTCGCACTCACCGTCGTGCTCGGTGTCGCCTACCCCGCCGTGGTGTGGGCGGCGTCCCGATTCGACAGCCACTCCGCAGAAGGGTCGCAGGTCACCGACGCGCGCGGCTGCGGCGCGGGTTCCACGTTGATCGGCCTGGACCCGCACACTGCCGCAGGTGAGCCCGACTCGTTCCTGCATGCACGCGTGCTGGGGTCGGCCGACGATCCGATGGCGCCCGGCGACCCGTCCGCCTCGGCCGCCAGCAACCAGGGACCCAACAGCGAATTGCTGGCGCACAACGTCGAGGCACGTCGGGCCATCATCGCGGCCCGCGAGAACGTGGCTCCCGCCGCGGTGCCCGTGGACGCCGTCACCGGGTCCGGGTCGGGCCTGGACCCGCAGATCAGCCCCGCGTACGCGGCCATCCAGATCCCCCGGATCGCACGCAACAGTGGACGCACCGAAGCGCAGATCCGGGCCGTGATCGACGAGCACACCGAAGGCCGGCAATGGGGATTCCTCGGTCAGCCTCGGGTGGACGTGCTCGCCGTCAACCTGGCTCTGGGCCACACCGTGTGTCGATAGACTCGGCTGCATGGGCTCGGATACGGACACCCGGGGAAGGCTGGAGGTCTTCCTCGGGTGCGCGCCCGGAGTGGGTAAGACCTACGAAATGCTTTCGCAGGCAAGGGGTCTGATCGATGAGGGCGTCGATGTGGTGATTGCCGTCGTGGAATCGCACGGGCGTTCGGCCACTGCCGCGCTGACCGACGGAATCGAGCAGGTTCCCCGTCGACCCGTCGAGTACCGGGGCGCTGTGCTCGAAGAGATGGATCTCGACGCCGTCCTGGCGCGTCGGCCACGCGTCGCCCTGGTGGACGAGCTCGCGCACACCAACGCGCCCGGGTCGCGGAATGGCAAGCGCTGGCAGGACATCGAGGATCTGCGTGATGCCGGTATCGACGTGCTGACGACGGTGAACATCCAGCACCTCGAGAGCCTCAACGACGTCGTCGCACAGATCACCGGGGTGATCCAGCGCGAGACCGTGCCGGATTCGGTGGTCCGCGCAGCAGACCAGATCGAACTCGTGGACATCGATCCGCAGGCGCTGCGCCAACGTCTCAGTGCCGGCAAGGTGTACCCGACGGGGCGCATCGACGGCGCGCTGAGCAACTACTTCCGGCAAGGCAACCTCACCGCGCTTCGTGAGCTGGCTCTGCTCTGGCTCGCCGACCGCGTCGACGACACGCTGGCCGACTACCGCGCCACACACGCGATCACCGAGACGTGGGAAGCACGTGAACGGGTGGTGGTGGCGATCACCGGTGGACCGGAGTCGGCGACCCTGATGCGACGCGCGAGCCGGATAGCGTCGCGGTCGAGTGCCGAACTCGTGGTGGTGCACGTGGTCCGCGGCGACGGGCTGGCCGGCGACCCCGCAGCCGACATGCCCCGACTACATGACCTGGCAGCAGGATTCGGCGCTCGTATCCACACCGTGGTCGGCGACGACATCCCGTCGACGCTGCTCGATTTCGCCCGCGGCGTCAACGCCACCCAACTGGTGCTCGGAACATCCCGCCGCCCGAGATGGCAGCGACTCTTCGACGAAGGGGTCGGCGCCGCGGTGGTCAGCCGCAGCGGCAAGATCGACGTCCATATGGTGACGCACGAGGAGACGCGGCGACGCAACCGCCTCGACATCCGCGACACGCGTTTTCATCGGCCGCTGAGTTGGGTGGCGGCCGTCGTGGTGCCGGTGGTGATGACCAGTGTGTTGGCCCTGTTGGACCGGTGGCTCGGGTTCGCGTCGGAGACCGCGCTCTACTTCGTCACGGTGCTGGCGGTGTCGCTACTCGGTGGCGTGGGGCCCGCCGCGCTGTCGGCATTGGTGAGCGGACTGCTGCTCAACTACTTCTTCACCGACCCACGATTCACCTTCACGATCGCCGAACCCGACAACCTCATCACCCTCCTGGTGATGTTCGTCATCGCGATAGCGGTTGCCGCGCTGGTTGATTCGGCATCCAACCGGCGACGGCAGGCGCGGCTGGCCACCCGCGACGCAGAGCTGCTGGCGCTGTTCTCCGACACCGTGCTCGGCGGCGCCGACGTCGCCGGACTCCTCGACCGCGTGTGTGAGACCTACGACCAGACGGCGGTCTCGATTGTGCAGCGCGCCAAGGGTTCTGCTCCGCAGCTGGCGGCGTCGGTGGGCGACGATCCGCCGGTGCGAGCCGATGGTGCCGACACCGTCTGCCCGATACCGGGCGGAGAGTACGAACTGCTGTTGCGCGGACCGAAACTCGGCGGGCGTGACCGTCGCGTGCTGACGTCGGTGGCGATGCAGGCCGCGGGTGCGGTGCAGCGGCAACGGCTCGAACGTGAGGCGGCAGATGCGCGGGCGCTCGCGAAGACCGATGAGATGCGGCGAGCGTTGCTCTCGGCGGTGAGTCATGACCTGCGCACCCCGCTCGCCGGCGCCAAGGCCGCGGTGTCGAGTCTGCGCAGCGACGAGGTGACGTTTGGGCCCGAAGACACCGCGGAACTGCTCGCCACCATTGAGGAGTCGATCGATCAGCTCTCCGCGCTGGTCGGCAACCTCCTGGATTCGTCGCGGCTGGCCGCCGGTGCCGTGCGGCCGCGACTGGCGCGGACCTATCTGGTGGAGGTGGCGCACCGCGCCACCGCGGCGGTGACCCGGCTGGAGGCCACCGCACCCGAGGTCACATTCGTCTTCGACGAGATGTGGGCGTTCACCGACGGGGGGCTGCTCGAACGGGTGCTGGCCAACCTCATCGACAACGCGATCCACCACGGCGGCGGCCGCGTCGAGGTGCACGTGGCACGCGATGCGTCCGATGTCGAGGATCAACGTTGCGTGATCCGGGTGATCGATCACGGCGCGGGCATTCCCGTCGAGCGCCGGGCGGAGGTGTTCGGCGCCTTTGTCCAGGGTGGTGACCGCAACGGGTCCGATGGTGGTGTGGGCCTGGGGCTTTCGGTTGCGGCGGGCTTCGTGTCCGCGCTCGGCGGGGCCCTCGGCGTCGAGGAGACCTCGGGGGGTGGCACCACGATGGTGATCTCGCTGCCCATGGAGCCATCGCCGGACTCTGTGGCGCTGCTTGACTCGAGGTCGGAGACGGTGCACGGCGAGGTGGCACCGTGAGCGACAAAACGCGGGTACTGGTCGTCGACGACGAACCACAATTGTTACGTGCGTTGCGGATCAATCTCGCCGCCCGTGGTTTTGCGGTGACGACGGCGTCGACCGGAGCGGGCGCCCTGATGGCCGCCGCCAAGGAGAATCCGCAGGTGGTGGTGCTCGACCTGGGCCTGCCGGACATCGACGGTTTCACCGTGCTGGAGGGACTGCGCGGCTGGACGAACGTGCCGGTCATCGTGCTGTCGGCGCGTGGGGAGTCGGTGGACAAGGTGGCCGCCCTCGACGCGGGCGCCGACGACTACGTGACCAAACCCTTTGGCATGGACGAGTTCATCGCGCGCCTGCGGGCGGCGGTCCGACGAGGTGTGGCCGCGCCCGACGCGCTCGAGGCGCCGATGGTGGACGCCGGGGCGTTCCGCGTCGATCTGAGCACCAAGCAGGTCACTCGCCACGGCACACCGGTGCACCTGACACCCACCGAGTGGGGAATCCTTGAATTGCTGGTACGCAATGAGGGAAAGCTGGTGGCGCAGCGCGATATTCTCGCCGCGGTGTGGGGTCCCACGTACCTCAACCAAACCAATTATCTCCGTGTGTATCTGGCGAGTTTGCGGCGCAAACTCGAAGACGACCCGGCCCATCCGGAGCATCTGCTCACCGAGGCGGGTATGGGATATCGCTTCGTGCGTACCTGACCGCGGTCGAGCGGAGTCGCTCACCAGGAAAGTTGCCTACTGCAAGCAACAGCGGTAGTTTCGACCGTTGTTGACAAGTAAACCGAGGTCGGCGTCGGTGCCGACCTCGGAGTCAGTTACGGAACTGCGGTAGGCGGTATCGCCTGTCAGGTACGACACCGGTGTGTCGCGCCGCAGTGCCAGACGTCGAGCGAACGTCGAAGATCCCAAGGGTGGTTGAACACCGCAGGCGTATCCGGGTTCACCAGATTTCCCTGAACGAGGCATGAAGCACACGACTGTCGTGACCACGGCATGCAGTGCCTTCTTATCCGACCGTTCACTGAGAGGTAGACATGGGTGAAACTCCGGATTCCGGTACGCCGGACCGAATGCAGGACGACATTTCGACCACAGATGATTCGTTGCTGCGCAAGGCGATTGCGGCGTCCGCGATCGGCAATGCGACGGAGTGGTACGACTACGGCGTCTACGCTGCCACCGCCACATATCTCACCAACGCATTCTTTCCCGGTGAACTCGGCAGTCTGGGAACAATGCTGGGATTCGCCATCTCGTTCATCCTCCGCCCCGTCGGAGGCTTCATCTGGGGTCCGATCGGTGACCGGATCGGCCGCAGATCCGTGCTGGCTCTGACGATCGTGCTGATTGCGGGTGCAACCGCACTGATCGGCGTACTCCCCACCCACGCAGTGGCAGGGGCCTGGGCTCCGGTACTCCTGATCCTGTTGCGCGTTGTCCAGGGCTTCTCGACGGGTGGGGAGTACGGCGGCGCGGCCACCTTCATGGCCGAGCACGCCCCCGACAACAAGCGCGGAAAGTACGGCAGCTTCCTCGAATTCGGCACGCTGGCCGGATTCGTCATGGGATCTGCCATTGTTTTGGGCCTCGACCTGCTGCTTTCCGACGAAGCCATGCAGACGTGGGGTTGGCGATTGCCCTTCTTCGTCGCACTGCCCCTCGGCCTTGTGGGGTTGTACCTCAGGACGCAGGTCGGCGAGTCGCCGGTATTCGAGGAACTCGAGGACGAACACAAACTCGAGAAGTCGCCGGGACAGGAGATCATCGATCTGGTCCGCGAGTACTGGCAGCCGGTGCTGATCATGTTCGGCATGGTCATCGCACTCAACGTGGTGAATTACACGCTGCTGGCCTATCAGCCGACGTATCTCGAGTCCACCATCGGCATGAGTACGGACACCTCGACTGCGGTGATCCTCATCGGCGAGTTGGTGATGATGCTGGTGATCCCGTTCTTCGGTGCGCTGTCGGATCGCACCGGGCGAAAACCACTGTGGTGGGTGTCGCTCATCGGCCTCTTCGTGCTGGCGCTGCCGATGTACTGGATGATGGGTCAGGGATTCGCCCTCGCGATCATCGGGTTCGTCGTCCTGGGCCTGTTCTACATTCCGCAGCTGGCGACGATTTCGGCGACGTTTCCCGCGATGTTCCCGACGCAGGTTCGGTATGCGGGCTTCGCGATCTCCTACAACGTGGCCACCGCCGCATTCGGCGGTACGGCTCCGCTGGTCAACGACGCGGTGGTCAAGGCCAGTGGTTGGAACCTGTTTCCCGCGTTGTACATGATGATCGCCTGCGCCATCGGCATGGTGGCGTTGGTGTTCCTGAAAGAAACCGCTGGAGTGTCGATCCGCGGGACCGGTGTGCCGAGCAAGGAGCGTGATCTCGAGATGGCGCGCGCAGCCTAGGGCACGCTCGACTCGGTTGTGGGCACGCTCGACTCGGTTGTGGGCACGCTCGACTCGGTTGTGGGCACAGTCGACCGGGTTATGGGCACGCTCGACGGTCAGCCGAGCAGGCGCAACGCCATGTGGGTGTAGGCACGGGCGGCGGTCACCAGGTCGGCGATGGCCACCGACTCGTCGGGTTGGTGCGCGTCGGCGTTGATGTCGCCCGGGCCCAGCACGATCGCGGGCACACCGAGATCGCGACTGATGAACCCACCGTCGCATGCGGCTGTCCAACCTCCCACCGAGACGGGCTGATCGAGCGCGGCCAGCGCGTCGGAGGCGGTGGTGACCAGCGAATGTGCTGCGGCGGTGGAGAATCCGGGCATCTCCATGGTGACGCGCACCTGCACTCCGATGCCGTCGGAGTCGATGTCGGCCGCCGAGATTCTCTCACGCAGGTCGTCGGCGATCCGATGAGCGCTCTCGGTCGGTAGCAAACGGCGGTCGATACCCAGTGAGCACATCGGTGCCACCACCGAGATCCCTTGTCCGCCAATGATTGTGCCCACATTCCAGGTTCCGGTACCGAGGAGGGGATCCGGGGCGAGATCGAGACGAGCCTGGTCGGCGCGGATCAGTTCGATGATCGCGGCAGCAGCCATGATCGCGCTGCGCCCGTCGGACGGTCGTCCGGAATGCGCTGCGCGGCCGGTGATGTCGATCTCCAGATACGATGCGCCACGGCAGCCGCGGACAACCTGGAGGTTGGTGGGTTCGGCGACGACGCAGCCGAGGAACTCTGTGTCGATCGGGCCGCCGATGAGATCGCGAACGCCGGAGCCGTGTTCTTCCTCGTCGACCGTGCACACCAGTTGCACAGGCCCCGACAGTCCACCCGGCGCCGACGCGAGCGCCGACATCGCGGCGACGACCGCGGCCAGCCCACCCTTCATATCGGTGGCGCCGCGACCGTAGAGTCGGCCGTCGGCGCGTCGCACCCGGTAGGGGTCGCCGGTCCAGCCCGGTCCGGCGGGCACCACGTCGGAGTGACCGAGGAACATCAGGCCGGGGCCATCGCCGCCGGGCAGTGTGGCCGTCAGGTTCGGCCGTCCGGGCGCGACCTCCCATGTGGTGACCACGAACCCGGCTTCGCGGCAGGCCTCCTCGAGCACCGACACGGCGGCGGCCTCGGTGCCGCCGGGATTCTCGCTCGGGGCCTCGATCAGCGACGTGGTGAGCGCCGTTATCTCCTCGGCCGAGATGTGCGCGAATGCCGGGGTGGTCACCCTGACATCTTTGCGCAGCTCTCCGCGAGGCGCCGAACGCCCTCGTCGATCCGGTCGGGGGTGCTCGAGGCAAAGCACAACCGCATGGCGTTGCGGAAGCGGCCGGTGGGCGAGAGCGCAGACCCGGGGATGAACGCGACACCGTCGGCGAGCGCCACGTCGAACAATTCACGGGTGTCGATGCCGGCGAGGTCGCCGTCGAGCGTCACCCAGAGGAAGAAGCCGCCCTCGGGGTCGGTGGCACGCACCTGATCGCCGAAGTGGCGGGCAAGTGCGTCGCGCATCGCTTGCTTGCGTGTGCGGTAGAGCGTCCGCAGACCGCGCAGGTGCTCATCGAGGCCGCCGCGGGAGATGTACTCGGCGACGATGTGCTGGTTGGGGACGTTGGTGCAGGTGTCCATCGCCTGTTTGCCGTTGATCAGCAGCTGTCGCAACGAGGGGTCGGCGTCGACCCAGCCGACCCGCCATCCCGGTGCCAGGATCTTGGAGAACGTGCGCACCGAGAAGACCAGCGGATCGGCCGGGCTCAGTGTCTGGAAGGTGGGGATGTCGGCGCCGGCGAATCGCAGGAGACCGTAGGGGTCGTCGTCGATGATGACCGAGCCCCACTGGTGGGCGAGCCGCAGTAGTTCGCGGCGCCGTTCCTCGCTGAGGGTGACGCCGGACGGGTTCTGGAAGGTCGGGATGGTGTAGATCGCCTTCGGGGTGCGGCGGGCGCGGGTGACGAGTTGTTCGAGGGTGTCGACCTGCATGCCGTCCTCGTCGACGGGGACCTCGAGGAGTTGCGCGCCGTAGGACAGCGCCGTGGCGCTGCCATTGGTGTAGGTGGGGGATTCGACCACGACGAGGTCGCCCGGGTCGATGAAGAGCTTGCCGGCGAGGTCGAGTCCCTGCATGCCGCCGGTGGTGATCACCAGGCGGTCGTGGGTCGAGGGGTCGGGGGTGGTGGCCAGGTAGTCCACGAGCAGTTGCAGCAGGCGCGGTTCACCCTCGGTGGCGCCGTAGGTGAACGACGAATTGTCGAGGATTTCGCCGGCGATCCGGCGGAACTCGTCGGCCGGTACCGCCTCGTCGGCAGGCGATCCCATTGCGAAACGCACGATGTCGTGTGTCTGCGACGCGAGCAGCGACGTCGATGAGTCGATCATCGAGCCGACGAGATCCTTGGCTCGCCCGGCGAGCGGCAAAGTGGGCGCGCCGCGGCGCAGGTCGTGCAGGGACTCATGGGTGTCGGCGGTCATCGTCGGCTCACTTCCGGATCAGGTCACGCGGGAAGGTGGTGAAGGTCTCCACCCCGCTGGGGCTGACGCGCACCGACTCCGAGAGTTCGAAGCCGTAGTCGTCCATCCACATACCGCAGATGATGTGAAAGGTCATGTTGGTCTCCAGGATCGTTTCGTCCTCGGTGCGGACACTGATGGTGCGTTCGCCCCAGTCGGGTGGATAACCGATTCCGATGGAATAGCCGAGCCGGGAAGGCTTTTCGAGACCGTACTTTGCCAGCGTCCAATTCCAGGTGGAGGCGAGTTCGCGGGTGGCCACACCGGGGCGGATCGCGCTGAGCACGTTGTCGAGTCCTTCGGCGGTGGCCTTCGCGACATAGTCGAGATCCTTGGTCGGGGTACCGAGCGCGACGGTGCGGGCCAGTGGTGTGTGGTACCGATTGTGTGCTCCCGCCAACTCCACCACCACCGCCTCGCCGTCGGCGAAAGTGCCCTGATGCCAGGTGAGATGCGGGGTATCGGCGGCGGCGCCGGTGGGCAGCAGCGGCACGATCGCGGGATAGTCGCCCCCGAACTCGTCGGTTCCGGTGATCTGTGCCATCGAGATCGCTGCAGCGGCATCGCATTGCCGCACACCGACATCGATGGTGTCGACGGCTGCTCGCATCGCTTCGGAGCACACCATGCCGGCCTGTCGCATGAGTTGGATCTCGGCGTCGGATTTCACCGACCGCACCCAGTTGACCAGTTCGAAGTTGTCGACGAGCTTCCACTCCGGGATGGCGTTGAACAATGCGCGATATGCCTTGGGGGAGAAGAAATGCGAGTCCATCTCCAACCCCACCGACCCGGCCCGTGAGGCGGGTGCGATGAGATGACGTTGTCGCAGGGCCCACGCCACCCAGTCGAAGGGATGTACATGCGGTCGGTGGACGTAGTTCTCCGGGTAGCCGACGATCTGCTCGGCCGGAAGCCACGAGGTGCGTTGCGCCCCATGGGCATCCATCTCACGAGCGAAGAACACCATGTGACCCTCGATGGGCACGAACAGCATCTGCGGGGTGTAGAACGACCACGCGTTGTACCCGATCAGGTAGAAGATGTTCGCCGGATCGGTGACGATGATCGCCGAAAGTCCCTGCAGGTCCATCCTTTCGCGAACACGGGTGAGCCGCTGTTGGTATTCGCTGTCGGTGAACAGTTGCGCGCCGAGATACACCTACC
The DNA here is from genome assembly GCF_053588575.1 of Gordonia sp. NPDC003429. Lineage (NCBI taxonomy): Bacteria > Bacillati > Actinomycetota > Actinomycetes > Mycobacteriales > Gordoniaceae > Gordonia > Gordonia sp. NPDC003429. The sequence continues at coordinate 17,130 of NZ_JBSFQF010000006.1, forward strand.
GTCTCCTCGCCTGGGGGTTTCGGGCGGATGTCACCATCGGCGGGAGGCGGGAAGAGGATCGGCGACGGTCACGTGTCCACCGTGGGGGCGGATGGTCGGATTGTCAATCGGGCGGGGTTGTGGGCACAGTCGACGGGAGTCTGGGCACGCTCGACGTGGATGTGGGCACGCTCGACGGAAGTCTGGGCACGCTCGACTGGGTTGTGGGCACGCTCGAGGGGTTACCGTGGGCGTCATGTTCCCCGACGACGCGGCGCCCGATCTGCCCGTGCTGGTGCTGCTCGAGTCGCCCGGGGCTCCGCCGCCGTACAACCTCGCCGAGATCGAGACGCTTGCCCGGGTGCGGCGGGCCACGGCCGCCGACCTGCCGGCGGCGTTACCGGGCGCCGACATCCTGATCCTCTGGGACTTCTTCTCCCGGGCACTGCGCGACAACTGGGGCCCGACCACGCAGACGCTTCGCTGGGTGCATGTGTGCGCCGCCGGGGTGGATGCACTGCTGTTCGACGAACTGGCCGAATCCGACGTGGTGGTCACCAACGCGCGCGGCGTCTTCGACGTCCCGATCGCCGAGTTCGTGCTGGCATCGATCCTCGCCCGGGACAAGAAGCTGGCCGACTCCCGACGTTCACAGGCGGTACGCGAGTGGCGCCACCGGGAGACCATCCGCACGCAGCACACCTCGGCCCTGGTGATCGGGACCGGGGGCATCGGGCGGGCGATCGCGCGGATACTGCGGGCGGTGGGAATCCGGGTCACCGGCGTCGGCCGTGTGGCCCGTGAACACGATCCCGACTTCGGCACCGTTCATCCGAGCGCCGATCTCGCGGCGCACGTGGGCCGGTTCGACAACATCGTCGCGGCAGCCCCCTTGACGGCGCAGACCGACGGGCTGATCGACGCGACGGTGCTGGCCGCGATGGCACCGCACGCCCACCTGATCAACGTCGGCCGCGGTCGCCTCGTCGACGAGAACGCGCTGGTCGATGCGCTCCGGAGCGGTCGCGTCGGCCACGCCTCGCTCGACGTGTTCGCCACCGAACCACTCGCCGCCGACAGCCCGCTCTGGGGCCTGGACAACGTCGCGATCTCCGCGCACATGAGCGGCGACGTGGTGGGCTGGCGCGACGAACTGGCCGACCAGCTGCTCGGCAACCTGCGCATTTACCGGCGCACTCCACCCGGGGATCTGCCCGCGGCACTGCACAACGTGGTGGACAAACGACGCGGCTATGTCGTGCAGAGCACACCGTGAGTGCCCTGAAGTAGGCTGTAGCGCGATGACCATCGTCTATTTCGTGATCGCAGCCCTCGCGCTCGCCGGCGCGGTGGCCCTCCTGTGGCTCGATCGTAAGCGTTCCTCCGAGCAACGGCACCAGCGCGCGGTGTGGGGCGACACCCACGATTTCAAGTTCCGCAGCTCGGACACCAAGCTGCGCAAGGCCTTTCACCGCGCGACGATGAATGTTCCGGAGAGCGTCGAGGCGCGCGATGTGGCATACGGGCATTTCGGCGGGGCCGAGGCGGTGGTGTTCGACCTCGCAGAGACGGGCACCGTGATCGCGGTACGGCGTTCGTCGCCGTCGAAGGTCATCGTCGATCTGCGCCACGAGGACGTCCTGGCACCCGCGGAGGATGACGTGGAGTTGCTCGGCGCGATGGGGCCGCGCGTCATGTTCTCGAACAACCTCGACGTGGCACGTCGGGTCTGCGACCGACGGATGGTGGCCCTGGCCAACAACGCGCCCGCCTACATTGAAGTGCTGTGGAACGAGGGCAACTGGGCGCTCGGCTCGATGCCGCTGACCGAGGACCCCACCGAACTCGACACCGGCCTGGAAGTGGTGCGACGGTTCGCCGACCTGCTACGGGTGTTGCCGCCGGTCCGTGACCCGCAGGATTCGCCCGACCCGCGTGACCCGCACGGCCCGATCCGCGCCGAGCTGGCCGACGAGAAGACCGAATCGATGCGCGACAAGAACCGCCGCGCCGCGCGTGCCGAGGCACCTGCACGCGACAGCAGCCCGCGTGAAACCACTTCGACCGGACGCGGGATGAGTCCGATGCCGGTGCGTCGCGGCTCGCGAACCTCGCCGCCGGACGAGACCCAGCCGCCCGAGCGACCCAACCGCCACCGCCGCGACTAGTCACGTGCGGCCGATGCACGATGTGAGAGAGAGCCGACCGTGACCTCGTCAACACCTTCCGCACCGTCCACCCCGCCTGCGGTGAACCCCGACGACCGCGCCGCCCTTGCGCGCCTGGTCGCCGAGTTGTCGGTGGTGCACGGACGGGTGACGCTGTCGTCGGGCCGCGAAGCCGATTACTACGTCGACCTGCGCCGGGCCACACTGCATCACGAGGCCTCCCCGCTGATCGGTCGCCTCATGCGTGAGCTCACGTTCGACTGGGCCTACACCTCTGTCGGCGGTCTCACCCTGGGCGCCGACCCGGTGGCCACCGCGATCATGCACGCACCCGGCCGGCCCATCGACGCCTTCGTGGTGCGCAAGGCGGCGAAGGCGCACGGCATGCAGCGCCGTGTGGAGGGTCCCGACATCGCCGGCAAGACCGTGCTCATCGTCGAGGACACCAGTACCACCGGCGGGTCACCGTCGACCGCGGTCGAGGCGGCACGCGAGGCCGGCGCCACCGTGGTGGGGGTGGCCACCGTGGTGGACCGGGCCACCGGCGCCGACGAGGTCATCGGCAAACTCGGCGTCCCCTACCGCTCGCTGCTCGGGCTCGCCGACATCGGGCTCGCCTGAGCCGTGACGATCGACGGCCCGGAGGACTCCGGTCCCGGCCCGACGGAATGGCAGGCCGGTCCGGCGGTCGGAGTGGGGCCGTGGGCCGACGACCACGACGGTCCGCCGCCGGACGATCCGCGCTACGACCCGACGCTGCTCGCCGAGGGTGACACCCGCAACGTGGTGGACGCCTACCGGTACTGGACGCGTGAGGCGATCGTCGCCGACATCGATGCCCGCCGGCATCCGTTTCACGTCGCCATCGAGAACTTCGCGCACGACGCCAACATCGGCACCGTGGTGCGCACGGCCAATGCGTTCGCGGCCGCCGCGGTACACATTGTGGGACGGCGTCGATGGAATCGCCGCGGCGCCATGGTGACCGACCGCTATCAGCATCTCGAACACCACGAGGACGTGGACGCGTTGATCGCTTGGGCGAGGGACCGGGGACTGGCGGTGGTGGCCGTCGACAACACCCCGGGCGCACAGCGCCTCGAGTCCGCCGACCTGCCGCGTGCCTGTGTGCTGCTTTTCGGTCAGGAAGGCCCCGGCGTGAGCGCCGATGCCCAGGCCCGTGCCGACCTGACCGTGTCGATCGCACAATTCGGGTCCACTCGCAGCATCAACGCCGGGGTGGCGGCGGGCATCGCCATGCATGCGTGGATTCGGCAGCATGCCGATCTCGGCGCAGCCTGGTAGGTGCGACAACGAGTCCTAGGACCCTGGCATATGCGTCACCAGCGGCGAAACGTCGAAGATGAACACGTCGGAACAGGGGAGAGGGTGATATCTGTGGTCACGCGCTGTGAGAGCTGCGGCCTACCGGTGCACTCGTACAGGTACTGCGCGTATTGCACCGACGCCAACGGCGACCTGATGGACTTCGACGACCGGCTGACATCGATGACGGAGGAATGGCAGGCCGAGCACGGCCACCTCACCGTGGAGGACGCTCGGCAGGCCGCCCGGGAGTACATGGCCTCGATGCCGGCCTGGCGCAACCATCCGCGGGTCGTGGGAGTGCGCCGTCAGCCCTCCTCGGATCAGGCCTGATCGGTCGACGTCGGTGGTTCGGTGGTCGCCGGTGAGACGGCCACGTCGCACAACCACGTCAGACGGCGGTCATAGCCAGCGCGGAGCGGCGAGATCGGTGACCGAGTTCGCTCGCCCGGCCATCCATGCCACGACGTCGGCCAATGAACCCTCGACAATGCTGCGGGTGCCTGCGACGTCGGGGTCCAGCTCAATCGTCGCGTCCGGCGTGACCAGTCGGATCTCGCCACCCGTGCCGGACCGTCGCCATGCGCTCACGATGTCGGAACGCAGATCGAGCAGGACCGGCTCACCGAAATCGGCGAAGCTGACACCGTTGTCGAGGTCGACCGAGTGAATCCAGACCTCGCGGCTGCGCATCCAGATCACCTCCGATACAGGGACTGTGCGGCCCTGGGCAGTACGCACCTGGGCATTCCACCGGTCTGCGGGCAACGACCGCCACGCCTCATCGAGCCGGGCCGCCGTGTGATCGACCAAACTGCGTAGCGCCTGCGCCGGTAACGTCGAACCGTTCTCGATCTCACTGTTGCGCTGCTCTGCAGAGGAATACATGGGTGATTCGGTGCCTGAGGCCGCCCACGACATCAGATTGCACAGTGCCGCAGCGTTGTAGCCGACGTGTGCCACCAGGTGAGCGCGCGACCACTCCGCCAGAAGGGACGGTTCGCGGAGTTCGTCGTCGGTCAGTCTGGCCAGGTTCTGCACGAATACGCCGGTGCCCTTGCGCGCCAACGACATCTGTTCGTCGCGAGAGAGCTGGTGAAATCCGGTGTCGGCGGCGCACATCGTGCCCACGCTACTTGACAACGGTCTTGTTCCGAACAGAGCCCAGACCGCCGATGGTGACTTCGACGATCTGACCGTCACCGATGTAGCGGGCGGGTGTGCGGGCATGACCGACACCACCGGTGGTACCGGTGATCACCACGTCGCCGGGATGCAGGGTGACGATGTGCGAGATGTACTCGACGAGTTGGGCCGGCGTGAACACGAGGTCGTCGGTGGACGATTCCTGCATCACCTCGCCGTCCAGCCGGGTTTCGATGCGGCTGCCGAGTTGGTAGTCGGTGTCGAGCCAGGGGCCGAATCCGCTGGTCTTCTCGAAGTTCTTGCCCTGATCCCATTGCAGCGTGCGGTACTGATAGTCGCGCATGGTGTAGTCGTTGATCACCGAATAGCCCGCTATGTGGTCGGCGGCCGTCGCGGCGTCCACCTGATAGGCCTCTGCGCCGATGACGAACGCCAGTTCGGCTTCCCAATCAAGCTGTCCGGCAGCATATTCCGGAACGATCACGTCGTCGTACGGACCGGTGAGCGCGTCGGCGACCTTCAGGAACAGGGTGGGGAATTCCGGCAGCTCGCGTCCCATTTCCTTGATGTGCGACGCGTAGTTGAGTCCGACGCAGAACATCTTGCCGGGCGCGGGGACCACCGGGGCATAGTCGAGATCGTCGACGGCGATCACGTCGCCCGCGGCTGATTCGGCGATCTCGCGCCAATCAGTCTGGGCGAGAAGAGTGCCGACGTCTGAGTAGCCGTCGATCACGGTGGCGGCGGTGTCGTCGACGCGTGCGGCTACGGTGCGGCCGGCGAGGCGGATGGTGGAAATTCTCATGTTTCAGGCTCCCTGGATTCGTTGGACGTGAGTGCGGTCGAAGTGCAGACGCTCCATGATCGGGGCGTCGGAGAAGGTGAACAGATCGATTCCGGAGTCGGACGCCACCGACCACGGCACCCACGACGGGATGACGACGAGGTCGCCGGTGGCCAAAGCCGAGGTCTCGTCGCCGAGCCGGATCTCACCGGCGCCGTCGAAGACCTGGAAGACGGTGGAACCGACGTCGCGGCGGACGGTGGTCTCGGTGCCCGCACGCAGGCGGTGGAACTCGGCTCGGACGGTGGGCATCACGTCGCCACCGGTGGTCGGGTTGGTGTAGCGCACCGCGGCGTGACCCGGCTCGACTGTCGATGCGAAGCCCTCGGACTCCAGTGAGAGTTGTTCGCGAAGTGCGGCATCGGTGTATTCCCACCGGTAGCAGGCGATCGGCGAGCTGGTCTTGGCGTCGATCCCGACCAGTGGACGAAGACCCGGGTGAGCCCAGAGACGTTCGGAGCGCGAGATGTTGGGCGTCGATAGGTCGGTGACACCGTCGGATCCGTATTCGAAGAAGCCGGTGTCGGCGTAGAAGCTGAACGGGATGTCGAGGCCGTCGATCCATGCCATCGGCTGATCGGTCTCGTTGTGATGTCCGTGGAAGTTCCAGCCGGGGGTCAGCAGGAAGTCTCCGCGGCGCATGGCCACCGGATCGCCGTTGACGACCGTCCACACGCCCTCACCCTCGACCACAAAACGAAAGGCGTTCTGGCTGTGGCGATGCTCGGGCGCGGTCTCGCGCGGACCGAGGTACTGGATGGCGGCCCACAGTGTGGGGCTGACGTAGGGCCGACCGCCGAGTCCGGGATTGGCCAGCGCGATGGCGCGACGTTCGCCGCCGCGACCCACCGGCACGAGGTCGCCGGCCTGTTGGGCGAGCGGCAGCAGGTCGGACCACCGCCACACGAAAGGCACGGCCTGCGGATTCGGCGACATGGGCATGAGGTCGCCGATCTGGGTCCACAACGGCGTGAGGTGGTTGGCCTCGAATGCTGCGTACATGGCGTCGAGTGCCGCGTCATCGTCGCCGGTGGACTCGGTCGTCGCCGGAGTGATGGTGCTCGTCATCGCTTTCTCCCTGTGCTGTGTGATGAATCACTGTCGTCGACGCTAGAACCGGGGCCGTCGATATCACGACAAGTTTCTGCACAGCGGAAAAGTTCAGGGCTCGATGTCGGCGACGTCGATCTCGATCTCGCGAACGCACCGCCGGATGTGGCCGATGATGTGACCGCGGGCGTGTTGTTCGTATCGGTTGACCGGAACCGCCACGGTCACCGCGCCCAGGTCGAGTCGCCGTCCGTTGTGGATGACCACGCCGAATGCGCACACCCCGTCCTCGGACAGTTCGACGTTGAGCCCCACGCCGGCCTCCCGGACGCGGGTCAACTCGTCGCGGAACCGGGCGAACTCGTCGGCTGTCAGGCGCGGATCGGAATCGTCTGCGACCTCGGATGCTTCATTCGGCTCCAGATCATTTGGCCTCAGATAGAGCTGAGCGAGTGTGGTCTCGTCGAGGTCGGCGAGCAGTGCGCGACCCCCCGCCGTCCGATGGGCGTCGAGAACCTGACCCTGGCGGTCGCCGACACGCAGCATGCTCGACGATTCCGACGTGTAGAGAAATCGGGCCTGGGTGCCCACGCGGATGACCAGGTTGGTGGTCTCGCCGGTGAGCGCGGCCAGCGCGTCGATATGCGGTCGCGCGCGGTCGGTGAGATCACGGGTCCATCCGTGGCGCGCCGGACCTGCGCCCATCGCGGGACCCGGGTGATAGACCCGATGCTCGTCCTGGACGGCGAAACCCCGATAGACCAGCATTGCGAGCAGTCGGTGCGCGGTGGAATTGGCGACACCGAGTTCGTGCGCGGCGTCGGAGAGGCGCAAGGTGCCGCCGTCGCGGAGCAACTCGAGCAGGCGCAGTGCGTTGTCGACCGAGGCGATGGTGTACGACGGACGCTCGATCCTTCTTTTCTGCACAGAAGAACTATATTGGTAACCCTGTGTGGTGGCCATCACTCTTGCGTTCATGACTGATTCACAACACACAATCGGCGGAGCGCAGGGCGCGCTGCACCGTCATGGGCTCACGGATCGCCGCGCGGCGATCACGGTCGTCATCTGCTGGCTCTTCGTGGTCTTCGACGGATACGACCTCATCGTCTACGGCAACGTCATCGGCAGCCTGCAGAAGGAATGGGGCATCAGCGCCTCCACCGCCGGCACCCTCGGTAGCCTTGCCTTCCTCGGAATGATGGTCGGCGCGATACTGGCCGGACGACTCTCTGATCACGTCGGTAGGCGTCGCGCCATCATCGGTTGCGCGGTCGTGCTCTCGGTCTTCACCGCGGCCTGCGCATTCGCCACGGGCCCGACGACCTTCGGTATCCTGCGATTCCTGGCGGGACTCGGCTTGGGTGGACTGGTTCCGACGTCGAATGCGCTTGCCGCCGAACTTGTTCCGGACAAATGGCGGGCACCGGTCGCGACGATGATGATGTCGGGTGTCCCGCTGGGCGGGTCGGCCGCGGCACTGATCGGCATCGGCGTGATCCCGCAGTGGGGCTGGCGGCCGATGTTCCTGTTCGCGCTGGTGCCGTTGGCTGTGCTGGTCCCGTTGGCGCTCAGGTTCTTTCCCGATGCGCGGGTGGTGGCCGCCACATCGACGTCGGCGGGATTCCGGGTGTTGCTCGGCAGCCGGTATCGGGTGGTCAGCATCTTGTTCGCGCTGGCAACCGTCTTCACACTGTTGGCCTGGTACGGGCTGGGGACGTGGTTACCCAAACTGATGCAGTCCACCGGCGCCAACCTCGGCAGCGCTTTGACCTTCGCCCTCGCACTCAACCTGGGCGCCGTCGCCGGATCGGTGATCACGGCGTTCGCCGGCGCCCGTTACGGCGCGATCCGGACCGCGATCATCGCCGCACTCATTGCCGGTGGCGCCCTTCTGTTCCTGTTGGCGTCGCCCACGGTTGGCGTCACCTACCTGATCTTCGTACTCGCCGGAGTCGGTACCCACGGCACACAATGCCTGATCATCGCAGCTGTTGCGTCGAGTTACCCGAGCCACCTGCGCGGTACCGCGCTCGGCTGGGCGCTGGGCGTCGGGCGCATCGGCGCGGTGGCCGCGCCCCAGCTGGGTGGCTGGCTGATCGCCGCCGGACTGGGCGCGTCGTCGAACTTCGTGATGTTCGCCCTGAGTGCGCTGATCGCGGCCGGTTTCCTCGTGGGGGTCGCCAAGGTGATGCGCCCGAGCACGGTCGCCGAACCCTTGCTGGCTGCGGCCTGAGCATCGAATCAACCTCATCAACAACACGTTTCACCACGATCGGAGAATCATCATGGCACTGTCGAACTCACGGATACTCGTCGCAGGTGGCGGTATCGGAGGTGCGGCCGCAGCACTGGCGCTGGCGCGAAAAGGAGCGTCGGTCACGCTCTATGAACGGGCATCGGAATTCGGAGAGGTCGGCGCCGGCCTACAGATCGGCCCGCACGGTGCCCGCATACTGGCGTCGTGGGGGATACTCGACGATGCGCTCGCCCGCGGCGTGGTGCCCGGAAACCTCGTTTTCCGCGACGCCATCACCACTGAGGAGTTGACCCGCGTCGATCTCGGCAGAGACTTTCAAGCCCGCTACGGCGGACCGTATTTCGTCATCCATCGCAGCGACCTACATGCGTTGCTGATCGAGGCGGCGCGGGCGGCGGGAGCCGAATTGCTCACCGGACAGACCGTCGAGGACGTGATCAGCACCGGCGATGGCGCCGAACTCATCACCGCTGACGGCATGGTGCACGCCTGCGACGTCGTGCTGGCCATGGACGGCATCAAATCCCGGTTGCGCACCAAGCTTTCCGACGACGAGCCGGTAGCGTCGGGTTATGTGGCCTACCGGGGCACATTCCCCATCTCCGAAGTGCCCGACGCTGCGGCGATCACCGATGTGGTCGGCTACATCGGACCGCGCTGCCACTTCATCCAGTACCCGCTGCGCGGTGGGGCGATGCTCAACCAGGTGGCCGTCTTCGAATCGCCCGGCTACCTCGCGGGTCACGAGAATTGGGGTGGCCCAGAAGAACTCGCACATGCCTACGATCACTGCCACGCAACCGTACGGACCGCTACCGACCATCTGTGGCGCGACCGCTGGTGGCCGATGTATGACCGCAATCCCATCGACAACTGGGTCGACGGTCGGATGATCCTGCTCGGCGACGCCGCCCACCCGCCGCTGCAATACCTGGCGTCGGGTGCGGTGATGGCCATCGAGGACGCAAAGTGCATCGCCGACTACGCCGAAGCCGAACTCGCCGTCGGTGGTCGGGATGCCTGGGATCGGACGTTGGCCGCGGTCAATGCCGAACGCGCACCGCGCTGCAACCGCATCCTCACCACCGGGCGGATGTGGGGTGAACTCTGGCATCTCGACGGTGCCGGACGGATCGTGCGCAACGAACTATTCAAGACGCGCGACACGTCGAGCTACAAGTACACCGATTGGCTGTGGGGCTACTCGAGTGAGCGTGCCCCGGTCGCTGCGCTGGCCGGATGACGTGACCCCCAGACGCCTGGGGTCAGGCGGCGGTGTCGGGAGCGGCGCGCTTGGCGGCGCGTCGCCGGCGATACCACTCGGCGAACATCGGGGCCACCGAGAGCACCACGATGAGGATGAAGATCGGTTCGATGAGTTTCTGCACGATCTCGAAGCCGCCCAGCCAGTATCCGAGCAGCGTGACGCCGACTCCCCAGACGATCGCGCCGGCCACGTTGTAGATGGCGAAGACCACCCAGTTCATGCGGGCGGCGCCGGCCACGATGGGTGCCAGGGTGCGCACGATGGGCACGAACCGGGCCAGGAAGATGGTGATCGGACCGTGGCGGTCGAAGAATTCGTGTGCCTCGGTGAGGTAGCGCTGTTTGAGGAAGCGGGCGTCGGGGCGGAACATCTCGGTGCCGACGAACCGGCCGATCCAGTATCCGATCTGGCCGCCGATGATCGCGGCGATCGGGATGAAGACGAGGAGTTGCCACAGCGAGGCGAACTTGTCGATACCGTCCTTGCCCCCGGCGGCCACCACCATGCCGGCCACGAACAGCAGCGAGTCGCCGGGCAACACCGGGAACAACACGCCCGACTCGATCAGGATCACCAGCAGCAGGCCCCAGAACGCCCAGGCGCCGAACCAGCTGAGGACGTTGATGGGGTCGAGGATGCCCGGCAGGGCCACGGTGGTGGTGCTTTGGGCGAGCACGGAGCTGATCACGGGTCACCAGGCTACGCGTGCAGGCGCCCCGGCAGCCATGCGGTGGCTGTGAGAACGCTGAGGCCGCGGACGGCGATCAGGCGACGGGCTCTTCGCTGACGGGTTCTTCGGTGACGGGGCGGCGCGACCGGAGGAACCGTTTGACCACCTCGGAAATGATCGGCAGCACCGAGACGAAGACGATGAGCAAGAAGATGTAGTCGACGTTGTCGCGGATGAAGTCGATCTGCCCGAGGAAGAAGCCGAGAAGGGTGACCCCGGCTCCCCACACGACGGCCCCGACCACGTTGTAGACGACGAACACCGAGTAGCGCATGTTGGCGGCACCGGCGACCAACGGCGCGTAGGTGCGCACGATGGGCACGAATCGCGCCAGGAAGATGGTGATGGGGCCGTGTTTCTCGAAGAACTCGTGGGCTTCGACGATGTAGCGCTCCTTGAGTACCTTCGCGTCCGGCCTGAACAGTGAATATCCCGCCCGTTTACCGATCCAGTACCCCACCTGGTCGCCGAGGAACGCGGCGATGGGAATGGTCACGAGCAGCACCCACAGCGGTGCGAACGGTTCGATCTCGGCCGACTTCGCCGCCACGATCAGGCCCGCGGTGAACAGCAGTGAATCACCGGGGAGCAGCGGGAACAGCAGACCGGATTCGATGAACACCACCAGCAGCAGGCCCGCCAGAATCCACGTGCCGAAGGAGTTCAGCAGGTTGACCGGGTCGAGGAATCCGGGCAGCAACGCGAGGTTTGTCGTATTTGCGGCGATCGCGAAGTCTGTCACGGGGACCCAGGATAGCGGTAGTGCCTGATTGCTTCCTGTGACGACAGGCCGAAGTGGGGACGCCGTGTGGTGGGCAGGCGTGGGCGGCACTTGCCATACTGAGGAGGAGTGAGCGGCTCGCAGAGGGCCGACCCTTTACCGGTTGGAGGACTGAAGTGCCCATAGCAACCCCTGAGAAGTACGCCGAGATGTTCGAGAAGGCGAAAGCGGGGGGCTATGCATTCCCCGCGATCAACTGCACCTCGTCGTCGACGATCAACGCCGCGATCAAAGGTTTCGCCGACGCCGGCAGTGACGGCATCATCCAGTTCTCCACCGGCGGTGCCGAATTCGGATCCGGCCTGGGCGTGAAGGACATGGTGACCGGTGCCGTCGCGTTGGCCGAGTTCGCCCATGTGGTGGCCGCCAAGTACGACGTCACCATCGCGCTGCACACCGACCACTGCCCCAAGGACAAGCTCGACACCTACGTACGCCCGCTGATCGCGGTCAGCCAGGAACGCGTCGACGCCGGCAAGGACCCGCTGTTCCAGTCGCACATGTGGGACGGCAGCGCCGTACCGATCGACGAGAACCTCGAGATCGCCAAGGACCTGCTCGCGAAGACCGCGGCCGCCAAGATCATCCTGGAGATCGAGATCGGCGTGGTCGGCGGTGAAGAGGACGGCGTCGAGGCCGAGATCGACGACAAGCTGTTCACCACCCCCGAGGATTTCGAGAAGACCCTTGATGCGCTCGGTATCGGCGACAAGGGCATCTACCTGCTGGCCGCGACGTTCGGCAACGTCCACGGCGTCTACAAGCCGGGCAACGTGAAGCTGCGCCCGGACGTGCTCAACACCGGCCAGGAGGTGGCGGTGAAGAAGCTCGGACTCCCCGAGGGTTCCAAGCCGTTCAACTTCGTCTTCCACGGCGGGTCGGGCTCGCTCAAGAGCGAGATCGAGGAGGCGCTGAGCTACGGCGTGGTGAAGATGAACGTCGACACCGACACCCAGTACGCCTACACCCGACCGGTGGCCGGGCACATGTTCTCCAACTACGACGGTGTGCTGAAGATCGACGGTGACGTGGGCAACAAGAAGGCCTACGACCCGCGTGTGTGGTCGAAGAAGGCCGAGGCGAACATGAGCGAACGCGTCGTCGAGGCGTGCACCGACCTCAAGTCGGTGGGCAAGTCGATCAGCGCCTGATTCGTTCCGGCCGGCCGGGTGGATGCCCGGCCGGCCGCGCGCGGGTTTTTGGGGCTCAGAGTGTGAGCAGACCCAGCAGCACGATGAGCGCGAGGGCGATCATCGCCGCGGCGGCGACCATGACCGCCGGGTCGATGCGGTGCCGTTGTGATTTCGACGCCGGTCGTGCGCGACGCGCGGAGTGCGCGGCCGGTGTGCTGACGTCCGCGGGCGTGGCGGCGCGAGGCGCTCGTTCGGGCACGAAGTACCCCTCGTGATGCGCTGGATTCGGCCGTGCCCGTCGGGGGTGCGCGTGAGCGATCTGAGTGGGGGGAGCCTGGGGATGGGGAATGTGGGCGTCGAGGGGTTGGGTCGGCGCCGTCGCGGCGTCGTCGCCGATCACCCAGCCGCCCGGCCGTGCTCCGGCGCGTGGCTCGTATCCGTATCCGCCCATGCTGTCGCCCGACCCCGACCCGCGCGTCACTGCGGCGTGCAGACCTTCCAGCTGTCGCCGACCTTCTGCAGGTTGATGGTCACCGTCTGCGCGTTGTCGGGTTTGCTGGTCTGATAGGCGACCACCTCGACCACCGCACGTGAGCCGTCGTCGGTCACCTTGGCCGCCTTGACGTCGCCGGTGCGGACGAGTTCGTTGCGTGCCTTCTGCGACGCGTAGATCTTCTGGAAATCGGCGTCGTTGACATTGGTGTAGAACTGGTTCTCCTGCCCGCACGTGATGGAACGCAGGGTGGACAGATCGCCTGTGTACAGGGCCGAGGAGAACTCCTGGGCGGCGCTTGCCGCCTGGTCGGCGGGTGCCTCCGGGCGAGCGTTCAGATAGGCCCATACGCCGCCGACCACAGCCGCCACCACCACGATCAGCGCGCCGACCGCGGCCAGGATCTTCTTGCCACGTCCGCCACCGGCCGTCTTCGTGGTGGTGCCCGTGGCCGACGGGATGACCTGTGGTTTGTGCGGCGTGGTGGACCAGCCCTGGGTGGCCGCGCGGCCCGGCGCTGCGGTTTCAGGTGCTCCGGTCTCTGGTGCCGCGGCAGCGATGGCCTCGGTGGGGGCCTCCGACGCGTCAGCGGATTCCGCGGTGGGCTCGTCGGTGGTGGGCTCGTCGGTGACGGCCTCGTCGGTGGTGGACTCGTCGGCGGTGGACTCGGAGGTGACGGCCTCGTCGGCGGTGACTGCCTCGTCGGCGGCAGCGACTGTCTCGGTTTCGGGCGCCTCGTCCTCGACGGTCTCGGTTTCGGGCGCCTCGCCTGGCTCGCTCTCGTCGACAGGTGCGTCCTCGTGCGTTCCCGTCTCGTCGGCCGCTGTCTCGTCGGCCGCTGTCTCGTCGGCCGCTGTCTCGTCGACGGCTGCCTCGTCGGTCGCTTGCTCCTCGGGCTCCGCCTCGGCAGATTCCGCCCCGTCGGATTCCGCCTCCGCAGGTTCCGCCCCGTCGGATTCCGCCTCGTCGGATTCCGCTACGTCACCAGGTGCTTCGGTCTCTGCCGCCTCGTCGGATTCGCTGGTGGCGGTATCGGTTTCGCCGTTGTCCGCACCCTCGTCGGACTCGGTGTCGGGTTGGGCTGTCCCAGCCGGCGCGGCCGCTACCTCTTCGTCCCTGGCTTCTTCGTCCCCAGCCTGCTCGTCCCCGGCCTGCCCATCCCCGGCCTGCTCGTCGACAACCTGCTCATCCGCGGTGTGGTCATCGTCGGCCAGTGCGGCTCCGGCGACCGCGGCCCCTGCCACCGCCGCTCCCGCCACCGCCGCTCCGGCGACCGCCGCCGACCCGCCGGTCTCGTCGTCGGTCTCCGAGTCGGTGACTTCTGTCTCGTCGACTTCTGTCTCGTCGGCCTCGGGTGCTTCCTCGCCGGTCTCGGTGGTTTCCTCGGTGGTTTCTGCCTGAGTGTCCGGTGTCTCGGCCGCCTCGGCGGGTTCTTCTTCCTCAGGGGCCTCGCCGTCGGCGCTGCCACTGTCGGTTTCGGTGCCGCCCGTGATGTCGACCTCGTCGAGATCGGGCATGTCGGAGGTGTCGGGGAGGTCCGAGCGCGGAATCACCGTGGTCTCTTCGGAACTCGGCGACGCCGTGCCCGACACCCGCGGACCGGCGGCGTGCGCGTCGTCCTGCTCGGGGGCCTCGGCTTCCTCGTCGGTCCGGGCTGCGTCCCGGGAGCCTGCGATCGGATCGATGTTGTCGAGGTCGTCCAACTCGCCGACATCGGGCAGTTCGTCGCGACGGATCACCTTTGTCGCGGAGTCGATGCCTCGGCCTCCCCGGGGCGTGGGTGCCTTCGGGGTGCCGGCGGAACCGTCGCCTGTCGGGGCTTCCACGATGGTGCCCTCGGCGCCGCGCTCATCCACCTGCGAGTCATCCTCCACGGACTGTCCGTCTCCCCCTGCGCGCACGCTGTCGGTCGTAATGGCCCCGGCTTCGGTCGAGCCGGTCCCCGTCGAACTCGTTTCCGCCGAACTGTCATCCACCGATGTGTTCGGCCCGCCGTCCGCGGCCGGGATCGGCGCCGTCGGCGGCGTGCTGAACGGCGTCGTCGGAGTGTCGCCCCCCGAGCCGGTGCTCTGCCCGTTAGGCTGCGGTGGCTTCACCGGTCGCGGCGACGGCGCTGCGGGCGCGGGACGGCGTGCGCTGCTCGTCTCCTCCCGACGTTCGGCGGCGAACTTCCGCAGACGCGAAAAGGCCTTGGTGACGGCCGACTTTCCGTCGCCGGACTGAGGCATCGCCGATCACCCGCTCTCGTAAGACGTCGTGGAATGTCGCGACGTCCCGGCAGGGCAGCGTCGCGATCGAGTGCGCCATTCACCCTAGCGAACCAAGTGTGGGGGCAGCACCCGAGCAGACTACCCGCCGCGGCGCGCGCACGGGAACCGGCCGTGACGTCATCGGCGCAGCCGCAAGCGCGGTCAACCGATGCCTGCGCGTCACGGTCGATGCTTGAATGGAGCGATGACTTCTTTCGGTGATCTCCTCGGCCCGCAACCGGTTCTGCTGACCGGCGACGACGACGCCGAGTCGGACCTGCTCAACGGTGCGGTGCCCGCGCAGGTGGCCGCCGCCCACCCGACCGCCTCGATCGCGTGGGCGTACCTCGCGGAGGGCGCCCTGGACGGGGCGGGCTCCGCCGATACCGGCGGCGTCCATGTCGGTCGGGTGATCGAGGCGTACTCGTATGCGCGGACCGGCTACCACCGGGGCCTGGACCAGTTGCGCCGACACGGCTGGAAGGGATTCGGGCCGGTCCCGTGGAGTCACGAACCCAACCGCGGATTCCTGCGCTGCGTCGGTGCACTCGCACGTGCCGCGAACGCCATCGGCGAGGAGGACGAGTACCTGCGCTGTCTCGACCTGCTGAACGACAGCGACCCGACCGCGGCGGCGGAGCTCGGGCTGGTGTGAGCAACCGGCTGCGTTCGGCGGCGAGCCGGCGGGTGAACTCGCTGCCGCCCCCGCTGCGGACGCGGGTGCGGCGGCTGTATCTCTCGCTGGTCCCCATCGTGCAGTGCTCGCTGGCCGCGGGTTCGGCGTGGTGGATCGCCACCGAGGTCTTCGGCCACAAGCAACCGTTCTTCGCGCCGATCGCTGCCGTGATCTCGCTCGGACTGTCGCTGTCCCAGCGGTGGCGGCGGGCGGTGGAACTGGTGGGTGGCGTCACCATCGGTATCGCGGTCGGCGATCTGCTGGTCTCCCAGATCGGCACCGGCACGTGGCAGATCGTGGTGGTGGTCGCGATGGCCATGGTGGTGGCGGTGTTCCTCGACGACGGCCCGCTGATCCCGATGCAGGCGGCGTCGTCGGCGGTTCTGGTGGCGACGCTGCTCCCCCCGGGCGGGGTGGCCGGCTATCACCGCGCCATCGATGCGCTGATCGGCGGGGTGATCGGACTCGTGGTGGGCGCGCTCCTTCCGGTCAACCCGGCTTCGCGGGGCCGCCGCGACGCCGCGGGTGTCCTCGCGACCATCCGGGACGCGGCCCGCGACCTGGCCGACGGTCTGCGCGAGGGCGACGAGGAGACGGTGCTGCGGGCACTGGAAACCGCCCGGGGAACCCAGGCCGCGATCAACACGATGCGCTCGGACATGCGTGGTGGTCGCGAGATCAGCAACATCTCACCGCTGTATTGGCGTCAACGGATGCGGTTGCAGCGGCTCTCGGCCACGGCCGACCCGATCGACAACGCCGTCCGTAATTTCCGGATCGTGGCGCGCCGCGCGCTGGCGATCACCCAGCGCGGAGAGCGTCTGCGCCCGGAGCTGGTGGAGATCATCGACGACCTCGCCGGGGCATTCGAGATCCTCCGCGAGATGATGCTCGCCGATCCCGGCGAGTCCCCGGACCAGGCCGACGCGGCCCGGGTGCTGCGCACTGTTGCCCGTAAGGCCCGCAAGGAACTCGCCGAGCACAGCGACCTCAGCGAGACTGCCTTGCTCGCCGAGACGCGCTCACTGCTCGTCGACCTGCTCATGGTCGCGGGGCTGCGGCGTTCGTCGGCGGTGGCGACGCTGCGCTGAGCGTCATCCTCGAGAGAACGCGTGACGAGTTGGTAGACGCGGCGGCTGTACCGACCGCGTCTACCAACACCGACCGCGTCTACCAACATCGCCCGCGTCTACCAACACTGCCCGTTTGTCGGCATATTAGGCTGACCTAACCCTTGCAATACATGCGATTTTGCGCATAGATTGGCTGTGCCATGGGTAGCTCGCATTCACACACGCACTCGCACACCACGGCGTCGGCATCCAACCGCCGGATCTGGCCGATGGCCGTGGCCGTCGGCATCATCGGCGCCTACTTCGTGGTGGAACTCGGCGTCGGAATCATGGTCAACTCGCTCGCGCTCATCGCCGACGCCGGCCACATGCTCACCGATGTGGTGGCGCTGCTGATGGGTCTGGTGGCGCTGTTGCTGGCCAAGCACGGATCGGCCACCGACGCCCGCAGCTTCGGGTGGCATCGCGCCGAGGTGTTCACCGCCGTCGCCAACGCCGTCCTGCTCATCGGCGTGGCGGCGTTCGTCCTCGTCGAAGCGGTCAAGCGGATCGGCAACGATCCCGAGGTGCCCGGTCTCACGCTCATCGTCGTCGCACTCGTCGGCCTCGCGGTGAACGTCGCCATGATGCTGCTGCTGCGCGCGGACTCCAAGGAATCGATCGCGGTGCGCGGCGCCTACATGGAGGTCCTCGCCGACGCCGTCGGCAGCATCGGGGTGCTGATCGCCGGCGTGGTGACGCTCACCACGGGGTGGGGGTATGCCGACGTGGTGGTGGCCGTGTTGATCGCCCTGTGGGTGGTGCCGCGCGCGTTGCGGCTCGCCCGCGACGCCCTGCGCATCCTCAACCAACAGGCACCCGAGGGTGTGGACATCGAGGCCCTGCGGCGCGATCTCGCCGACATCCCGCTCGTCGACGACGTGCACGACCTCCATGTGTGGACCCTGACCACCGGCATGGACGTGGCCACCGTGCACCTGGGCAGCGCGTGCCCCAACGAGCGGGTACTCCCGCTGGCACGCACGGTGCTCGAGAGTTACGGACTGCGCCACGCCACGATTCAGGTGGATCCGAGCGACGAACAGAGCCGCTGCCGCGACGACCTGACCTGGTGACATGACGCGGCCCCGGGCCGCGCTCTGCCGATCGACGTCGCATGCGTTACCTTTCCTGCTGTGAAACGTCGGGGGTTTCTCAGCGCGCTGGCCGCCGGTACCGTCGTCGCAGTCGCCGGATGCAGTGCGGCGCAGGGGGATGCGTCCGCGCCGTCGGCATTGCCGTCGAACAATCCGATGTCTCCGCGACCGGCATCAACAGCCCCCACCTCGGGCCTGCTGCCACCGGACGTGCTGCGAAAGATCCCGCGACCGGCGGGCGCGCTCACGTCGCTGCCCGGGACCGGACGCCACATCGCCCTGACCGTCGACGACGGCGCGAACTCCGAGGTGGTGGGCGCCTACATCCGGTTCGCCCGCGACACCGGTGCGCGGTTCACCTTCTTCGTCACCAGCTCGTTCTCGTCGTGGACCGACCACAAGGCGGCACTGCGCCCGCTGGTGGAATCCGGACAGATCGCACTCGGCAATCACACGTTCAGCCACCCGCAACTCACCGCGTTGAGTCCGTCGGGCGTCGCCGAAGAGCTCAACCAGTGTAAAACGTTCCTGCGCAACACCTTCGGGGTCGACGGCACGCCCTTCTACCGGCCGCCCTACGGCTACACCAACGACACCGTCGACGCGGTGGCCGCCGACCTGGGCTACACCAGCCCGACGCTCTGGTACGGATCACTCTCGGATTCGGGACTCATCACCGAGCGCTACCTGCTGACGTGCGCGCGACGCTTCTTCCACCCGCAGACCATCATCATCGGGCACGCCAACCACCCGCCGGTCACCCACGTGTACCCGCAGCTCGTCGAGATCATCAAGCAGCGCCGACTCAACATGGTGACGCTGCACGACTACTTCGTCTGAGCCGAGACCCTCAGCTCAGCTGGTACGCCAGAACATGAACACGTTCCATCCCTGGATGGCCAGCGCCGACGGCACCCCGGAGAGCTCGAACAGCCAGCGGATCAGGTCGAAGAAGGCGGCATTGAGCTGCGGGATGAACAGCAGGGCGAACACGATGAGGAAACCGTACGGCGCGATCTTCGTCGCGCTCTGCCGCACGTCGGGCGCCAGGTACGGCTCGATGGCCCCGTACCCGTCGAAGCCCGGCATGGGGATCAGATTCAGCACAGCGGCGGTGATCTGCAGGAACGCCAGCATCGCCAGCGCCGCCCACAGGTTCACGCCGTCGACGGCGAGCACCAGTCCCGACAGCGGACCCGAGCCGAGCGGAATGTACACCTGCGGGTCGATGATGCGGATGGTCATCAGGATGAGCGCCCCCAGCAGGATGTTCATCGCCGGACCGGCGAGCGAGACAAGCGTGCGTTGCCCGCGGGTCATTCCGCGTTCGTCGAGGTAGACCGCACCGCCCGGAAAACCGATGCCGCCGAGCAGGATGATGAGAATCGGCAGGCCGAGCGAGAGCCCGGGGTGCGTATAGCGCAACGGGTTGAGGGTCAGATAGCCGCGCAACTCGGCCGTGCGGTCGCCGAAACGGAACGCGGTGACGGCGTGCGCGAATTCGTGCAGGCACAGCGACACCAGCCAGCCCGCGATGACCAGCAGCAACGTCCCGGCGATCGACGTCGCGTTGCGTCCCGGGGCCGAACCGAAGCACAGCCATCCACCGAACGCCGTGAGGGCGAGCAGAATCAGGAACGGCAGACCCTGCCCGATCGTCTTGACGATGCCCGAGCCCGACGGTGCGCGTCCCGCGAACGACGCCGTCATGGGCACACCAGCTTCAGATCCACGTGATGACGATAGAACGTGGACCGCTTGACCACCCGTCGGGTCACGATGCCCTCCCGTTCGACCAGTAGGTTGCTGCCGCCGGTCTGCGCCGCGCGGCCGTGATGCCAACGTCCGGGGCGAAGGCGGCGTTCCACCCTCGCCCGCAGACCCGGTTCGGCACGAGTGGGTTCGATCAGCACGCCGCGCACCTCACCGCGGAAGAGGCGGTCGTTGTCGACATAGGTTTCGCCGTGCAGCTGCGCGCCGTCGGCGCCGAGATGGCGGGCGCTGCCCACCAGCACGGTGGCCGCGTCATCGCGGATCAGCGGGAACGATGTGGCGATGCCCTCGACGGCGAGTCGCTCGGCGGCAGCGCCGTGGGGCAGTCCGTAGACACGTGTGGCCGCCGAAGGGTTCGCCGGGGCGTAGGCCACCTCGACGTCGAGCCGCTCGGCGACCATCAACGCGGCGATCACCGCCGCGAGGAATGCGTCCGGGTGCGCCACCGCGTCGTCGACCGCCACCACCACCCGCCGCGTCGCGTCGTCGTCGAGGAGACGACCGATCCGCATGCGCACCGACTTCGGGTCGGGAACAGCGGCGCCGTCGCCGGTGGAGGCGACCGATGCCGAGGTGATGACTGCGGGAGACACGCCGACAGGGTAGCCGTGGCCGACACGCCGATGAGGAACCAGGCGGTCCAGCAAGTAGGGTAGTTGCGTCAAGGCGCGCCAACAAAGGAGTCTCTGCCATGGCCGCGATCGTGCTGATCGGTGCTCAGTGGGGCGACGAGGGCAAGGGCAAGGCGACAGATCTGCTCGGCGGGAAACTGCAGTGGGTGGTCCGCTACCAGGGCGGCAACAACGCCGGTCACACCGTCGTGCTCCCCAACGGTGAGCAGTTCGCGCTGCACCTGATCCCCTCGGGCATCCTCACCCCGGGAGTCCGCAATGTGATCGGCAACGGCGTCGTGGTCGACCCGGGCGTGCTGCTCACCGAACTCGGCGGCCTCGAGGACCGCGACGTCGACACCGCGGGGCTGCTCATCTCGGCCGACGCCCACCTGCTCATGCCGTATCACGTGGCCATCGACAAGGTGACCGAACGCTTCCTGGGTAACAAGAAGATCGGCACGACCGGACGCGGCATCGGCCCCTGCTACCAGGACAAGATCGCCCGCGTCGGGGTGCGGGTGGCCGACGTGCTCGACGAGAAGATCTTCGCGCAGAAGGTGGAGGCCGCCCTCGAACTCAAGAACCAGATCCTGGTGAAGATCTACAACCGCCGCGCGCTCGAGCCCGCGCAGGTGGTCGACGAGGTACTCGCCCAGGCCGAGGGGTTCAAGCACCGCATCGCCGACACCCGTTTGCTGCTCAACGAGGCGCTCGAACGCGGTGAGACCGTGCTGCTCGAAGGGTCGCAGGGCACCCTGCTCGACGTCGACCACGGCACGTATCCCTATGTGACGTCGTCGAATCCGACCGCGGGCGGGGCCGCGGTGGGTGCCGGCATCGGACCCAACAAGATCACCACGGTGCTCGGCATCCTCAAGGCCTACACCACGCGGGTGGGGTCCGGGCCGTTCCCCACCGAGCTGTTCGACGAATGGGGTGCCTACCTCGCCAAGACCGGCGGCGAGGTGGGGGTGACCACCGGGCGTGCGCGACGCTGCGGCTGGTTCGACGCCGTGATCGCCCGATACGCGACACGCGTCAACGGCATCACCGACTACTTCCTCACCAAGCTCGACGTGCTCTCCAGCGTGGAGCGGGTGCCGATCTGCGTGGCCTACGAGGTGGACGGGGAGCGGGTCGACGACATGCCGATGACCCAGACCGGGTTCCATCACGCCACACCGGTGTATGAGTACATGCCGGGCTGGTGGGAGGACATCTCCGGATGCCGCACCTTCGACGAACTCCCGCAGACCGCGCAGGACTACGTGCTGCGCCTCGAGGAACTGTCCGGCGCGCACATCTCGTGCATCGGCGTCGGCCCGGGGCGTGATCAGACGATTGTTCGCCGGGCCATCGTCTGAGGTTTCGACTCGGCGCCACCCATTGCGGAATCAGTTGTGCCGATCGGTCTCGATCGCCGATTAACGCAGCGATATCGCCAACACCTCGCGGAATGAGTGGTCGCCCGGGTGCGACATCGCCGATTCCGCCAGCAGCTTTCCCGCCGGGCTACTACATTCGTAGACAAGGCGGCCGATCGGCCGCGCCCTGCTGTTCTCCGCGCACCCGAGGAAAGAGTCGATGAGCATCTACGCAGTCGTCGATCCCGCCACCGGCGAGGTCATCAAGGAATACCCCACCGCCACCGACGATCAGATCGAGTCCGCCATCGCCGCGGCCCACGACACGTTCATGACCTGGTCGAAGACGTCGACCGTGGCCGATCGCGCCGCTCTCATCCGCAAGGTCGCCGAATTGCACACCGAGCGCAAGGACGAACTCGCCAAGATCATCGTCCGCGAGATGGGCAAGCCCTACGACCAGTCGGTGGGCGAGGTGGAGTTCAGCGCCGCGATCTACGAGTACTACGCCGACAACGCCGAGAAGTTCCTCGCCGATGAACACATCACCCTGCTCGACGGCGAGGGGTCGGCGATCATCCGCCGCAGCGGCGTCGGAGTGCTCATCGGCATCATGCCGTGGAACTACCCCTACTATCAGGTGGCCCGCTTCGCCGGACCGAACCTGGTGCTGGGCAACACTATTGTGCTCAAGCACGCACCGCAGTGCCCCGAGTCGGCGGCCGCGCTGCAGCAGATCTTCCTCGACGCCGGCTTCCCGCCGGGTGCCTACGTCAACGTCTACGCCACCAATGAGCAGATCGCCGACTCCATCGCCGACCCGCGGGTGCAGGGCGTCTCGCTGACCGGATCCGAGCGTGCCGGTGCCGCGGTCGCCGAGGTGGCCGGGCGCAACCTCAAGAAGGTGGTGCTCGAACTCGGCGGATCGGATCCGTTCATCCTGCTGTCCACCGACGATCTCGACGCAACCGTCGCCGCCGCCGTCGACGGCCGTTTCGAGAACACCGGTCAGGCCTGCAACGCCGCCAAGCGGTTCATCGTCGACGCCGAGATCTACGACGACTTCGTCACCAAGTTCACCGAGAAGGTCAAGGCCACCGCCGACGGCCTCGCCCCGCTCTCGTCGGTGGCTGCGGCCGAACGCCTCGAAGAGCAGGTGCAGTCGGTGGTCGAGGCAGGCGCGACACTCGAGTCGGCCGGCGAACGCAAGGGCGCCTACTTCCCGCCCGGTGTGCTCACCGGCGTCGACCCGGAATGGCCCACCGCCAAGCAGGAACTCTTCGGGCCGGTGGCCACCGTGTACAAGGCCGACAGTGAGGACGCCGCGATCGCGTTGGCCAACGACACCCCGTTCGGTCTGGGCTCCTACGTCTTCACCACCGACCCCGAGCAGGCGCTGCGCGTGGCCGACAAGATCGACGCCGGCATGGTGTTCGTCAACGCCGTCGGAGCCGAGGGAGCCGAACTGCCGTTCGGCGGGGTCAAACGGTCCGGCTTCGGGCGTGAACTGGGCCGATTCGGCATCGACGAGTTCGTCAACAAGAAGCTGATCCGGATCAGCTGACGGCCGCGAGGTGACGGCTCATCGCGCGCGGTTACGCCGAAAGATGTTCATGTAGGACAACAGGTTTCGGTTGGGCCGCGAGATCGAACACCACGGTCTCCCGCTCCGACAACGCGGTGCCGTCACCCAGCGTGGTCGAAACCCGGTGGGTGACGATCGCGACGTCGCCGCTGACGAGCACGTCGCGGTCACTGCTCCGGCAGCTGCTCACCCGCCAACCGTCTGCCCGCCACCCCCGCCACAGGGTGCGGTACTGCTCGACGGTGATCGATACCTGCGCGGTGTCGGGAAAGACCAGTTGTGCGTCGGGGGCGAAACTGCCGAAGTAGGCGTGTTCGTCGTTGGCCGCGAAGACCGCGACGAGTGCGTCGAGTGCGGCCAGCGCGCGGTCGGCGGGTGTCGGGTCGGTGCTCATCGTCATCACGGTCACCGCTTTCCCGGGAAGATGGTGAGCAGCTCGTAGGCAACGTGTGCCGCCGCGATCCCGGTGATCTCGGCGTGGTCGTAGGCGGGAGCCACCTCCACGATGTCGGCGCCGACAATGTCGAGGCCGGCGAGCCCGCGCAGCGTGTGCAGCAGCTCCCGCGACGTCAGGCCACCGGCCTCCGGGGTGCCGGTGCCGGGTGCGTGCGCCGGGTCGAGGATGTCGATGTCCACCGACACGTACACCGGACCGCCGGCGAGTCGTCGGCGCACCCGTTCGACGACGCGTGCGGTGCCGTCGGTCTCGTAGTCGTCGGCGCGCACCACCGCGAAACCCAGCGCCGCATCGTCGTCGAGATCGGTTGTGCTGTACAGCGGTCCGCGGATGCCCACATGCATCGACCGTTCCATGTCGATGAGCCCTTCTTCGCTCGCCCGCCGGAACGGGGTGCCGTGGGTGTAGGGCGCGCCGAAATAGGTGTCCCAGGTGTCGAGGTGTGCGTCGAAGTGCAGCACCGCGATGGGCTTGCCGTGTAGGGCGCGCATCGCCCGCAGCATCGGCAGGGCGATGGTGTGGTCACCGCCCAGTGCGAGCGTGGTGGCCCCGTCGGCACCCAACGCCGTCACGGCCGTGTCGATGGTCTCGATCGCCGCGGTGATGTCGAACGGATTGACGGCGAGGTCGCCGCGATCGACCACCTGCTGTGCCGCGAACGGGGAGATCCCCATCGCAGGGTTGTAGGGCCGCAACAACTTCGACGATGCGCGGATGTGACCCGGCCCGAACCGTGCGCCCGGGCGGTAGCTGACGCCGGTGTCGAAGGGGATGCCCAGGATGTTGACGTCGACGCTGCTCACCTGATCGGCGCGCGGCAGCCGCGCGAAGGTCGCGGGCTCGGTGTAGCGCGGGGTCTGTGCGGCATCGACCTGCCCGACGACGCCGTCGGTGACGATGAAGGGATGGTCGAGGCCGGCGATCTCGTCGGCCATCTCAGTTCTCCTGTCCGGGTGTGGGTGTGGCCGAATTCGTCTGGGCCGCAGCCTCTTCGGCTGCAGATTCCTCTGCGGCGATCTCGGCGCGGATCTCGCCGGTGCCCGAGGGGTCGGCCATCTCCGGGTGCTCGCTCAGCAGCCGGTGTTCCTCGCTGAGGTCGGCCGAGCGGCTGAACAGCAAATACGAGCCACCCGCCACGATGAGTCCGACGATGAAGGCGATGTCGACGCCGCCCATCGCCGCGGCGGCCGGTCCCTCGTAGAACGTGAGGTCCATGAACGGGATCTCGGCGAGGAAACCGAGGACGAAGGCGACGATGCCGCGCCACGGCCAGATCCCGTAGACACCCGCGGGGGTGAAGAGGTCGGCGATCACGTAATGCCCGCGGCGGACGAAGAAGTAGTCGGTGAGGTTGACCGCCGTCCACGGCACCAACAGGTACAGCATGATCAGCAAGGCCGTGTTGAGGGCTTCGGTGGCATCGGTCAGCGCCAATCCCAGCGCCAGCCAGATGACGGTCAGCGCGATGATCGTCACCACACGCAGATTCCGTGTGGGCCGCACGGCGCGCACCGAGTCGAGCGCGGTGACCACCGTGAGCATGCCGCTGTAGGCGTTGAGGCCCATGGTCGCAACGAGCACCAGGGTGGCGACCACGGCGAGTACGCCGCCGAGCGGGGAGAAGATCTGGTTGGCACCGTCGTTGATGCCCGAGAGTGCGTCGGTCGCACCCAGATACGTGGCCAGGAATGCGCCGAGTGGGATCAGCCACGCCGGCGACGCGACGGCCCCGGTGAACACCGAGGCGATGATCGCCGACGGTTTGGTGTCGCGGGGGAGGTAGCGACTGTAGTCCGACACGTAGGGGGCGTAGGTGATGTTGTAGGACGCGGCGACGGAGAACTGCACCAGGAACGCCACGAGGGTGAAGCCGCCGGGGCCCGACGGTCCGATCGAGCCGTGCACGCCGCCGGCGAAGATGCCGATCGTGAGGATCAGCCACAGCGGCAACGAGATCCAGAACAGCACGCGGAAACTCTTGTGCAGCAGGTCGTGTCCGAAGATCGCCAGCAGCGCCGCGATCACCGAGATGATCACCGCGACCGCGACGGCGTTCCAGCCGAAGATCGACTGCAGGCCGGACTTGATGATGACCAGATCGACGACGTTGAATCCGACGAACGTGAACAGGGTGCCGATGAGCGGGAGCAGCACGCCACGGTAGCCGAATTGGGCGCGGGACTGGACCATCTGCGGCAAGCCGAGCACCGGTCCCTGCGTCGCGTGAAACGCCATGAACAATGTGCCGAACGCGATGCCGGCGATTCCGGCGACGATCGTCCACCACAGCGACAGGCCCATCGACGGCCCGACGAAGCCGAGCGCGAGGGTGAACGGCTGGAAGTTGCCGACGAACCAGAAGGGTCCCTGCTGGGAGACCTTGCCGTGGCGTTCGTCGTCGGGGACGTAGTCGATCGAGCGGGTTTCGATGGTGGGCCGGCGGGTGGCGGCTGTCGGCGGGGCCGCGGTGGTCACCGGTGCGGCCAGGTTCTCGTTGGTCATGGTGCTCAGCGTGCGCGCTGCCTGACGTGCGAGAACAGGGATCAAATATCCAGATCGGCCATTACGATTGGGCAATATGTACAACACCGGGTGCCGTGTGGGGAGTCGTCGATGATCACCGTGGCCGACGTGGTGGCCGCCGACGAACTCGGGCTCGAGGTGATCTGGGGGGATCACCTGCTCGACGTCGAGGTCGTCGTGGCCCATGTCTCCGAACTCACGAGTCCGCAGGCGTGGCTGCGCGGCGGCGAATTGCTGATGACGGTCGGGCTGCTGCTAGAGATGACCGAGGACGGATGTCGCGACTATCTGCGCAACTGCCGCGCAGGAGGTGTCGCGGCCGTGGCGTTGGGACTCGGGCCCGGCCTGCCCTACCAGCGGTGTCCGGAGCCGTTGCGGACCGCCGCGGCCGAGGTGGGGGTCGCATTGCTCGTGGTGCCCGGCCACGTACCGTTCATCGCGGTCACCAAGTGGGTGTTCACCACGATGGCCGAGCAGGAGCGCCGCGACCTACAGCGCGCCATGGACACCAACCGGCGGCTCACCCAGGTGGCCACACTCAACGCGCCGCTGCCCGCGCTGCTCGCGGCATGGAGCGAGATCAGTGATGTCGCGTGCGTGGTGTGCGACGGTCTCGGCCGGCTCGTCGCCGCGACACCGGGCACGTCGGCCACGGAGGTCGACGCCGCGTGCCGGCTCGCAGCGACCGTCGCCGACGACCCCGCCGCACCCGCGTGGTCGGTCCACGGCGAGCACGAGATCCACGCCGTCGGTTCCCATGTGCCGATCGGATTCGTCGTCCTGGACGCACAGATGAATCCGGTCTCCCGCCACTCGTCGACCGTGCTCGTGTCGCTGCTGGCGCTCGAACTCGAACGGCGCAATCTGGCGGGCCAACCCGAACGGCAGCGCCGCAGTTCGGTGTTCGCCGGTCTCATGCGTCCCGGACTCAAACCGCCCCGTGCCCAGCAGCTGGCCGATTCAGTCGGGTGGGGATCGGCGCTGATCCAGGTGGCGGTGATCCGGCCCGAACCGGCCGAGGTGGACGCGTTGGTGTTCCGGCTGCGGGTGTCGTTGTCGGCGGCCCTTATTCGCGTCCGAGGCAGCGACATCGAACTCGCGCACCCCGAGACCGACGGTCTCGCGGCCACGCTGAGCCGGCTCGCGTCCAGCCGGCCCATCGGCCTCGGCGCCGCGGTGCCGCCGCATTCGCTGGCCGTCTCCGCGACGCAGGCACGATCGCTGGTCACCGTCAGTGAGCGACTCGGACGCCTGATGAGTGCCCACGAGGGGCAGACCGCCGAACTGCTGCTGGGCTTCGGCGACCCTCGGGTGCTGCGCGGCTTCGCCGACGCCGTCCTCGCGCCACTCGATGCTCTCGACGAACGCGAGCGTGCCGAATTGATACGCACCCTCGAGGAATGGTTGCGGGCCAACGGCGCCTGGGACCCGGCCGCTGCCCGGTTGTCGGTGCATCGCAACACGGTCCGTAACCGGATGGAACGTGTCGCCGCGCTGTCGGGGCGTCGTCTCGACGACGGCGACGACCGGATGGAACTGTGGCTGGCACTCAAGGCCAGGGCGGCCACGCCGCGAGTGTGAGACCTCACGGCAACAAGCGCCGTGGAGAGTTCCGCGACGGTTGTCCGCCGTGCTCTCGCGCCCGTTGTCCATCTGTCCGATTCCTCCGCGACACGTGGCCCATGGCAGCCGCGACGACCCGCGGGGGAGTTGTGACAAAGTGTGTGCATGATACTGGGGGAGCGCGACTACGGGTCGGTGCTTCTCGGGTCGGCGTCGGAGGGCCGCATTCGCCGGCGCATCCGGATCCAGACGGTACTGACCGGCACCATCGTGGTGGCCAATCTGATCGGCGCGGCGGCCGCGATCGCTCTGACCGCGGTCGGCATCCCCGAACCCTCGGCCTTCCTGCCGCAACTGTGGTGGGTCAACTTCATCGTCGTGCCCGTGTACGTGACGGTGGCCTTCGTGATCGGGATCGGGTGGGGCACCTTCGCGATCGTTCGTGACCTGCGCTGGGCGATCCGCCGGGAACGGCCGACGGCGGCCGATGCCCGACGCACGCAGCGAGTGCCGCGGCGGCTGCTGACACTGCAGGCATTGCTCTGGTTCGGCGCGGTGGTCTTGTTCACGATCCTCTACGGGATCGCCAACCCGATGCTGATACCGAAGATGTTCTTCGTCACCAGTCTCAGCGGGGTGGTGGTGGTCGGCGTGTCGTACCTGCTCATCGAGCTGGCGCTGCGACCGGTGGCCGCCGACCTGATCAGTGCCGGCTACCGTCGCCGCAAACGTACCGGGGTGCGGTCGCGGTCTTTCGTCGCCTGGATGGTCGGGTCGGGCACACCCATCTTCGGCATCCTGCTGGTGGTCTCGTTCGGCGCCTTCCGCGACGACACCACCAAACTCGACCTGTTCGTCGGAGTGTTCGTGCTCGCGGTGATCTCACTGGCCACCGGCATTGTGCTGACCTGGCTCACCAGCGAGAGCGTCACCGCACCCATCCGCAGCGTGCGCCGGGGCATGGACCGCGTGCAATCGGGTGATCTCGGTCCCAGCGTCGACCTCGTGGTGTACGACGGCACCGAACTCGGCGACCTGCAGGCCGGTTTCAACGCCATGGTCGGCGGGCTGCGGGAACGCGACCACATGCGCGACGTGTTCGGCCGTCACGTCGGCCGCGACGTCGCCGAGGCGGCACTGAACTCCGATCCGGAACTCGGTGGCAGTGAACGCGTGGTGGCAGTGGTGTTCGTCGACGTGATCGGGTCGACCACCCTGGCCGCCGACCGCAGCCCGACCGACGTGGTGGCCATCCTCAACCGGTTCTTCGGGGTGATCGTCGAGGAGGTGGAACGTCGGCGTGGACTGGTCAACAAGTTCGAGGGCGACGCCGTGCTCGCCATCTTCGGTGCCCCCATCGACCTCGACGACTCGGCGGGTGCCGCCCTGCGCACCGCCCGCGACATCGCGGGCCGGTTGGTCGACGAGGTGCCCGAACTCTCGGCCGGAATCGGTGTCGGATACGGCCACGTGGTGGCCGGAAACGTCGGAGCCATCGAGAGATTCGAGTACACGGTGATCGGCGACCCGGTCAACGAGAGTGCGCGTCTGTCGGAGCTGGCCAAGCGGGACCCGCGCCGGCCGCTGGCGTCGGGACGCACTCTTGACGCCGCCGGGGAGCGGGAGGCCGCGCGGTGGCAGCGGGCCGAGTCGGTCACGCTGCGGGGGCGTGCCGAGGAGACCGAGGTCTACGAGCCCCGCGGCGAATAGCGCCACAAAGGTCACCGCAGGGTGGGGTGAGGTGGCATATGCCATGTCGGGGTCCGCTGCGGTGACGCTTCTGGCGCGCGTGAGTCCTCAGGTGTCCCGGTCGTTGGTGCCCTCGGCGTAGTCGAGCCTGCGCAACGCCAGCCGCAGCACTTCGTCGTCGATGCGGCCGGCGTCGCGTTCGTCGATGAACACACCGCGTTGGATCTGTAACAGCTTGTTGCGCATACGGTTTCCGGCTGCGGTCGGGCTCTCGCCGAGGGCGTCGGCGCCGCGACCGAGTTCCTCCCACGCGGTGTTGCGTTGGGTGGTGACCCATTTGCGTAGCATCCCGATCTGCAGGCGCCGGGGGTCGTGGTCGGGGATCTGCTCGGCTACCGTGTCGAGGTATTTCTCCGACTCGCGCGACGCACGGTCTTGGGCCGAGGCCAACGCCAGGCGGTCGGCGGCCTCGTCGTTGCCGGAGACACCGAGCTTGCCGATCACCCACGGCAGCGTGGTGCCCTGGATGAGCAGGGTGCCGACCACCACCACGAACGTCAGGAACAGGATCTCGGGCCGCGCCGGAAACGGCTCCCCGGACCGGGTGACCACCGGGATCGAGAATGCCGCCGCCAACGACACCACCCCGCGCATGCCGGCCCACCCGACGATGAACACCCACGACGCCTTCGGTGCCGCCTCGCGCTCGCGGACCCGCGACGAGAAGAGCCGCGGCAGGTAGGTGGCCGGGAACACCCACACGAAGCGCACCAGGATCGTCGCGGCGAGCACCAGGGCGGCATCCCTGGCCACATGCGTCCACGATTCCCCCGACAGCCCCTTGATGAGGTCGGGCAACTGCAACCCGATCAGCAGGAACACGAACGCCTCGAGTACGGCGTCGACCGCTTTGCGGACCGATTCCTCCTGCAGTCGGGTGGCGTAACCGAGCCGCACCGACCGCTGGCCCAGGAACAGCCCGGCGGTGACCACCGCGATCACCCCGGACGTGTGGAGTTCTTCGGCGACGAAATACGTGCCGAACGGCACGGTGATCCCGATCGCGGTCTCCATCGTCGGGTCGTTGAGCCGGTCGCGCACCCATGAGACCAGATATCCGACGGCCAGGCCGATGGCGGCACCCCCGATCGCGGCGATCAGGAAGGTGGTCAAACCCATCCACACCGACGTGGTGGCCCCGATCGCCGCGGCCAGCGCCACCCGCAGGGCGGTCAGTGCGGTGGCGTCGTTGAGCAGGCTCTCCCCGCCGAGCAGCGTCATGATCCGTTTGGGCAGTCCCAGCCGACGGCCGATCGCCTGCGCGGAGACCGCGTCCGGTGGTGCCACCACCGCGCCGAGGACCAGCGCCGCGGCCAGCGGCAGATTCGGCACCGCCGCGTAGGCCACCAGCCCCACCACCACCGTGGTGAACAGCGGCAGCCCCACCGCGAGCAGTCCGATGGCGCGGCGGTTGGCGCGGATCTCCTGATAGGAGCTCTCCTGTGCGGCCGAGTAGAGCAGCGGCGGCAGGATCACGAACAGCACGAACTCCGGCTCGAGGGTTGCTTCGGGCAGCCCGGGAATCCAGCCGATGGCCAGGCCGACGACGACCAGGATCAGCGGCGAGGACAGGTTGTAGTGCCGGCACACGGCAGCGATCGCCACCGACACCACGACCACCAGCAGCAGGGAAGCGTTCACCGGTGCAAACCTAACCGGTTGCGCGCGACTCGTCGCGCCTGATTCGTCGCGCCTGATTCGTGGCGCCTGATCGGTCGGGACAGTCGGAACCATTGCGTCCGGCGGGATAATGCGTACATGAGCATCTTCGGTCGTTCCTCCCGCACCCGACGCGATCCGGATTCCACCGCCACCGCCGCGCCGTCGGGGGCGTCCGCCGCCGTCGCGGCCCGGTGCCCCGAACTCGGCAGCATCGGGCTCGATCCGGTCGCCGATCCACCACCGGCGACCGGTGACATCAGCGTCTGCGAGGACTGCCTACAGCTCGGCGAACGGCACTGGGCGCATCTGCGCATCTGTCTGGAGTGCGGCCATGTGGGGTGCTGCGATTCGAGCCCGCGCCGCCACGCCACCGCGCACTTCCAGGACATGGGCCATCCGGTGATGCGCTCGGCCGAGCCGGGCGAGGCGTGGCGGTGGTGCTACATCCACGAACTGACCGCGTGAGTTCTCAACGATCGATGCACGTGCGCGGTGTCGGTCCGACGAGCGACGAACTCGTCGCACCAGCGTGAACCGGACACGTAGGATTTGGGGATGACCTCGAGCAGCGAGAGCGGTGCACAGGCGCAACCAACCCAGATCCCGGTCCGCCAGATGCCGCCGGCGCAACCCACTGTCGGACCCCCCGATGTGTTGGGCACACCCTCGTCGCCCACCGCGACACGTGTGATGGTGCTCGGCTCCGGAGAACTCGGCAAAGAGCTCGTCATCGCGTTCCAGCGACTCGGCGTCGAGGTGATCGCCGTCGACCGCTACGAGGGGGCACCCGGTCATCAGGTGGCGCACGCCGCCGAGGTGATCGACATGACCGACGCCGATGCGCTTCTCGCCCTGGTGGAGAAGTATCAGCCCGCCTATGTGGTTCCCGAGATCGAGGCCATCGCGACCGACGCGCTGCAGACCGTCGAGCGCCGCGGCCTGGCCGAGGTGATCCCGACGGCGTCGGCGGTGGTCACCACGATGAACCGTGAGGGCATCCGGCGCCTGGCCGACGAGGACCTCGGACTGCCCACGTCGCCGTACCTGTTCGCGGGTTCACTCGACGAACTGACCGTGGCCGCCGGTCAGGTGGGTTTTCCGTGCGTGGTGAAGCCGGTGATGTCGTCGTCGGGCAAGGGACAGACCGTGTTGCGCAGCGCCGACGACGTGCCCCACGCGTGGGAGACCGCGACCACCGGCGGCCGGGTGGCCGGCGAGCGGGTGATCGTCGAGGGCTTCATCGACTTCGACTACGAGATCACCCTGCTGACCGTGCGGGCCATCGACCCGGCGACCGGCCGCCTCACCACCCACTTCTGTGCGCCGATCGGGCACCGGCAGATCGACGGCGACTACGTGGAGAGCTGGCAGCCGCACGAGATGAGCAGCTATGCGCTCGGCGCGGCCACGTCGATCGCGGCACGGGTGGCCACCGCGCTGGGCGACGGAAAGCTCGGCGGCCGAGGCATTTTCGGCGTTGAACTCTTCGTCAAGGGCGACGACGTCTACTTCTCGGAGGTGTCGCCGCGCCCGCACGACACCGGATTGGTCACCATGGCCACCCAGCGTCTCTCGGAGTTCGAGATGCATGCGCGCGCGATCCTCGGGTTACCGGTGGACGTGACGCTGGCATCGCCGGGTGCGTCGGCGGTGATCTACGGCCAACTCGACGAGGAGGCCATCGCATTCGAGAACGTCGCCCACGCGCTCGCCATCCCCGAAACCGACATCCGGCTGTTCGGCAAACCCGAGAGCTTCCACCGGCGTCGCATGGGTGTGGTGACCGCGACGGCCGACGACACGCAGACCGCGCGGGAGCGGGCGGTGCGCGCGGCGTCGACCGTGATCCCGGTGACCGGGCGTCCCGCCCGCCGCACCACGGCCGCTCCGGTGCCCCCCTCTGCACCCGCGCCCCCGGCGGGGCCTCGGCCACCCGCCGGGCGTCCGCCCGCACCACAGGCCGGCCCGCCGCAACCCGGTATGGGTCGGCCCGGAACCGGCCCCCAGCAGCCGGGACCCCAGCAGCCGGGACCCGGTGCGCCGCAGGCGGGTCCGCGACCACCGCAGGCCGGGCCGCGTCCCCCGCGGCCCGAAGCCCGGCCCGAGATGCCCCGACCCGAGGCGCCCCGCCCGGACGGAAGTCACGCGCCCGCCGTCGATCAGCCGCGGGCGAGCGTCGACTGAACCGGCCACCGGATGCCGCTGTGGGGTGAACTGCTCGTCGCCGCGGGCATTCTGATCGGCCTGCTCGGCATCGTGATCCCGGTGCTGCCCGGCAGCCTGCTGGTGGTGGCCGCGATCCTGGTGTGGGCCGCGATCATCGGCGGCAAGGCGTGGATCATCTTCGGTGTCGCGCTCGCGCTGGTGGCGTGTGGTGAGGTGATCAAATACTTCGTCGCCGGAAAAGTGTTGCGGGCCGGCGGAATCCCGAACGTCACCGTGATCGTCGGCGCGCTCACCGGTATCGTCGGGTTCTTCGTGATCCCGGTGATCGGACTGTTCGTCGGATTCATCGTCGGCGCCATGGTGTCGGAACTGGTACGCACCCGCACCATGGCGCAGGCCTGGCGCGGCACGGTGTCGGCGGCCAGGGCGTCGATGTACACCATCGGCATCGAACTGTGCGCCGCACTGCTGGCCGCCGGGGTGTGGCTCGTCGGCGTGGGTCTCTGGTGATCGAACTCTCTAGCCGCTGATCCGGGTGGGGGGCCGTGCACTGCGTGCGCCGATCGGCACGATCATCGGGTCGCCGAACACGGGGTCGGGGATCACCCGCGCGCGCAGCCCGAATGCCTCATCGAGGAGGTCTTCGGTGATCACCTCGGTGGGCGTGCCGTGCGCCACGATGCGTCCACTCGTCATCACGAAGAGTGAATCACTGTAGCGGGCAGCGAGATTCAGGTCGTGCAGCACCATCACCACGGTCTTGTCGTGCTCGGTGCGCAGCGCGTGCACCAGATCGAGGATCTCGATGGAGTGCGCGAGGTCGAGGTAGGTGGTCGGCTCGTCGAGTAGCAGCAGATCGGTGCCCTGCGCCAGCGTCATCGCGATCCACACCCGCTGCCGCTGCCCGCCCGACAGGGCGTCGAGACGACGGTCGGCGAGATCGGTGGTGTCGGTGAGTTCCAGTGCCCGGGCGACGGCGGCCTCGTCCTCCTCGGACGCCTGCTGATACCACTTCTGATGCGGGTGCCGGCCTCGGCCCACCAGGTCGGCGACGGTGAGACCCTCGGGCGCAACGGGATTCTGCGGCAGGATGCCCAGGGTGCGGGCGACCTGCTTGGGCCGGGTGCGGTTGATGTCGGTGCCGTCGAGCATCACGGTGCCGCGTTGCGGCGTGAGCAGACGCGAAAGTGCCCGCAGGAGCGTCGATTTGCCGCACCCATTGGGTCCGATGATGGTGGTGACCGCGGCGTCGGGGATCGCGATGTCCAGCCCGTCGATGACGGTGGTGTCGTCGTATCCGACGGTGAGTTCGTGTGCGAGAAGTCTGCTCATGCGGTCGACTTTCGGGACAGGGAGATCATCAGGTAGATCAGGAACGGGCCACCCACCGCGGCGGTGACGATGCCGACCGGCAGACCGCCGGGAAGCACGGTGCGGCACAGCAGGTCCCCGGCCAGCACCAGGACCGACCCGACGATGCCACCGAGCAGCGGCGTCGGTACCGGGGTGCGGGCCAGGCGCATCGCGATCTGCGGGGCGAGCAGGGCGACGAAGGCGATCGGTCCGGCCGCCGACACGGCCAGCGCGGTCAGCCCGACCGCCACCAGCAGAATGGCCGCCGACACCGCGCCGGTGCGGACCCCGAGTCCGCGAGCGATGTCGGGGCCCAGCGACAGCACGCCGATCGGCCGCGACAGCACCGCGATCGCGACGATCCCGACCAGCACCGCGACCAGCACCGGCCACACCTGCGCCCAGCCGGTGTTGGCCACCGAACCGACCAGCCACACCTGGGCGCGCGCCACGTCGGTGATGTCGGCGCGGGTCAGCAGGAACGAGGTGAGCGCCTGCAGCATCCAGGTGATGCCGACCCCGATGAGCACCAACCGCAGCGGGTTGATCCCACTGTTGGCGGCACGTCCGGGCCACGCCAGCAGGTACATGATCGCGGCGGTGCCGAGCCCGCCGACGAGCGCGGCCGCGGGCACTCCGATGTCGGCGAGCCAGGCGCCCCACGTGTTGCCGAATGCGATGGCGGCCACCGCGGCCGCTCCGGCGCCCGCGGTGATGCCGAGGATGTCGGGGGTGGCCAACGGGTTGCGCGCGATGAGTTGGGTGAGTGCGCCTGCCGCCCCGAGCGCGAAGCCGACGAGCACCGACACCAGTGCCCGCGGCAGCGTGTCGGAGAGCACCACGACGTTCTCGATGCGGGTGCCGCCGCCGAGCAGAATGCGTGCCACGTCGGCGGGCGACAGTGGATAGTCGCTGATGCCGACACTGAGCAGGAACAGCAGCACGGTCAGCACCGTCGCCGCACCCCCGACCAGCACCGCGCGTGGCCGCACGATCCACGACAACCTGCCGACCCGGACGACGACGGACCCGGGTGAGCGCGATCCGGACCCG
Organism: Gordonia sp. NPDC003429; assembly: GCF_053588575.1. NCBI lineage: Bacteria > Bacillati > Actinomycetota > Actinomycetes > Mycobacteriales > Gordoniaceae > Gordonia > Gordonia sp. NPDC003429. The sequence goes on from NZ_JBSFQF010000006.1 coordinate 53,303, forward strand.
CGCGGTGTGCGGTGGTCGGTGCCCTGACGATCGGTGGTCTCCGCGGTCATACGCTGGTCAGTTTCTGTTTGCGGACCATGACGATCAGGAACGGTGCGCCCACCAGCGCGAGCACCACACCCACCTGCACCTCGCCCGGGCGGGCCACCACGCGGCCGATGACGTCGCAGACCAGCATCAGTGTTGCGCCCAGCAGCGCCGAGTACGGGATGATCCACCGGTAATCCGGTCCGGTGACCGCACGCGCGATGTGCGGTACCACCAGACCCAGGAACACGATGGGCCCGCAGGCGGCGGTGGCCGCACCGATGAGCAGAGTGATGGCGGCGATGCCCACCGCGCGGATCACCAGCACGCGTGATCCCAGAGCCTTGGTCATGTCGTCGCCAAGGCTCAACACGTTGAGGAAGAATCCGCTGGCCACCGCGAGCACGAGTCCGATCACGATGAACGGCAGACTGGCCCAGAACACATCCATGCCACGCCCCGACGTCGCGCCGACGCTCCAGAAGCGCCACGCGTCGAGCGATGCGGTATCGGTGAGCACGATCGCCGACGTGATCGCGATCAGCATCGCCGACAGGCCGGTGCCGGCCAGTACCAGCGTCACCGGGGACGCTCCGGTGAGGGCGGCGACGCCGAACACGGCGCACGAGGCGACGATCGCGCCGACGAGTCCGCACACCATGTAGGCGATGGGTGAGGTGATGCCGAGCAGATACACACCGCAGACCACCGCCAGCGCGGCGCCCGCGTTGACGCCCAGCATCCCCGGGTCGGCGATGGGGTTTCGGGTATGGCCCTGGGTGATCGCTCCTGCGGCCCCGATCGCGAGTCCCACGATCAGTCCTAGGACGGTGCGCGGCACCCGCAGGTCCCAGACGATGCCGGCGGTGTCGTCGGGTTTGTCGATATGGGGCAGTTGCAGGTGCAGGGCGGCCTGCCAGATCTCACGGGCTCCCGCGGCGAATGCGTCCCAGGACTGTGCCGGAGGGATGGTGCGGGCGCCGATCACCACCGAGGCAAGCATCGCGGCGAGCAGCACCGCAGCGATCACCACGAGCCCGCCGAACCGTCGCACAAAGGGAAACCTTACCTCACTTGGCCATTGGCCTCCCGCGCCGACCGCGATCACGGGGAGGTTGCAACGGGCTCACATTTTCGTGAGGGTGGGTAAGGACCGCACCGATACGTAACAAGTTGCTGTGAGTATCCGATAATCCTGGACACAGTCATCCGAGGGTGCGGACCCGACGCGGGTCACCGACGAAGGAGGAGTTCTCATGAACAAGACGCTGAAGCGCACGGTGGCCGGACTGGCCGTCGCCGCCGGTATCGCGGGTGGATCATTCGTTGCAGGAGCGCCCGCGCATGCCGATACCCCGCCTCCGCCCGCGGATCTTGCCCTGTACGGCGGTGTGAACTGCTACTGGAAGGGCTGGGGTCCGACGTGGGATCAGCTTCCCGGCTGGCGTATGCACCGGTTCATGGGAGCGGTGAACATCGGTGGCTACACGATGACCAACGTCACCGTCACCGAGCTCGGTGGGGCCACCAAGAAGGTCCCCGCCCTCACCAAGGAGCAGGCGCAGAAGGCGGGCGCCAAGGATCCGCGCGCAACCAAGGCCGGCGAACTCCTTCCGGGCCAGGCCTACACGGCGTTCGAGACCACGTGGCGCGGTTGCTGGCCCTCGTCGATCTCCGGATACACCATCGGTGCGCAGGTCGAGCCGAACATCTTCAACAACGCGGGATTCTGGTGGAACATCGACCAGCAGGGCGGCGATCAGAAGGCGGTCCCGAACACGCAGAAGGCGACCCCGACGAGCCTGGGTACCCAGGCACCCCCCGCGGGCGTGACGCCGAACTGACAGCAGGACCACAAAGGGCCGACCGGGGAGATCCGGTCGGCCCTTTTGTGATCTCGACAAGCTCGATCAGCGGGGGGTCGCTCGATCAGCGGGGGGTCGCTCGATCGGCGGGGGGTCGCTCGATCGGCGGGGGGTCGCTCGATCAGCGGGGTACGCTCGATCAGCGGGGGACGCTCGATCAGCGATCGGCTGATCAGGCCTTCTGCACCTTGTGGGGCTCGGAGGCGGCGAGCATGTCCTCGCGTTCGACCACCTTGACGCGTTCGCGGCCCTCCGCGGCGCCGAGCGCGCGCTCGTGCTCGTCGAGGCGGTACCAGCCGTCCCAGGTGGTGTACGGGATGTTCTTCGACTCGAGGAGCTCGATCACGGCGTCCTCACCCGGGTTCTTCGGGTCGAGCAGCGCGTCGTTGCGCATGTCGTCGAGGATGCACTCCACGGTCTCGTTGGCGTCGCCCTTGGTGTGGCCGATGAGGCCGACAGGTCCGCGCTTGACCCACCCGGTGGTGTAGAGCCCGACGAGGTGGGTGCCCTCGTCGAAGATGCGGCCGGCTTCGTTGGGGATCACACCGGCCTGGCTGTCGAACGGGATCTGCGGGAGGTTGTCGGACAGGTAGCCCACGGCCCGGTAGACGGCGGTCACGTCCCAGTCGGTGTAGCGGCCGGTGGGCTTCACGTTGCCGGTGCCGTCGAGCTGGGTGCGTTCGGTGCGCAGGCCCACCACCTCGCCGTTCTCGCCGAGGATCTCCACCGGCGATTCGAAGAAGTGCAGGAACAGCTTGTGGATCGCACCTTCCTTGGGTTCACGCATCGCGTAGTTCTCGATGATCGTGGCCACCTGGTCGGTGATCTTCGAGCCACGCCGCGCCACGGCCGACCCCTCGTCGTATTCGATGTCCTCCGGGTCGACGACGACCTCGATGGTGGGCGAGTGGTCGAGTTCCTTGAGTTCGAGCGGCGTGAACTTGGCCTGCGCGGGTCCGCGACGGCCGAACACATGCACCTCGAGTGCCTTGTTCTGTTTGAGGCCTTCGTAGACGTTGGCCGGGATCTCCGTCGGCAACAGTTCGTCACCGGTCTTGGCCAGCACGCGCGCCACGTCGAGGGCCACGTTGCCGACGCCGATGACCGCGACCTTCTCCTCTTCCAGCGGCCACTCGCGCGGGAAGTCGGGGTGTCCGTCGTACCAGGCGACGAACTGCGCTGCGCCGTAGCTGCGCTCGAGGTCGATGCCCGGGATGCCCAGCGCCCGGTCGTCGGTGGCGCCGGTGGAGAAGATCACCGCGTCGTAGAGGGTTTTGAGCTCGTCGAGGGTGATGTCGGTGCCGTAGTCGATGTTGCCGAGCAGGCGCACCTGCGGCTTGTCGAGGACCTTGTGCAGCGCGGTGATGATGCCCTTGATGCGCGGATGGTCGGGGGCCACGCCGTAACGGATCAGGCCGAACGGGGCGGGCATCCGCTCGTAGAGATCGATGCTGACACCCTGCTCTTTGGCGGTGTCGGACTTCATCAACGCGTCGGCGGCGTAGATGCCGGCGGGGCCGGCGCCGACGATGGCTACCCGCAGCGGGCGGCTGGTGTCGCTCATGTAGGGGGTTCCTCGAACTGTTCGGAATACGTCGTATCCCCTCTACGGTAGGCGCTCGGGCCCGCCGCGCCCAAAATTGTGTGAGGGTTACCTCAGTCATGGTGCGGCGCGCAGTCGCTTCGGGGGCCGTCCATTGCGTCGTCGGTGGCGCACCGGGACCACCGCGAACCGGTCACCGGGTGATCGCTCGTTACACTGCGGGCCATGCCCAAAGGTGGACGTGACCCTCGCAAAGACCAGGTCGGCGACAATTCTCCCCCCGCCGACGACGAGGGGTCGAAGTCGTGGAAGGACGCCTGGCCGTTCTGGGTGGCGCTGATCGTGGTGGTGGCCGCCATCCTCGGGGTGGTGCTGTCGAACGTGCTGCGACCGGCCGAAGACCGGGCGAGCGATTCGGCCCAGGTGCAGTTCGCGATCAACGACGTCTACACCGCGCGCAACAACGTCGACTACGGCAAGTACAAGGCCGCGACGTGCGCGACCGATGTGACGTCGGGGGCGATCCTGCCCGAAGCCGAGTTCGTCGCACAGAACCGGAAGTCGGTGGAGACCAACGGGCGCATCGTGATTCCGGAGATCACCGACGTGACCGTCACCGGTGACCGGGCCACCGCGCGAGTACATTGGCATTTCGACAAGTCCCCCGATCAGACGCAGGTGACCAGCGTCGTCGTGGTGAAGGACAACGGAGACTGGAAGGTGTGCAAGGCATGACCTATGCCGGCGATCTGACCCCGCTGCAGGCGTGGGAGAAGCTCGAGAACGATCCCAACACGGTGCTGGTGGACTGTCGCACCCGAGCGGAATGGTCGTTTGTCGGCGTCCCGGACCTGGAGATCATCGAGAAGCAGACGGTCTTCGTCGAGTGGACCACCTTTCCCGAGGGCACCCCCAACGAGGCGTTCGTGGCCGAGTTGCGCGACGCCGGCATCACCGACGACAACGAGGTGATCTTTCTGTGCCGGTCAGGTCACCGGTCGATCGGCGCCGCCGAGGCGGCCACCGCCGCGGGCATCGCCAAGGCCTATAACGTGCTCGACGGATTCGAAGGCGCGCTCGACGAGAACGATCACCGCGGCGCGGTGGGGTGGCGTGCCCTCGATCTGCCGTGGCGGCAGTCGTGAGCGGCGAACTACCCGAGGGCGTATCCGCGGACACACTGGCCGTGCGCGGCGGCCTGGCGCGGTCGGGCTTCTTCGAGACGTCGGAGGCCCTGTACCTCACCTCCGGCTACGTCTACGACTCCGCCCAGGCCGCCGAGCGTGCCTTCACCGGTGAGGACGAGCGGTTCGTCTACTCCCGCTACGGCAATCCGACGGTCGAGATGTTCCAGGAACGGCTGCGCCTGATCGACGGCGGCGAGGCCTGCTTCGCCACCGCGAGCGGGATGGCCGCGGTGTTCGTCGCGCTCGGTGCGCTCCTCAAGGCCGGAGACCGACTCGTCGCGGCGCGCAGCCTGTTCGGCTCCTGTTTCGTGGTGGCCAACGAGATCCTGCCCCGATGGGGTGTGCACACCGACTTCGTCGACGGTGAAGATCTCGATCAGTGGGAGCAGGCGCTCGCCACCCCGGCCGACGCGGTGTTCTTCGAGACGCCGTCGAATCCGATGCAAACCCTCGTCGACGTGGCCAGAGTGTCCGAACTCGCGCATGCCGCAGGTGCGAAAGTGGTGCTGGACAACGTGTTCGCCACCCCACTGCTGCAGCGCGGCTTCGACCTGGGGGCCGACGTGGTGGTGTATTCGGGCACCAAACACATCGACGGGCAGGGCCGCGTGATGGGCGGTGCGGTGCTGGGCACCAAGGAGTTCATCGACGGCCCGGTGCAGACCCTGATGCGCCACACCGGCCCGGCCATGAGCCCGTTCAACGCCTGGACGCTGCTCAAGGGTCTGGAGACGCTGCGCCTGCGAGTGGACGCATCGGTGTCCTCGGCGCTGCGCATCGCGACCTTCCTGGAATCCGATCCGCGCGTGCGATGGACGAAATACCCGTTCCTGCAGTCACATCCGCAGTACGCGCTGGCCCGTGAGCAGATGTCGGGCGGCGGCACCGTGGTGACCTTCGAACTCAACGACCACGACGGCGTCGACGGCAAGAAGCGCGCCTTCGAGGTGCTCAACGCGCTGCGCGTCATCGACATCTCCAACAACCTCGGCGATTCGAAGTCGCTCATCACCCACCCCGCCACCACCACGCACCGTGCGATGGGACCCGACGGCCGTGCCGCCATCGGACTCACCGACGCGGTGGTGCGCCTGTCGGTGGGACTCGAAGGGGTTGACGACCTGCTGGCCGATCTGGACCAGGCCCTGGGATGACGCCCCGTTGATGCCCGATTCGGTGCGCACACAACGGAATTGGGTGGTGCATCAGATGATGCGGTGCAGACCCACGTAGACCTTACCGCCGTAGGACTCGACGGTGCCGTTGGTCTGCCACCGCCAGAGGATGTCGCCGTTTCCGGGAGCCAGTGCCAGCAGATCACCGTCCTCGCCGAAGGTGGAACCGATCAGTGCACGCGTCCCGTCGCTCGCGAACACCCTCGGCTCGCTGGGGACCGACCCGTGCGGCGACACCGACCCGGCGTAGGAGTCACCGAACGCTTGCGCATGGGACTCCGTGGCGAACGTGTTGCTGACCATGAACGCCGTTCCGGTGCCGGTGACCGACGGCGGTAGTCCGCCGTTCACCAGACCCTGCCACAGAATGTGGCCGGTGGCGGGATTGACGACGCCGAAGTCGGCCGTTCCCACGCCCAGCGCGTCGAACGAACCCTTGCGTACCACCACGGGAAGACTGGTCAACCACGGCGTATCCGTTCCCCGCAGGATGCCGCCCCCGGCGACGCCGACCTGCGACGATGTCCAGCCGTTGGGGCTGACCGCCGTGCGGGTGCCGTTGAGGTCGTAGAACTCGGCGTGCCCGGCGCCGGGGACCATGAAGCCCCCCACATACGGCGCCCATGGGGGCACGGCGTCGGGTCCGGCGTCGATGGTGTGCAGCACCTTCCCGTCGGAGACGCGGCGCCAGTCGGTGCGGTCCTTGGAGAACGGGTCGGACTCGTCGCGCGAGGTGGTGATGGTCACCACGCCGCCGCCCGATACGGGTGTGGGGGTGGCACTGGTGCTGGCGCGCCACCGCTGGCGACCGGCGGCGTCGACGCTGACGATGTCTTCGAGTGTCGACGACGGCGGGGCCGGGTTGGTGGTGGCGGTGAGCACGAAACCGTTGTCGGCAGGTACGGGATCATGGGCGTCGGTGAGCCGACCGGTCACCGCGCCCCGGTCGAGGTCGACGAACACGACCGCCGACGTGCCCGGGCAGGCGGCGTGGGTTCCCGGGACATCGATCGCGCATTCGGGGGCGCCGTAGCCGCCGGTGCCGGTGAGATCGACCGATCGTGCGAGCTTGCCCGAGTCGGCGTCGACGATGTCGAGGAGTTCGGCTTGCTGCGGGGCGGGCGACAAGCGCCAATTCAGCACATATTTCGCGCTGCCCCCGGCGAACCCGCTGCTCGGCGAGCCCGGCGGCGGGGTGTACGTCCACAGTGATTTGTCCGGTTTATGCTCCAGCGATGCGCTCAGCGGAGTCGCCGCGGTGCGCTCGAGCGTGGTGGCCTCGGCGACGGGTATGGCGGGGTCGGGTGGGGCCTTGTGCGGCCTGACAACGAAGTACACCCCGGTGGCGGCGGCGATGATGACCACCAATGCTGCCGCACCGCCGACGAGCCACCACTTCTTGTGACTCTTCTGAACAGGTGGCTGCGGCCCGGCGAAAGGTGGTCGCGGCGCGGACCCTGGCGGGGGCTGGTGTGCCGGGGGTGGGGTGGCGCGGCCTGCGACGGTCGGCGCGTAGTGCGGGTTCGGCGGCACGGGGTGGGGTGGTGGTTGCGGCTGATGTCGCGGTTGCGCGGCGGTGGTGCGGGCGACGGTGGCTGATGTGTCGGCTGCGGGTGCCGGTGTGGTGAGTGCTGTCCTGAGGGCCTGGGCGAATGCGGTGGCGGTGGGGTAGCGGTCGGCGGGGTTCTTGTCGGTGGCGGTGGCCAGGACGTCGTCGACGATGGGGGATAGGTCGGGGCGGTCGGTGCGGAGGCTGGGGAGTGGTGTTTCGAGGTGTTTGGCGATGACGGTGGCGGCGTTGGTGTCGGTGTGGGGTGGGTGTCCGGTGAGGAGGTGGTAGGCGGTGCAGGCCAGGGAGTATTGGTCGGATCGGCCGTCGAGGGCGAGGCCGCGGAGTTGTTCGGGGGAGGCGTAGTCGAGGGTGCCGATGGTGGTGCCGGTGGCGGTGAGTTGGGTGTTGTCGGTGCCGGTGCGGGCGATGCCGAAGTCGGTGAGTAGGACGTGGTCGGTGCGGCTGATGAGGATGTTGGCGGGTTTGACGTCGCGGTGGACGAGGCCGTTGTCGGCGGCGTGGTCGAGGGCGGCGGCGACGTCGGCGGTGATGCGGGCGGTTTCGTGGGCCGGGAGGGGGCCGTGGGTGCGCAGGATGTGGTCGACGTCGGTGCCGTCGATGAGTTGTAGGGCGATCCAGAGGTGGCCGTCGGTGTCGCCGCGGTCGTGGACGGCGACGATGTTGGGGTGGTTGAGGGTGGCGACGGTGTCGGCTTCGCGTTCGAAGCGGCGGCGGAAGGCGGGGTCGGCGGCGTATCGGGGGTTGAGGACCTTGAGTGCGTCGGATCGGGGTAGCCGGGGGTGGCGGGCCACGTAGACCTCGCCCATGCCGCCGGCGCCGAGGAGTCGATCGATGGTGTATCCGGCGAACACAGCGCCCGGTTGCAGCACTACAGAATCCTCCTCGGGTGGTCCCGGACAATCTAGCGGGCGGGAGGGAGGCCGCCGACGCCGAGGGCATTGAGCACGGTCGACAGTTTCACCGAGGTCTCGTCGAGTTCGTTCTGCGGGTCGGACCCCGCGACGATGCCGCCACCCGCCCAGGTCCGTACGTGCCGGAGGTCCTCGGACAGTTCGAGGCATCTGATGGTGACCATCCACTCGCCGTCGCCGGCCGCGCCGCACCAGCCGACGGCGCCCGCGTACAGTCCGCGGGGCTCTTCGTGCGTCGAGATAAATTGTGCCGCAGCGGCTTCCGGCGTGCCGCAGACGGCGGGGGTCGGGCTGAGCAGCAGGGCCAGATCGAGTGCGGTGATCGTCGGGTCGGCTAGCGTGCCGCGGATCGGGGTGCTCAGATGCCACACCTCGCCGGTCGCGGTGAGCACCGGCTCGTCGGGTACCACGAGGTCGCGGCAGACGGACTCGAGGACGTCGCGGACATGGTCGACGACGAAGGCGTGCTCGGCGCGGTCCTTCTCCGAGCCCAGCAGTGCGTGTCCGGCGGCGCGATCGGCCGCCGGGTCCGCCGACCGCGACGCCGAGCCCGCGTAGGGGCGGCAGGTGACCTCGAGTCCCTGCTTGCGCAGCAACACTTCCGGGCTGGCGCCCAGAAGCCAGCGTGCGGTGCGGTCGGCCTCGGCATTGACGCCGACGTCCACGGCGAACGCGTTGTGGTCGGCGTTGCCGTGCGCGAATGCGGCGAGCAGGTCGGCGACGACGACCGGCGGTTCCACCGTCATCTCCATCGACCGTGCCAACACCACCTTGTCGAGTTCGCCGATGTCGATGGCGTCGATGGCACCGGCGACCCGGGCGCGATGGGTGTCGGGGTCGGGGACGAGCAGCGAGCGCACCACCCGATGCGGCGTCGCCGGCCGGCCGCGCAGCGGGGTGGAGGTGTGCCGAATGGTCTCGGGCACCAGCAGCGCCGCCGTGTCGGCGGCATCGAACGGGATGGCACCGGTGATCGCGCCCACCCGGCCGCCGCGCAGTGCGTCGGCGGCCTCTGCGGCATCGGTGAATCCCTCCGACGCCCCGGCCGCACGCACCGTGCCATGCGGCCGCGACAGCACGAAGACCTCGGAGGGATGCGGGGCCTCGGGGAGGACGTCGTCGTCGGCGGGGTCGGACATGGATCTCACGCTACCGAGGCGGCGACCTCGAATTGCGCGCACGCTGGGTGAAAATTGACACCCCGACGCCGCATCGGCGATTCTTGGTGCAGGTCATGAGCGCCAGCGACAAGCCCCGGCTTGCTGGCCGGCAACCCTCCTCCGCGGTGGGGTGCTCCGGGTGACGACCCGGCCGTATCCGAAGTGGATACGGCAAGCGTGGATTCCAAGGAGATCTCTCGATGACTGCTGTGCTCACCAGCCCCACCGTTACGCACCCGGCCCCGGCCTGCGCCGGAACGACGATCGCGCCGCTGGCCGAGGTGACCGGTGCCGGACACACCGCACCCCTCGCCGACGGCACAGAAGTGCGCTACGCCAACCTCGATTACGCCGCCAGCGCCCCCGCCCTGCGGGCCGTCGCCGACGCGGTGACCGAGGCGCTGCACGGCTACGCCAGCGTGCACCGCGGCGCCGGTCACCTCTCACAGGTCACCACCCGGCGCTACGAGGAGGCCCGCGAGGTGGTGCGCCGCTTCGTGCGGGGCCGGGTGGACGACACCGTGGTGTTCACCCGCAACACCACCGACGCCATCAACCTCGCGGCGCACGTCACTCCCGGCGACGTGGTGGTCCTCGACATCGAACATCACGCGAACCTGCTGCCCTGGGTGTCGCGCGAACGGGGCACCACCCGCATCGTGTCGTCGCGGCCCACGATCGAGGCCACCCTGACGGCGATCGACTGCGAACTCGCCGCCCAACCGGCTGCGCTGCTGGCGGTGACCGCGGCGTCCAACGTGACCGGTGAGGTGCTGCCGATCGGGCGGCTGGCCGCGATCGCGCACCGCCACGGTGCACGCATCCTGGTCGATGGGGCGCAACTCGTGGCGCACCGTGCGGTGTCGTTGGTCAGCCACGGCATCGACTATCTGGTGTTCTCCGGCCACAAGCTGTACGCGCCCTTCGGTGCCGGCGTGCTGATCGGCCGCCACGACTGGCTCGACGCCGCCGACCCCTACCTCGCCGGGGGTGGGGCCACCGCCGACGTGGGCATCGTCGACGCCGCCGGCACCGACAACTGCACCTCCACGGTGTGGCACACCGGCGCGGCACGGCATGAGGCCGGTTCGCCGAATGTGTTGGGCGCCATCGCGATCGCGGCTGCCTGCACCGCCATCACCGAACTCGGCCACGAACTGATCGGGCTGCACGAACACGAGCTGTGTGCACGGCTCGACGAAGGCCTGGCCGGCATCGACGGCGTCACTCCGCTGCGCGTGTTCTCCGACGCGGCCGAGCGGGTCGGCATCGCCGGGTTCTCGGTGCGCGGTCACTCGCCGCGTGCGGTGGCCGAATACCTCAGCGATCACCACGGCATCGGGGTTCGCGACGGAAAGTTCTGCGCGCATCCACTGCTCGATCGGCTCGGACACCCCGACGGCGCCGTGCGCGCCAGCTTCGGGCTGGGCACCGGGTCGGCCGACATCGACCGCCTGCTCGACGCCCTGCGAACCCTGTGCGATCCCGACAGCCGCGAGGTGCAGCCGTGACCATCGAATCGACCGTGACCGGGCCGATCAGCATCGGCCGTCCGGCGCTGGCCGTGGCACTCGCCGGTGACGCTGGTGCGGCGTCGTTGCCGATCGTGGTGCGGCGTGCGACGCTGCGCGAGGCGCAACGCACCCGATCGTTGCTGCGTGCGGGCACCCGCGACACCGCGAGCTTCGCGGTGGCGTTGGAGGTGGAGGTGGCGATCGCACCGCACCCGTTGTCGGCGCGGGCGTCGGTGGTGGCGAGCGGGGTGGGCGACCCGCGTACGGTGCGCTACGTGGGCACCCCGCATGGCTTGTCGACCCTGATCCGCGACATCTACGCCGCGGAGGTGGCCGACGCCGTGATCATCGTGCCGATCGACGGCTCGGCCACCGAGCGCCGGGTGCGCGCCGAGGTGTTGCCGCAGTTCACACTCGGGCGAGCCGCCTGAACGGCATCAGGAACCGCTCAGGCGACGCGGATCGCACCCCTCAGGCGACGCGAATTGCCCCGCCGGGCAGCACGGTGACTTTCGCCGTATATGCGCGGGCCAGATCGAGTCGCTGCCACGACGAACCGCCGGGGCGCTGGTCGTCGAGGGGATGACCAGCCGGCGCGGCGGTCAGCCGCAGCAGTTCGCCGCGTTGCGCGCGGCTCAACCTTGGGTGAGTGCGACCGACGAGGTCGATCGCGGTCTGCGGCACGACGAAAGGCGCTTTAGGAGAACCGATTCGGGTGAATCCGTAGCCCATCCGATCGCGGTAGACCTGCAGCGCCGCGGGGGTGGTCAGGTACGGAGTGTCGTGCGCGATGCAGACGGAGAGCTTTGCACCGCAGCGCCATTCGAGTTCGGCGCGCAGTTCGTTGCCCGCGGCGATGATCAGCGGTCGGAACCGCGGATCGGCCCAGCGGTCGCCGACGGCGGCGTCGGCGACCATGCGGCCGGCGATCACGTCCAGCGGGTAATGGACGCCCAGTACCACTCGATCGAGCCCGGCCTCGCTGCCCCGGGCCAGCAATTGCGGTGCGAACTCGGGCACCATCAGCGCCAGTAGCCCGGTTCGGATCATCGCCGAGGCGGTGTGCCCCGAAGGATACGACGAGCCGTCGGAAAGTACGTCGTCGCGCGAGCGGCCCGGACGGTTGTAGATCTGGATGCGGTCCGGCTCGGCCACGTACGGACGATCATTGTCCGACAGCGCCTTCTCGATCAGAGTTGAGGAGGCGATGCCCTGGCCGCGCGCGAACAGCGTGTCCACCAGTGCGGTGACCTTCGGCAGACGATCGTCGGCGACAGCTTGCCGGAAGTCGCGCCCCAGGTTGACGCCGAAGGCATCCGACATTGTGTACATCTGGATTTGCGTGGTGCCGTCGATGGCGTAGCCGTCGTCGAGGGCGCGCTTTTGCAACTCGGGATTGTTCTTCGCCGACTGGTTGATCTGCGCGGCCTTGTCCATGTTTTCCGCGATCGTGTCCGGGTGATTCTTCCGGACGTCGACGAAGCTGGAGATCACCGGCCAGTAGATGATGTCCGATCCGTGCACATCGGATTGGTACACGGTGGCGATGGCGCCGGTGGGGAAGGGTGCCGGATTCGGTTTGGGCGGTGCGGCATTCGCGCGTGGCAATGCCGTCCCGATGAGTGCTGAGACAACAAGCAGCGCCATGGCGAGGCTGCGGGTGACTGCCCGTGTGGATGTCATGGGTGAGAATTCCAATCAGGTGTCTGGCGGGTGCGGGTCAGTGCGTCGCGACCGGGTTGGGATTGTAGATCGTCTTGTCGGCCCCAGGGTAGGGCTTACCCTGATCCACTGTGCGGCACAGAGCCTTTGCCGTACCCTGCGTGCTCGCGTAGCCGTACTCGGCTGCCGACTTGAGAGGCAGTAGCTCATTGGCGGCGCGGGCGCCGTTGAAGACCGCGTTCACCGAGATGGAGGACAGAGGGATCAGGTGGGAGACCTCACCGCCTGCGGCGAGGTTTTGCAGGACTCCTGCGGTGTAGACGAGGCCGGGGCCGCCGATGAGCGGGAGTGTTGCCACGGTCTCGAATACACCGGTGAGTTCGGTGGCGTCCTTCGGTACGAACGCGTTGCTCACGTAGGTCTTACGGAGGTTGCCCCGGATGGTGTTGACCTGTGCGGTGAATGATGCGCGCTGCGATGTGGGCAGCGTGTTCGACCGGAACTCGGCGAAGTACTCGATCGCCTCGTCGAGACTGAGGTCCGCCAGCGGCCGGCAGTCGACGGTCGAGAGGGTGACCGACTGTGCGAAGGCGGTGAGTGCCGGGCTGACGTTGACGTCGAAGGCGTTCTTGACCACCTGGCGCTTGATCGGCTTGGTACCGTCGCCGGGAGCCAGGCAGGAGCCGTCGGCCTTTTCGCTGCCCGTTTTGCCGCCGTACTCGGCGGCGATGCCGGGGATCTCGACGATGTACTTGACGATGTCGCCGGCGATGGTGCCGACGATCGGGACTCCGACCGCGGATGAGACCACTTCACCGAGCGCTTCGGCTGCGGTGTTGATTCCCACCTGGTCGGTGATCTCGAGTCCGAGCAGTACCGTCTCGATCGCGTCGTTCACCGAGATCGACGACATCTTGTTGCCGTCCCGGTAGGTGCCGTTCTTGATGGACAACACCCGCTGGACGAGTGCGTTGGCGCCGTGGGTTGCCTGAACACCCTGGGCGGGGCTGACCTCGGAACCGCGCTGGGTCACCACGAGCGTGCTGATCGTGGCGTTGTTCATCTGCCTCGACAGAGAGGCCGCGGCGCTGTCGATCGTGCGTGAGTTGCCGGGGGCGCGCTTCTTGAGGGCATCGGCCACGATCGGGACCGTCTCGCCGAGCGTCAGGGTTGCGCCCGATCGGCAGTCGTGGGGGAAAGGCTTGGCGGGCTGTCCAATCGGTGCGGCAGTGGCGGCCGGTGCGGTACCCAACGCCACGGTGGCGCACACCGCCAGCGCGAGAGTGGCTGTGCGCCGGGCCGACGGCCGTGCGGTAGCGCGATTCTGTGAAGTCATCAGTGGTCCGTTTTCGGTACGTAGGTGTGTGAAAGTGTTTGATTGCCAACGTGTGTGGCGGAATCGGTGGTTCATGCGCGAAACAGCTTGGGCCGGCCGGACATCGTGTACCAGCCGAAGGCGCGCCGAGCCGAGGACCGAGAATTCTGGATGTTGTCGATGTAGTACCAGTCCATCTGGGCTCGCGACTTGGTAACGGTCATCACGCCGAATCCGTGGGTGGTGAGCTCGACGTCCTTGATCCACGGGTTCAGTGCCTTGATGGCTTCTTGTCCGGTGCTCATCAGCGCTGCGGTGGGTGCGGCGAGTTCACGCGTCAGCGCAATCGTGTCGTACCCGCTGGCGGCGGTGATACTCGGGGGCGTGAACTCGCATGCCACAACCCGCCCGCTGCTGTCTTTGCCGTAGTGGGATACGTTGAGCGGCAACTCACTTGCCCACGAGCTGTGGATGTCGCCGGTGACGAGGACGACGCTGCGCTTGTTCGCCCTCTCGATCGCGGTGAGCAGGGAGCGACGCTCCGCGGCATAGCCGTCCCACTGATCGTCGTTGAGTGGGATTCCGTCCTTGGGCAGCCCGATCTGATCGTGGAGCCAGTCGGCCAACCTCGGGTCGGTGGATTCGGGGATCACCAACGGCACCATCAAGACCTCGTTGCCGATCACCTGCCATGCCGCGGTGGACGACGTGATCGAGTTCTCGAGCCACTTGTACTGCGTCTTGCCCGTGATGCTCTGATTGGGGTCGTCTTCGGCGAAGTACGACTGCTTGTCCCGGTAGGACCGCAGGTCGGGGATGATCAGTTCGGCGAGGGTGCCGAACCGGAACTTTCGATAGAGGTGTTCGCCGTTGTCCAGTGAGTTGGGCCGCACGGGCATCCACTCGAAGTAGGCCTTGGTTGAGGCGCGTTTGCGGGCGCTCCAGCTGCCCTGGGTGAGTTCCTTGTGGTTCTCGGCGCCGTCCTTGTAGGAGTTGTTCGCGGACTCGTGGTCGTCCCACATGCAGATGAACGGATGAGTGGCGTGCGCGAGGGCCAGATCGGGATCCTGATGGTGTTTGCCCTGACGCGCCCGGTAATCGTCGACGGTGACGGTGGCGTGCACCGGTTCGACGGCGCGGACGGTCTTGCTGTACGCGCCCGGATATCCGCCGGTCTCGTATTCGTAGGTGTAATCCCCAAGGTGGAGAACGAAATCCAGGTCTTTGCGGGCCGCCATCGCCCGATAGGCGATGAAGAATCCCGACTCGTAGTTCGAGCACGAGCACACCGCGAAACGGAGGTCGCCGAGATCTGCGGACTCCGGTGGTGCGGTCTTTGTTCGGCCCACGGGCGATGTTCGACCCTTGAGCGGGCCATCGGCGACGACGAATCGGTAGAAGTACCTGGTAGAGGGTGCCAGCCCGGTGGCGTCGACCTTCACCGTGTGGTCACGGTCGACCGAGGTGGTCAACCGACCCGAGTTGACGATCGATCCGAACTGCGGATCGAGGGCGATCTCCCACCGCACGGTGGTGGGAGATCCGTATCCCGAACCGGGGGTTGCCCGTGGTTCCGGGGTGACCCTGGTCCACAGAATCACCCTGTCGGGTAACGGATCCCCGGATGCCACCGAATGCAGGAACACGGCGTTCCCGGGGGTGGCGGTCGCAGTGGGCAGATTCGCAGTCGCTACCGTCGCGGCCCCGACGGCCACCGCTGCTGATCTGATGAAGGTTCGGCGCGAAGGCCGAAAAATATTCGATTGGTTGGGTTCTTGGGCCACGAGGTGTCAGTACAGTCACGAACGGTTAGGCCAAGGTGTTCGTTGCGTTAACGAACGATGTCGTCGGCCATGTTTATCAACACACGCGCGACGAAACTGTGACCCACGCGCGGCACTCTCGGCGGTGTGGTGCGACACGTGGCGGTGGTGGAGTGTGTGGCCTACGCCTCGCCGCGCTCCCACTGCTCGATGAGTCCCGCCTTGGACTCGTCGGTCAGCACGCCGTAGAGCTTGAACCGCGCCATCCCGCCGTCGGGATAGATGTCCATGCGGGCCTCGGTCATCGGCCGGTCCAGGTCGAGGACGAAGCGGTGGCGCGTGTCGGGCTGTAGCTCGGTGCGCCCCAGCACCTCGAACCATTCGCCGTCCTCGCCGTCGCGACCGCGCACCATCGCGGCCCCGGGCGCGTTGCCGAGGAAGTAGCTGGTGTCGAGTTCGACGAGGCTCACCAGTCCCTGCCCGGCCAGGCGCACCTGCACCCAGTCGTTGCCGGAGTCGCGGCGCCGGGAGGTCTCCCAGCCCTCACCCATGTGCCGGGCGCGGCCGGGCATCAGCAGGTTGTTCGGCGAACTGTAGAACATGTTGGAGCACGCCGTGATCAGGCCGCCGTTCTCCAGCGCGGCCAGGTCGAAGTGGCCGTAGCGGAAGAAGTGGGGGTTGGGCACGCCGCGTCCGTGCACCCGGAACCGGGCCACACCGCCGTCGGGATACATGGTGAGCCGCACGTGGGTGAACCGGTTCTTGGCGTCCACGCGGAACGGGTTGCGGGTGTCGCCGTCGACGGCTGTCTTCTCCACGATGGTCACCCATTCGGTGTCGTCGACGAGTTCCTGCGCGGACACCACACCCTCGACCGCGGCGGCCTCCACCGAGACGAACGGCGGATAGTTGCCCTTGAACCACGAGGTGTCGACCACCACGCCGTAGACCACGCCCGGAGCACCGAGGCGCACGATCGCCTGATCGACACCATCCCGCCGGCGTCGCCGTGTCTCCCAGCCGTCGTAGATCTGGCCCTTGTGCCCGAACGTCGCCGGCCGGTACTCGGCCGAACCCGTCTTGATGATGTTCTGCACCTCGGCGAACAGGTCGTCGTTGGTCCAGACAACCGCGCCACCCAGGTCGCGTAAGGCCAGGTCAGGCATCGATGTGAAGTGCGGGCGGCTACCTGAGGCAGGTGGTGGAGGCTGAGGGGTCACAGACGCCGATCCTAATGGGGGTTTGCCAGAGGGCAGAACTCGAGCGCATACTTGCGGACATCAACTACTTGCATGAGACAACTAGTTGCGTTGGGAACAATGACCGGACCGGTGTGTCCACACGGTCGATGATTCTGTGCAAACAGCTCGGAGAGGTGGTTCAGTGCTCGATTCTGCCGCCATGGACGAACTCTTCGACATCCTCGCCCGCTATTCACGAATGCGGGATCGTGCGGTGCATTCGACCTTCCGGACGCCCGACGGGGAGTTCGAGATGGCTGCGCACAAGGGGCTGTTCCACCTGATGCGCCACCCCATGCGGTCGCGTGAACTCGCCGAAAGCCTCAACGCGGATCCGTCGACCGTCAGCCGCTACGTCGCACAACTGGTGGACATGGGAATGGTGCGCCGCGAAGCCGACCCGGACGACGGGCGGGCGACGGTGCTGGTGATCACCGACGCCGGCCGCAGGCGGGTGGACGCGATGCGTGAGATACGCCGCACGGCGATGAACGACGCGATGACCGACTTCACCGATGACGAACTCCGCGACCTGGTGAGCCTGCTGGGTCGCTTCGTGGACGCGGCCGAGAAGCTCGTCGCGCCGGCGTGCACAGACGTTGCGAAAGGATCGAGATGACCGACAAGTCGGCGGCAACCGCCGCACAGGAGAGCGCGGGTGCGGGTCTGACCCACCGGCAGATCCTCACCATCCTGGCCGGCCTGATGCTGGGAATGTTCCTGGCTGCCCTCGACCAGACGATCGTGTCCACCGCGATCCGGACGATCGCCGACGACCTGCAGGGCTACGACCTGCAGGCGTGGGTGACCACGGCCTACCTGGTGACCTCGACCATCGTCACCCCGCTGTACGGCAAGCTGTCGGATCTGTATGGCCGCAAACCGTTCTTCCTGCTGGCCATCTCGATCTTCATCGTCGGATCGCTCGCGTGCAGCATGGCGACGTCGATGTACCAGCTCGCCGCCTTCCGTGCCCTGCAGGGACTCGGCGCGGGTGGTCTGTTCACCCTGGCCCTGACCACCATCGGCGACATCGTGCCGCCGCGGGAACGCGCCAAGTATCAGGGCTACTTCCTCGCGGTGTTCGGCACGTCGAGTGTCCTCGGTCCCGTGCTGGGTGGCTTCTTCGCCGGACAGTCGTCGATCCTGGGCATCTCCGGATGGCGTTGGGTGTTCCTGGTGAACGTGCCGATCGGCATCGTCGCGCTCGCCGTGGTGGCCAAGGTGCTCAATTACGACCAGCAGAAGGGCAAGGGCGGTCGTACCGACTACTGGGGCGCCGCCGCACTGGCGATCGGTATCGCGCCGCTGCTGATCGTCGCCGAGCAGGGACGGGAGTGGGGCTGGTTCTCCGGCTGGGCGTGGCTCTGTTACGGCGTCGGGGCGGCGGGCATCGCGCTGTTCGTGTGGATCGAACACATGATGGGCGACGACGCGCTGATCCCGTTGCGTGTCTTCAAGAATCGGGTGTTCGCCCAGGGCATCGTGATCTCGATGATCGTGGGTGCGGTGATGTTCGGCGGGATCTCGATGCTGCCGCAGTACTTCCAGGTGCTGCGCGGGTCGAGTCCGATGGTGGCCGGATTGCAGATGCTGCCCATGGTGATCGGCCTTATGGCCGGATCGATCGCCTCGGGTCAGCTCATCTCACGGACCGGGCGCTACAAGGTGTTCACCATCCTCGGTTCGGTGTTGATGGCCGTGGCGACGTTCCTGCTGCACCTGGTGAGTACCACCACGCCGGTGTGGCTGGTGATGGCGATGGCGTTGCTGCTGGGCTTCGGGTTGGGCAACCTGATGCAGCCGATCACCCTGGCGATGCAGAACATCCTGCCGCCCAAGGACATGGGGCTGTCCACCGGCACCGCCACCTTCTTCCGGCAGATCGGTGCCACCCTGGGTGTCGCGATCTTCTTCTCGCTGCTGTTCTCGCTGATGGGCCCCAACATCAAGGACCAGATGACCGCGGCCTCGGGCACCCCGGAGTTCCAGAAGGCGGTGATGTACGCCGCCACGCAGAGCACCGATCCGCAGGTGAAGGAGTTCGGTCAGTCGATGGTCGCCGCATCGCAGAACCCGGCGGCCGGTTCGTCGTCGGACAGCGTGATGAGCGACACCTCGGTGATCGAGAAGCTCCCGCCCGCCTTGCAGACCCCGATCAAAGAGGGCTTCGCCGATTCGATGGACCGGGTCTTCCTGGCGGTCTCCATCGTGTCGCTGCTCGCGATCATCGGTACCGCCACCTGGAAGGAACTGCCGCTGCGGACGGGTAAGCCGGTCGGCGACCCCGAGTCGGTGCTGACCGAGTAACGCCCCGACCGTCGAGCGTGCCCAAAAACCCGTCGAGCGTGCCCAAAAACCCGTCGAGCGTGCCCGCTTGATCAGGAAGTGGACACGCTCGATCGGAAAGTGGGCACGCTCGACGTCGGGTGAGACGCGCGTCAGCCGCGCGAGGGCTCGTTGGCCTCCTCGGGTTCCTGGGCGAGCCGGTCGATGGCGGCCTGCGCCACCTTCTCCGCCTCGGCCTTGCCCACCCAGCCACCAGGCTGAACCTCTTTGCCGGGCTCGAGGTCCTTGTAGTGCTCGAAGAAGTGGGAGATCGGCCCGAGTTCGAATTCGCTGACGTCGCCGATGTCCTGGATGTGGTTCCAGCGGACGTCGTCGGCCGGGACACAGAGCAGCTTGTCGTCGCCACCGGCCTCGTCGGTCATGGTGTACATGCCCACCACGCGGGATTTCACGATGACGCCGGGGTACACCGACTCGGGCAGCAGGACGAGAGCGTCGAGCGGGTCGCCGTCCTCGCCGAGGGTGCCGTCGATGTAGCCATAGTCTGCGGGGTAGCCGAAGGCGGTGTAGAGGTAGCGGTCGAGATAGATCTTGCCCGTCTCGTGATCGACCTCGTACTTGTTGCGACTGCCCTTCGGGATCTCGATGGTCACATCGAATTCCACGGTTCCTCCTTGATCGTGGCTGCTATCGCCGGTGATGGCAGCCGTCGGCCCGGCTGCGCGAATCGTCTCAACGATACTGTGAGGGCAATTGAGCCGACGTTCGAGACCCGGAGGTGTTGTGGGCGCCAAGCATGGAGACCGTCGACCACGCGGTCGACGACGGGCGGTGGTGTGGACCCTGGTCTCGGTGGTGGTGCTGGCCATGATCGCCACCGGCGTACTGGTGGTGGCACGACAACTCGACCACAGCGACGAACTGCCACCCGGAATCGGGCCGCGTCCCGCACCCATCGCCGCCAATCCGCAGATCGAACCGGTGGCGGCGAACGCGCCCGAACCGACCCCGGCCGGGGTGACCCGACAGATCGCGCAGGCGGTCCGCGCCCCCGCGCTCGGGGATTTCACCGGGCAGATCAGCGACTCGCTGACCGGCGCCACGCTGTGGTCGAAATCCCCCGACACCCCGCGCATCCCCGCCTCGAACACGAAGATCCTCACCGCCGCCGCGGCCCTGATCGGTCTGCCGCACGACCAACGGCTGACCACCACGGTGGTGGGGGGACCCGACGGACAGGTGATCATCAAGGGCGCCGGCGACCCGACGCTCTCGGCGCAGCCGACCGGCGCCGCGACCTTCTACACCACCCCCGGGCGCATCGCGGATCTCGCCGCGCAGATCAGACGGTCGGGCGTGACCCCGACGTCGGTCGCCGTCGACCTCTCCGGCATCAGCGGGCCGACGATGGACAGCACCTGGAGCCGTCAGGACATCGCCGGCGGCGACATCGCGCCGATCGAGGCGCTGATGACCGACGGGGCGCGCATCGAACCGCTCGACGAGTACTCGCCGCGGGTCGACAATCCGGCCATCACCGCCGGTGAGCAGCTCGCGACGGCGCTCGGCGTCTCCACCGACGTCACCGAGGTGACCGCACCGCCTGGGGCCCGGCAACTCGCGTCGGTGCAGTCGGCACCGCTGGTGACCAGGGTCAACGACATGCTCCGCTACTCCGACAACGTGCTCGCCGAAACACTCGGCATCGAGTTGTCGAAGGCGAAGGGCGGTCCGGCGACGCTGGCCGGCGGTGCGGACGCCGTGGTCGCCACGCTGCGAAACAACGGGTTCAGCATGACCGGGGTGACGTTGCGGGACACCTCGGGGATCTCCTACGCCAACCGCGTGCCCGCGTCGGTGCTCGACAAGGTGATGGCGGCCTCCAGCGGCCCGACCGGAGGTGACGCCGTGGTTCAGACCAAGCTTCGCCCGATGCTCGACGGGCTGCCGGTGGCCGGCGGTACCGGAACCCTCGCCGACCGGTTCACCGCAGGCGACAACCCCGGCGCGGGATGGGTGCGCGCGAAGACCGGAACACTGACGGGAGTCAGTTCGTTGACGGGCATAGTCCAGACGGTCGACGGCCGGGTTCTGTCGTTCGCGCTGATGTCCGGCGGTACCTCGCCGGCCGATGCGCGGCCCGCACTCGACGCCGTCCCCGGCGATCTGAGGGAGTGCGGATGTCGATGAGCGAGACGTCGATGAGTGAGACCACCGGCGACACCACAACGGCGGACGGTGTGCAGCCCGATGGCGGCGGCCATCATCTGCTGGACCCGATGGGTGCGCGTATCGACTGGTCGCTGGCCGCGGCCACCGGGCGCAAGCTGGTGCGGTCCGGTCCCAAGACCACCGCTTACACCCTCGAGGCCGCCCGCGCCGAACTCGCCGACGCGGCCGTCCGCGCCGAGGGTCCCGTCCGGGAGGTCACCGGCCTCGCCGACGGTCTCCCCGTCCCGGCGGCCCGCGTCCTCGATCGTCCCGGGTGGATCGACGCCGCGGCGGTGTCGATGCGGTCGATGCTCGACGGGTCCACGTCCGGCGTCGACGCCGACGACGAACATGCCGGTGGGATACAGGGATTCGTCGAGGGCATCTCGGGGAAGGTCGGGGGAGTGCAGGCCGGGGGACTCCTCGCGTTTCTGGCCACCGCCATCCTCGGCCAGTACGATCCGTTCACCCCGAACCCCGGCGCCGGGAGCGTAGCGAGCGGGCCGAATAAAGATCCCGGCGTGTTGATGTTGGTGACTCCCAACATCATTGCGGTGGAACGCTCGCTGCACGTGGTGCCGTCGGACTTCCGGCTGTGGGTGTGCCTGCACGAGGTGACCCACCGCGTGCAGTTCTCGGCCAACCCGTGGCTGCGGCAGTACATGAGCGACAACATCGCGGTGCTGACGTCGGAGACCGGCGAATCGGCCGGTGAGATCGCCGCACGGATCACCGCCTCGCTGCGGGGCGGCAAACCCCGCGAGAAGGGTGTCATCGGGGTCATGCAACTGGTGCAGAGCCCGGAGCAGTACGACGCCTTCAACCGCATGATGATGCTGGGCACCCTGCTCGAGGGCCACGCCGACCACGTGATGGATGCCGTTGGCCCCGAACAGGTTCCGACGGTGGAGAGCATCCGGGCGGCGTTCGACCGGCGTCGCGCCACCCCGCGCAATCCGGTGCAGCGCATCATCCGCGCGCTGATCGGTATGGATGCGAAGCTGGCGCAGTACACCCGGGGTAAGGCCTTCGTCGACGAGGTGGTGTCGACCGTCGGGATGGAGCGGTTCAACACGATCTGGACGTCGCCGGAGACCATGCCGCGCACCGACGAGATCGACGAGCCGTCGCGATGGATTCAACGGGTGCTGTGACCCGTGCGGTGGCCGCCTTCGCTGCCACCGAGCTCGGCGGCCGCACCGACGTATGTGTGGCGCTGTCGGGCGGCCCCGATTCGCTCGCGCTCACCGCGTGCGCACTGCGGGCCGGGCTGTCGGTGCGCGCACTGGTCGTCGATCACGGCTTGCAGGACGGCTCCGCCGACGTCGCCGACACCGCGGCCCGTACCGCCACCGATCTGGGTGCCTGCGCGGAGGTGCTGCGGGTGTCGGTCGGCTCCGACGGCGGGCTGGAGGCCGCGGCACGCCGGGCGCGCTACGAAGCCCTCGACGCCGCGCGGGCAGACGCACCGGTGTTGTTGGCGCACACCATGGACGATCAGGCCGAAACGGTACTCCTCGGTCTGGCCCGCGGGTCGGGGTCGCGGTCGCTCGCCGGGATGCGGCCCTGGCGTGACCCATGGGGCCGCCCGCTGCTGGGTGTGCGGCAAGCAGAAACGGTGGGTGTGTGCACGGAACTCGGACTGCACGCGTACGCCGACCCGCACAACGTCGACCCTCGTTTCACCCGGGTGCGAATGCGCGCGGAGGTGTTACCGCTGCTCGACGATGTGGTGCACGGCGGGGTGGTGGCCGCACTCGCCCGCACCGCCGCGTCACTACAGGACGACAATGACGCCCTCGATGCTCTCGCCGAGAGCGCTTATGACGCCGCCGTGCGCGCCGGGGGCGCCGAACTCGAAGTGGCCGCGCTCGTCGCACTGTTGCCCGCGATCCGGACCCGGGTGCTACGGCGCTGGCTGATGGGGGTGGGGGCCACCGAGCCGACGACGCGGACGATCGGCGCGACGGACGCCCTGTTGGTCGTCGCTACCGGCGCCCAGGTCGCCATCGGCGGCACGCCGGACCATCGACTCGTCGTCGAGCACATGGACGGGCGGCTGCGCTTACGCGCAGCCGCCCGCTGACCGACCTCCGACCGCACGAACGCTAGTTCTTGGGCGGTACGAACGGGGAATTGATGGTGTTGAAGTAGTTGATACCGCCGACGATCGCGGACCCGCCACCGCCGAGGATAATGCCGACGATCGATCCCAGCGACGCTCCCAGCGGAATGCCGGGAAGGCAGCCGACGCCGAGTAGCGGCAGACCCAGCAGGCATCCGATCACACCGCCCGCGATGGCCCCGATCGCCAAGCCCACCAGCGAGGAGATCGTCAGTCCCGCGCCGAGTTCCTGGTTGAACCGCGCCAGTGCCTGGTCGTCACGCTCCTGTTTGGTCCTCGGCGCGTCGACCTTCTGCTGTGCCGCCACCTGCCGGATCGGGTCCACCTCGACCGGGCTCAGCGCACGCGAACGCGCGAGATTCTTCGACGGTGTCAGCGTCACGGTGTTACCCGCCACGGCGGAATCGATGGGGAACTCCCGGTATTCCAGGCGATACGAGAGCGGCATCCGGAAGACCGTGGCACCGGTCGAGTTCTGGATTTCCACCGAGTCCGCGGTTCGCAGAATTTTCGCATTGGTGAAATCGAGCACGACGCTCGTCGGCGTCTGGGTCAGACGGTACTGCACCGGCGTAGCCGTCGGGGGTGCCGCGTTGGCAGTGCCGTTCACCAATGGGACGGCGAGCAAAATCGCGAAGAAAAAGATGTTTAGCCGCAACAACTTTCGACGGCGATTCATCGGTGGCGGTAAAAGTTGACGGCAACCGGGGCGTCGTTGGTCGGTCATCCTTGTTCCATTCTCTTGAAATGTGCGGCTGCGAACCTGATTTCGAGCCACCGTGCGGGATGTGGCACGCTCCGGAGGAGATCCTCCCGGAGCATTTCCGGAACGCATACGCGGAAATCTCCGAAATTCATTCGAAATCCGAATGAATTGCATTTCCGCGTGCGCAAGAGTGTGCAGCGGGGCGTCACGGCTTTGGCCGACTTTGGTGCGCGTGTGAACAGTGGGCAGCGTTGTGACCTAGCTGTGACACGAGCGTCCCTTGTTCGAACCACACCCGTCCACATCGTTCGGCTTGCGTACAACACGCAATCGCCGGTGGTTCGGTGGCAACTCGCCGCCCACCGGTGCCGGGGGACGTGACAAGCTGTTGACGTGCATTCCGCGACCGACATCGCCCACCACTACGGCGACGACATCGAAGCGATCCTGATCACCGAGGACCAGATCAAACAGCGCACCACGGAGCTGGCGGAATCGGTGGCCACCCGCTACGCAGGCATCGACGACGATCTGGTCCTCGTCGGGGTCCTCAAGGGCGCCATCATGTTCATGACCGACTTCGCGCGGGCGCTGCCGATACCCGCCCAGATGGAGTTCATGGCGGTCTCGAGCTACGGATCGTCCACGTCGTCGTCGGGCGTGGTGCGCATCCTCAAGGACCTCGACCGCGACATCGCCGGGCGCGATGTGCTGATCGTCGAGGACATCATCGATTCGGGTCTCACACTGTCGTGGCTGATGAAGAACCTCGCCACCCGGCAGCCGCGCTCGCTGGAGGTGTGCACCCTGCTGCGCAAGCCGGAGGCGGTGCGTTCACCCGTGACGGTGGCCGACGTGGGTTTCGACATCCCCAACGAGTTCGTGGTGGGGTACGGCCTCGACTACGCCGAACGCTATCGTGACCTGCCCTTCATCGGGCGGCTGCGGTCCACCGTGTACCAGTAGCCCGGCCTCGTCGCCCTTCTCGGGCCGCACATCCGGGAACGGTTTCACCTGCAGGATCGTTGACCGGTAGCCTCTATGTGGACGAACGCAGTCTTGGGTCCGTTCACTTCGTCCGCAAACCGATGGAAGGACAGTGGTCACGGCACCGGGTGATCCCGCCCCCGGTCCGCCTCCACCAACTCGCATGAACCGAAAGACAGTCTTCCGCAACCTCGCGATCCTGGCGGTCGTCGTGCTCGCCCTCTGGGGCTGGAGCGTGATGCGCAACGGAGACCGCGACTACACCGGGGTGGACACCTCGGTGGCGTTGACCCAGCTCAACACGAAGAACACCAAGTTCATCCAGATCGACGACCGCGAACAACAGCTCCGCATCGAGACCAAGGAGCCGGTCAAGGTCGACGGCAAGGACACCACCAAGATCTCGGCCAAGTATCCGGCGTCGGCCGGTGAGCAGGTCTTCGACTCCGTCAAGTCCACCGGTGCCGGCTACCAGACCAACGTCAACGAGCAGTCCGTGTTCTGGCAGATCCTGGTGTTCCTGCTCCCGATGTTGCTGCTGTTCGGTCTGTTCTTCTTCGTCATGAACCGCATGCAGGGCGGCGGGCGCGGCGGCGTGATGGGCTTTGGCAAGTCCAAGGCCAAACAGCTGTCGAAGGACATGCCCAAGACCACCTTCGCCGACGTCGCGGGCGCCGATGAAGCCGTCGAAGAGCTCTACGAGATCAAGGATTTCCTGCAGAACCCGGCGCGTTATCAGGCCCTCGGCGCCAAGATTCCCCGTGGCGTCCTGCTCTACGGTCCGCCCGGCACCGGCAAGACGCTGCTCGCGCGTGCCGTGGCAGGTGAGGCCGGGGTGCCGTTCTTCACCATCTCCGGCTCCGACTTCGTCGAGATGTTCGTCGGTGTCGGCGCGTCCCGCGTGCGCGACCTGTTCGAGCAGGCCAAGAACAACAGTCCGTGCATCATCTTCGTCGACGAGATCGACGCCGTGGGCCGCCAGCGTGGTGCGGGTCTGGGCGGCGGCCACGACGAACGCGAGCAGACGCTCAATCAGCTGCTCGTGGAGATGGACGGTTTCGGTGACCGCTCCGGCGTCATCCTGATCGCGGCCACCAACCGGCCCGACATCCTCGACCCGGCGTTGCTGCGTCCCGGCCGTTTCGACCGTCAGATCCCGGTGGGCAACCCCGACATCGCCGGTCGCCGGGCGATCCTGAAGGTGCACGCCAAGGGCAAGCCCATCGCCCCCGACGCCGACCTCGACGGACTGGCCAAGCGCACCCCCGGCATGTCGGGTGCCGACCTGGCCAACGTCGTGAACGAGGCCGCGCTGCTCGCCGCGCGTGAGAACCAGTCCATGATCACCGCGGAGATGCTCGAGGAGGCCGTGGACCGCGTGATCGGTGGGCCGCGTCGCAAGAGCCGCATCATCAGCGAACACGAGAAGAAGATCGTGGCCTATCACGAGGGCGGGCACACCCTCGCGGCATGGGCGATGCCCGATCTCGACCCGATCTACAAGGTCACCATCCTGGCCCGCGGCCGGACCGGCGGTCACGCACTGGCCGTGCCGGAGCAGGACAAGGACCTGATGACCCGCTCGGAGATGATCGCGCGGCTGGTGATGGCGATGGGTGGACGCGCCGCCGAGGAGCTGGTGTTCCACGAGCCCACCACCGGAGCGTCGTCGGACATCGATCAGGCCACCAAGATCGCGCGCGCCATGGTCACCGAATACGGCATGAGCGCCAAGCTCGGTGCGGTGCGATACGGCCAGGAGCAGGGCGATCCGTTCCTGGGCCGTTCGATGGGCACACAGAGCGACTACTCGGCCGGCGTCGCCAGCGAGATCGACGACGAGGTGCGCAGGCTGATCGAGGCCGCGCACACCGAGGCGTGGGCGATCCTGTCGGAGTACCGCGACACACTCGACGTGCTGGCCAGTGAACTCCTGGAGAAGGAGACCCTGACCCGCAAGGATCTCGAACAGATCTTCACCGATGTGCACAAGCGTCCGCGGATCACCACGTTCAACGAGTTCGGGGAGCGCACCCCGAGTGACAAGCCGCCGGTCAAGACCCCCGGCGAGTTGGCGATCGAACGGGGCGAGCCGTGGCCACCCGAGCCCGAACCCGTCCCCGAACCCGTGGGCGCGGGTGCGGCGTCGTACCCGAGTGGTGACTCGGGTGGCGCGGGTCCCGCCGGCGGCCCATATCCCGGCCCGCCGTCGTATCCGTATCCGCCGGCCGGGCAGCATTCCGGGCCGTATCCGCAACCCCCGACCCCGTACCCGCCGTCGCAGTATCCGCCGGCGCCGTACCCCACGCCCCCGCAGCAGGGTCCCGGCCAGCATGCTCCGGGCCAGTACGGGGGCCAGGGCGGCACGCGGCCCGATTACGGTGCCCCGCGCGACTGGTCGGCGCCCGGGTGGCCGCCGGCCAACGGTGAGCAGGACGGATCGAACCGCCGTGGCGGCCACTACAACGGCAACGGCAGTGGCAATGCCAATGGCAGTGGGAATGCCAACGGCAGTGGGAATGCCAATGGCAATGGCTATGGCAACGGCAGGAATGGCAGCGGGCCGGGCGACACCAACGGTTCCGGTGGCCACGGAAGCAACTGAGGGCCGATGACGATCAGCGACAGGCAGGATGTCGCCGCGCCGGACGGATTGTCGGCGGGCAACACCACACCCGACGGTCGGTATTTCGATCAGGCACGCGCCGAGGCAGCGGTGCGCGAGCTGCTCCTCGCGGTGGGGGAGGACCCCGACCGGGAAGGCCTGCGGCGCACACCCACGCGGGTGGCCAACGCGTACCGGGAGATGTTCGCCGGGCTCTACACGGAGCCCGACGAGGTGCTGGCCACCACCTTCGACGAGGATCACGACGAACTCGTGCTGGTCAAGGACATCCCGATGTACTCGACCTGCGAGCATCACCTGGTCTCCTTCCACGGTGTCGCGCACGTCGGGTACATCCCCGGGGACACCGGTCAGGTGACCGGCCTGTCCAAACTCGCCCGGGTCGTCGACCTCTACGCCAAACGACCGCAGGTGCAGGAACGGCTCACCAGCCAGATCGCCGACGCGATCGTGCGCCGGCTGAATCCGCGCGGGGTGATCGTGGTGATCGAGGCCGAGCATCTGTGCATGGCGATGCGCGGGATCCGCAAACCGGGTGCCCGCACCACCACGTCGGCGGTGCGCGGCATCTTCAAGTCGAGTGCCGTTTCCCGCGGCGAGGCGCTCGACCTGATCACGCGGTGACCTCGACGGCCGTGACCTCGCAACGGACCCGGGTGATGGGCGTGCTCAACGTCACCGCCGATTCGTTCTCCGACGGCGGCCGCTTCCTCGACACCGATGCGGCCGTGGCCCACGGCGAACAGTTGCTGGCCGAGGGCGCCGACATCATCGACGTCGGCGGTGAATCCACCCGACCGGGCGCGATCCGGGTGGACGCGCAGATCGAGACCGCCCGCGTGGTCCCGGTGATCTCCGCGCTCACCTCACGTGGCGCGCGGGTGTCGGTGGACACCATGCGGGCCGCCGTCGCAGCCGCCGCCATCGAGGCCGGCGCCACGATCGTCAACGACGTGTCGGGGGGCCGCGCCGACGCCGACATGGCACCGCTGCTCGCCGACGCCGGCCTGCCGTGGATCCTGATGCACTGGCGCCCGGCCGCCGATCAGGCCGACGACGGTCGTCGCTTCACCCACCGCGTCGACGACACCGGCGGCTACCGTGACGTGGTGGCCGAGGTGAGCGGGGAGTTGCTCGGCCAGGTCGACGCGGCGGTGAGCGCCGGCGTCGACCCCGACCGCATCATCCTCGACCCGGGCCTGGGATTCGCGAAGACCGCCGCGCACAACTGGACGCTGCTCAACGCGCTGCCGACGCTGGTCGGACTGGGGTTCCCGGTGCTGGTGGGGGCCTCGCGCAAACGCTTCCTGGGCACGTTGCTGGCCCGCGACGGCGTCGACCGGCCGCCGGCGGGCCGGGAAACCGCCACCGCCGCGATCACCGCGCTGGCCGCCGCAGGTGGCGCATGGGGTGTGCGCGTGCACGACGTGCAGGCCAGCCACGATGCGGCGCTCGTCGCCGCGGCGTGGAGTTCGGGCGGCCGGGGCCGGGCGCCGCTGCCCGGTCGGTCAGGCCTGAGCGAGTGGTCGGGTGTGAGCGGTCGGTCCGATGGCTGATCGCATCGAACTGCGCGGCCTACGCGTCCGCGGACATCACGGCGTGTTCGAGCACGAACGACGCGACGGACAGGATTTCATCATCGACGTGACGCTGTGGGCAGACCTGCGGGTGGCCGCGGCCAGCGACGACCTCGCCGACACCGTCGACTACGGCGGGCTGGCGCAGCAGGTCCACGCCATCGTCTCCGGCGAGCCCCGCAACCTCATCGAGGCGGTCGGCGGCGACATCGCGGATGCGGTCATGGACGACGAACGCGTCGCCGCCTGCGAGGTGGTGGTGCACAAACCGTCGGCACCGATCCCACTGGACTTCGCCGACGTCGCGGTGGTGACGCGCCGATCCCGCAAATCGTCGGGCTTACGGGGATCGTCGGGGTCCCCCACCACGATGGGTGATGCCAGGTGACGTCGACCATCACCCGCGCGGTGTTGTCGGCGGGCACCAACGTGGGCGACCGCGACGCACACCTGCGGTCGGTGCTCGACCGGTTCGCCGGCGAGACAGTCGCTGTGTCCAGCGTGTACGCCACCGCGCCGTGGGGCGGCGTCGAGCAGCCCGACTTCCACAACATCACCCTCATCGTCGAGGGGGAACGCACCGCCCGGCAGTGGCTCGAGGCCGGTGCCGACCTGGAACGACACGCCGAGCGGGTGCGCGAGGTGCGTTGGGGTCCGCGCACGCTCGACGTCGACGTGATCTCCGTGCGCGATGCGGACGGCGAGATCGTCAGCGACGACCCGGTGCTCACCCTGCCGCATCCGCGGGCCGCCCAGCGCGCATTCGTGCTGATGCCGTGGCTCGAAGCCGACCCGGACGCGACGTTGTGGACATCGCACGGGCAGCGTCGAGTCGCCGATCTGGTGGCCGGTCTGCCCGACGAGGAACGCGCCGGGGTCAGCGTGGTCGGTACCGCCGCCGACCTGGGCGCCGCAACAGGGAGCAGCGGGCGATGAGCATGCGTCCCACCGGCAAGACCCCGGACGACGACGAGCCCGGTCTGGGTCCCACCCGCGTCCGCGATCTGGCGCTCATCGCCGTGGTGGTGGCCCTGATCTCCTGGATTCTGGTGCGCTACAACTACTCCGACCTGCCGCCGCTGCCCCTGCTGGCCGGGATTGTGCTCTACATCCTGGCGGCGCTGGAGACGGTGATCGCGTTCGTGGTGCGCGCCCGGGTGGCCGACCGCCAGGTCGGTCGGGCCCGCGGACAGTTGCATCCGCTGACCGCGGCACGCGTGCTGGCGCTGGCCAAGGCGTCGGCGATTCTGGGCGCCGTCGCGGTGGGGGTGTGGACCGGCATGCTGGTGTTCCTGCTCAATCAGCACGACCTCACCGCCGCCGACCACGATCGGCCCGGCGCCATCATCGGGCTGATCGGCGGCGCGGTGCTGATGGTCGCGGCGCTCTGGCTCGAATACTGCTGCCGGGCCCCCGACGACCCCACCGACGACGCCGCGGAGCCACATCCGGACGGGCATCCCGGAGCCGTGTGAGGACGATCGCGAACACCCATTTCGGGTCACTAATCGTGACTCTCCGTTGACGCCTGTCCGTCGCGGGGCAACTCAAAGTGTAAGTTCACGGACATGACGACCTCGAACGGCCGTTCCGCCGAGACCCGACGCTCTGGTCGCGTGGCGCAATGGCTGCTCGGTCTGCTGATCGTGCTCGCCGTGGCGGCCAGCATCCTGATGGTCTTCACGGACACCGTGAGCATCGTCGGCTCCCTGGCTGTCATCGCCGCGCTGTGGGCGGCGGTGATCGGGGCCATCCTGGTGACCAAGTTCCGTCGGCAGGCGGAGTCGGCGGAGAGCAAGAGTCGCGATCTGCGCCTGGTCTACGAGTTGCAGCTCGAACGCGAGATCGCGGCCAGGCGTCAGTACGAACTCGACGTCGAGGCGACGATCCGCAAGGAGATCGGCCAGGAGACCGGCGCCGAACTCACCGAACTCAAGGCGCAGGTGTTGGCGTTGCGGGCCAGCCTGGAGCAGTTGCTGGGACAAGCGCTGCCCGATCAGCGCACGGCACTGCCGAACGAGAAACTGCGGGAGCTGGCCTCCGGGCTCGGTGGTGTGGGGTCCGACACCGGTTACGGCCGCCCCTCCTATCCCGGCTCCGGCTTCTCCGGCTCGCAGTTCGCGCACGACGACAGCGTGCGGGCGGCGCAGGACTTCGCCGCGACGGTACCGGCGGCGGACGCACCCAGCAGGCACGAGTCCTCGGCATTCGATGCGTCCATCGATCCCAATGAGATGACCGAGATCATTCCGGTGGTCACCGAGGAGGAGCCGTTCGCGGGCGCCGGGTTCGGCCTGCCCGCCGACGAGGTCGAGCCGAACCCCAACGCAGAGACCCCGGCCGCCGAGGTCCCCGTCGACGAGGTCACCGTCGACGAGGTCACCGTGACCGAGGTTCCCGTCGACGTCGTCCCCGACGAGGTCGAGGTCGCTGAAGCGGAGGTCGCCGAGGCCGAGGTCGCCGAGGTGACTCCCGACGTCCCGGTGGAGCAACCGCGGCCCACCGAGGCACCGGCACCCTCGGCACCCCTGTCGACCCCGTTCTCCGGCGGGTTCTACGTGGGACCCCAGCCACAGATGTCTCAGCCGCCGCAGACCCCCGCACCGACCTTCGTCGACGACACCCCCACCGACGAGTGGGCCGCACAGCACGCGCCCGCTGCCGCACCCGCGCCTGCTGCCGAGTCCGAGAGCACTGCCGGTCGTCACGAAAGCGGTGGTGCCGGCGAGTCGTCGCGGACCGTCGCCGACCTCGGTGGTGGCCGTCGCCGTCGCGAGACCGACCACGATGCGGCCCATTCGGCGGGCCTTCCCGCCGCCGAACTCCTCAATCAACTGCGCCAGGCGTCGTCGGAGTCTCGCGGCGGACGCCGTCGCCGCGGGGACTGACGCGGCGCGTACAGAAAGGTCACCGCTGAGGCAGGCGACCTGCACCGGTGCACCTCACGATCTCGACAGGTGACGGTTCTGTACCGACCAGCCACCGTCGGCGCCGTGACCCCGATCACACGTATTGGCCATTGCCGTCGCCCACCGCCTAACCTTGCGGTGCAACGTCTGGTACCCGTTGACGATCGCGGGACTGGAACGACCCTGGAGGACACCGGTGACCTCACCGAACGGCGACAATGCCGTGCCCCCGATGCGCCGCGACGGCGCCGGGCACGGGGCCGATCCGTCGGCCGCCGCATCCGTGCTCCCCGGGGTCAGTAACCTTCCCACCCCCGCTCGGCTGACCGTCGGAATCGTCTCCGCGGGCCGTGTGGGCACCGCGCTGGGCGAGGCGCTCGAACGCGCCGGCCACCTGGTCGTCGGGGTGGTGGCGCGATCACCCGAATCGCGGCGTCGCGCCGCAGCCCGGCTCCCAGAGTCGCAGGTGCTGGACCTGCCCGACGTGGTGTCGCGTTCCGAACTCCTCGTCATCGCCGTCCCCGACGCCGCGTTGCCCTCGGTGATCGCCGAGATCGCGGCCACTCGCCGACTGCGCCCCCGCACGTTGGTGCTGCACACCGCGGGTGCACACGGTGTCGCGATACTCGACCCACTGACCCGGCTCGGTGCGCTGCCGCTCGCGGTGCACCCCGCGATGACGTTCATCGGCACCGACGACGACACCGCACGCCTGGCGCAGGCGTGTTTCGGCATCACCGCGGCCGACGAGGTGGGCGTTGCGATCGCGTCCGCACTGGTCCTGGAGATGGGCGGTGAACCCGTTCGCATCGCGGAGGAGAACCGCACGCTCTATCACGCGGCGCTGGCCCACGGGGCCAACCACCTCGTGGCGCTGATCTGCGACGCGGTGAGCGCGATGAACGCTGCGATCGAGGGCGACGCCGGGGCGCCCGGGCGCGACGCGGCGACCGTCGACGGCAACTCGGTGCTGCTCGCCGAACGGATTCTCGGACCTTTGGTGACCGCGGCCCTGCAGAATGTCCTCGAACTCGGACGGGGCGCGTTCACCGGGCCGGTGGCGCGTGGCGACGCGGCCGCCGTCGCCGATCATCTCGCGGCCTTGCGGGCGCTGCCCGGCGGCCGGTCACCCGGTTCGATCGCCGACGCCTACCGGGTGCTGGCCCTTCGTGCCGCTGATTACACCGACGCCCCCGACGACCTGCGCGACATTTTGGAGGCCCCGTGACCGCTCCGCTCGACGCCGCTTCCTACGTCGCGGGAACCCTGACCGTGCACCGTGATCCGGCAACCCTGCACCGCGTCAGCACCGCGCTGCGCCGCGCGGGCAAGCGTGTGGTGCTGGTGCCCACCATGGGCGCGTTGCACGCGGGACACGCGCAACTGGTGCGCGCGGCGCGATCCAAGGGCGACGCGGTGGTGATCGTGTCGATCTTCGTCAACCCGCTGCAATTCGGTGCGGGCGAGGATCTCGACGCCTATCCCCGCACCTTCGACGCCGACCTCGACCTACTGCGTTCCCTCGGTGTCGAGTTGGTGTTCGCGCCGACGGTCGCCGACATGTATCCGTATGGTCCGCGCACCACCATCTCACCCGGCCCGGCCGGCGACATCCTCGACGGTGCTTCGCGCCCAGGACATTTCGCGGGGATGCTCACCGTCGTCGCCAAGCTACTCAACATCGCCGCCCCGCACGCGGCGTACTTCGGTGAGAAGGACTACCAGCAGCTCGTCCTGATCACCCAGATGGCCGACGACCTGAATCTCGACGTCGAGATCGTGGGCGTGCCGACGGTGCGCGAGGCCGACGGGCTGGCCAAGTCGTCGCGCAACAGGTATCTCACCCCCGAACAGCGTGAGGTGGCCGTGACGTTGTCGGCGGCACTCGCCGCCGGATCGCATGCCGCACCGGGCGGCCGCGACGCGATTCTGGCTGCGGCACAAGCCGTTCTCGCCAGCCGGCCGGAGATCGACGTCGACTACCTGGCCCTACGGGGACGGTCGCTGGAGGAGCCGCCGGAGAAGGGCGACGGCAGGCTTCTCGTCGCGGCCCGGCTCGGAGCGGCGCGACTCATCGACAACGTCGGCGTGGCCATCGGCATCGACCTGTCCAACCCCGACGAGAACCCCACCTGACCGCCCGGCCCGGCGATCGACCATCGAACACGAGGTAGCACAGCATGTTCCGCACCATGATGACTTCCAAGATCCACCGCGCCACGGTGACGCAGGCCGATCTGCACTACGTCGGTTCGGTCACCATCGACGCCGATCTGCTCGACGCCGCCGATCTGCTCGAGGGAGAGCAGGTGTGCATCGTCGACATCACCAACGGAGCGCGCCTGGAGACCTACGCGATCGCCGGCGAACGGGGCTCGGGGGTGATCGGGATCAACGGTGCGGCAGCACATCTCGTGCATCCCGGTGATCTGGTGATCATCATCGCCTACGGCATGCTCGATCGTGATGAGCTGCGGGACTACTCGCCGCATGTGGTCTTCGTCGACGACGCCAACCGGGTCATCGACGCCGGCACCGATCCCGCACATGCGCCGCACGGATCGGGGCTGCTCGATCCGCGCAGCCTTGCGGTCTGAGGTCACACACCATGCTTCTCGCCGTCGACGTCGGCAACACCAACATCCACCTCGGCCTGTTCACCGGCACCGGTGACCATTCGAAGCTGTTCCGGGACTGGAGGATTCACACCGACCCGCACCTCACGGCCGATGAGCTGGCGCTGATTGTCCGAGGCCTGCTCGGCGCCGATGTCGAGCAGGTCACCGGGGTGGCCGCGCTCTCCACGGTGCCGTCGCTGCTGCGTGAACTGCGCACCATGGTGGGCCGCTACTACAGCCACGCCCACAACGTGCTGCTCGAACCCGGCGTGCGCACCGGTGTGCCGCTGCTGGTGGACAACCCGAAGGAAGTGGGCACCGACAGGGTGGCGAACTGTCTTGCCGCGCACCAGATCTACGGTGGACCCTGCATCGTGGCGGCGTTCGGCACGGCGACGGTGGTCGACGCGGTGTCGGCGAAAGGGGAGTTTCTCGGGGGTGCGATCGCTCCCGGGGTGAACCTGGGGGTCGATGCGCTCAGCGAGCACACCGTGACGGTGCGGCGGGTGGAGTTGATGCCCCCGCGCAGTGTGCTCGGCAAGAACACGATCGAGGCGCTGCAATCGGGGATTCTGTACGGGTTCGCCGGCCAGGTGGACGGCCTGGTGGAGCGCATCCGTGCCACCGTGGACGGGTTCGACGGCCGTGACATCACCGTGGTGGCCACCGGCTTCCTGGCTCCGCTGATCTTCCCCGAAAGCCGCTCCCTGACCACCCACCACACCCACCTCACCCTCGAGGGCCTGCGGCTGGTGCACGAGCGGAGCAAACAGCAGACCCGCACCCGCGGGGGGCGCTGACCCCCGTCGAGCGTGCCCACATCCGCGTCGAGCGTGCCCACATCCGCGTCGAGCGTGCCCACATCCGCGTCGAGCGTGCCCACATCCGCGTCGAGCGTGCCCGGATCCGCGTCGAGCGTGCCCAGTTTCGGGTCGAGCGTGCCCGGCCCCGAGTCGGGCGTGCCCAGTTCCGCGTCGAGCGTGCCCGGATCGGCGTCGAGCGTGCCCGGATCGGCGTCGATCGTGCCCGGTTCCGCGTCGAGCGTGCCCAGTTTCGGGTCGAGCGTGCCCGGCCCCGAGTCGGGCGCATCTGGTTGCGGGTGGGGCTTGTTCTTTGCTGATCGAGCTCGTTCTTTGCTGATCGAGCTCGTCGAGATCACCCTGGCCCTGCCCTCGCGCACACAACAGTGGCCGCTGCGGGGTAGCGACCAGTAGGCGTTGCGCGAACGTACAGAATGGGTCACGTATTCGTGCCGGGGTCTCGACACGCTC
Organism: Gordonia sp. NPDC003429; assembly: GCF_053588575.1. Taxonomy (NCBI): domain Bacteria; kingdom Bacillati; phylum Actinomycetota; class Actinomycetes; order Mycobacteriales; family Gordoniaceae; genus Gordonia; species Gordonia sp. NPDC003429. Next base: position 89,558 of record NZ_JBSFQF010000006.1, read on the forward strand.
GACCAGCGGTTGGGGGCTCGACGAGCGGTTGGGGGCTCGACGAGCGGTTGGGGGCTCGACGAGCGGTTGGGGGCTCGACGAGCGGTTGGGGGCTCGACGAGCGGTTGGGGGCTCAACCAGTGATTGGGTGTGCGACCTTTTGCGCAGCCGAAGCGCGAAACCCTCACAGATCTGGTCGCCGGCCGGTCGATGTGGCACACTCGTCTGCGTGATCATGAGCTGTCTGGAGTGTTGTCAGGGCTGAGTCCGCGTTCTCGCGGCCGCCCTCCTCGACGACCCCCGCTCGTTTCGATCACTTTCGAGGTTTTCCCCCATGACCGCATCGGTCCGCCAACCCGCTGTTCTCGATCCCGCTCCCGTGCAGGCGCCCGTCTCCGACACTCCGCTCTCGTTGCAGGCCGCCGACTACCGCTCGGCGCTGTCGGCGGGCGCCGTCGCCGTCGACATCCGAAGCCACCGCAAGCGCCAATCCGACGGCGCGCTCTTCGGAGCCCTCGCGATCGCTCCCACCGACATCCTCGAACTCTTGACCCCCGGCACCCCCGGCGCGCTGCGCAGCGCAGTTCCCGGCAGCCGATGGGTCCTCATCAGCGACGACGGTCATGAGGCCGAATGGCTCGCCTGGCACCTGCAGGCCCGTGGGGTGACCGGCGCGGTGTTCGTCGTCGGCGGATTCCGGCGGCTACGGGCCGCGGGCATCAACGGCGAGATCAGCCGCAGCGAGTTGGCGATCTACTCCGCACACTGAATCGACCCGGACGCCCGCACCCGGGCGCCGACCACGATTTTCGCCCGCCACGCACCGGCCGATAGGGTTTGGGAGGTGAGCACCACCCCCACCAGCGGCGACCCGTCCGCGACCGACGACCAGACGCCGGAACAGCTCCGCATCCGCCGGGACAAGCGCGAACGCATCCTCGACGAGGGGCGTCAGGCGTATCCGGTGTCGATTCCGCGCACGAACAGCCTCGCCGAGATCCGCGCCGCCCACCCCGATCTCGAGGCCGGTACCGAGACCGGGCAACTGGTCGGTGTCGCCGGCCGTGTCATCTTTCTGCGCAACAAGGGCAAGCTGTGCTTCGCCACCCTGCAGGAGGGTGACGGTACCCAGCTCCAGGCGATGATCAGCTTCAACGGTGTCGGCGAGGAATCGCTGGTCCGGTGGAAGGCCGACGTCGACCTCGGCGACATCGTCTACGTCCACGGCCAGGTGATCAGCTCGCGCACCGGTGAACTCTCGGTGATGGCCGACGCCTGGGAGATGGCGTCCAAGGCGTTGCGTCCGCTGCCGGTGGCGCACAAGGAGATGAACGAGGAGACCCGCGTCCGGCAGCGCTACGTCGACCTCATCATGCGGCCCGAGGCCCGCGACATCGCCCGTACCCGCATCAAGGTGATCGCCGAGCTCCGCAAGGCGCTCGACACGCGCGGCTTCCTCGAAGTCGAGACGCCGATGTTGCAGACCCTGCACGGTGGCGCCGCGGCGCGGCCCTTCAGCACCCATTCCAACGCCTTCGACATCGACCTCTTTCTGCGCATCGCGCCCGAGCTGTTCCTCAAGCGATGCATCGTCGGCGGCATCGAGCGGGTCTTCGAGATCAACCGCAACTTCCGCAACGAGGGCGCCGACTCGACGCACTCACCCGAGTTCGCGATGCTCGAGACCTACCAGGCCTACGGCACCTACGACGACGCCGCGCTCATGACGCGCGACCTGGTGCAGGAGGTTGCGCTGGGGGCGCTCGGCACGCTCACCCCCGCCATGCCCGACGGTTCGGTCTACGACCTGTCGGGGGAGTGGACGTCGCTGGAGATGTACCCGTCGCTGTCGGCGGCACTCGGGCAGGAGATCGTGCCCGACGGTGGCCCCGAGCATCCGGGCACCACCGTCGACGAGCTGCTCGCGATCGCCGGGCGGGTGGGTCTGGAGGTCCCGAAGGACAAGGGGTACGGCCACGGCAAGCTGGTCGAGGAACTCTGGGAACACATGGTGGGGGAAAAACTCGCACAGCCGGTGTTCGTCCGGGACTTTCCGGTGGAAACCTCCCCGCTGGTCCGCGCACATCGCTCGGTGCCCGGTGTGGTGGAGAAGTGGGACCTCTACGTTCGCGGCTTCGAACTCGCCACCGGTTACTCCGAGCTCGTCGACCCGGTGATCCAGCGCGAACGCTTCGTCGACCAGGCACGCCTGGCCGCGGCCGGCGACGACGAGGCCATGCGGCTGGACGAAGAGTTCCTCACCGCCATGGAGTACGGCATGCCGCCGACCGCGGGAACCGGGATGGGCATCGACCGTCTGCTGATGGCACTCACCGGCCTCGGCATCCGCGAGACGATCCTGTTCCCGCTGGTCAAGCCGAGGGTCTGACCCCGCTTGACGCGGCGCCCGCCAGCACTGTCGACGCCGCGCGATCGTCGGCCGGAACGTGCATCCAGCCGACCGGCACATTCAGTGTCTGCGTCTGCCGGCGGGCCACCGCCGCGTCGGCGTCGGACGCGTCGGGACCGCGTGCCTCAATGCGTGAAATCCGTTCGGACTCCGACAGTTCCAGCCACACGCCAAGCATCGGGCAGCCGGTGTCACGGGCTGCGCGGGAAACCCCGTCGCGCTGATCGGCCGAACCGAACACCGCGTCGGCGATCACGCTCACCCCCGACACCAGGTCGACCGCGGCCAGCCGGTCCAGCTCCCGGTACACCCTGCCACGATTCTCGGCGGTGTAGGCCGACCGTGGCAGCGGTTCGTTCATGCCGACCCCGGCCATCCGTTTGCGCAGCACGTCGCTGCGCAGGATTCGCGCACCCGGCGCCGCACCCACCGCGTGGCCGATTGCCCGCGCCAGCGTCGACTTCCCGGTTCCCGACCCACCGCCGATCGCGACGAGCTGCGCGGGGACCGGCTCGGTGAACTTCAGCGCGAGGTCAAGATAGTGATGGGCGCCCTCTCTGTCGCGTGCCGCAGCCGCGACATGTGCACGGACCGTTGCCCGCACCGCAAGGAGCACCGGCATCAGGCAGAAGGCGTCCTCGTCCTTCGCCGCACGGTCGAAATAGGCGTTGGCCACAACGTTGGCCTCATGGCGCAGGTCGCGCGCCACGAGATCCATGACCAGGAACGCGAGGTCGTAGAGGACGTCGGTGGTGGCCATCTCGTCGTCGAACTCGAGACAGTCGAACGGGGTCGGCTCACCGTCGATGATCGCGATGTTGCCCAGGTGGAGGTCGCCGTGGCAGCGGCGTACCCGACCATTGCGCGCCCGGGCGTCGAGAAGATCGGCGTGTCTACTGACGAGTGCGCTGATCCGATCGGTGAGCCGTTGCGCCGCAGCGGGTTCGATGATGTCCGGAAACGCCGACATGCTCGCCAGGTTTCCGTCGACCACGTCCTGGAGCCGTGCCGCGCCGTTCGGATCGGCACTGGCGGGCGCGCTGCCGTGGGATTCGACGATTCGGGTGGTGAGCCGTTCGAGCAGGCGATCGTCGAGACCTCCCGGGTGTGCGCGTCCCACGAGCAACGCGTCGTCGGCGAAGCGCTTCATCTCCAGTACGTGTTCGATCACCTCGCCGGGCCCGTCGAAGGACAGCGAACCGTCTTGTGCCCGTCGGATCGTGTGCACCCCCAGGTACAGGCCGGGTGCGAAGTCGCGGTTGAGTCGAAACTCGGCGTCGAGGGCGGCGCGACGCCGCTGCGGTGTACTGAAGTCGAAGTAGCGCAATCGAACCGGACGTTTGAACTTCCATGCGCGGTCGCCGTTGAGGATGATCACGGCGCCGTGGGTGGTGATCCGTCGCGACGGGGCGCTTGCATCGAGCACGCCGACCCGCGCGAGCAACTCCTCGGTCGGCTCGTCCTGGCTTGTCATGAGTCGCCTGTCGGATCGCGGTGTCGGTGACGTGTCGACGGGGACGATGGTGGCGCCGTCGCTGTCGAGGATACGGTCCCATTGGCGTCAGTTTCTGTCAAAACGGCATAGTGTGACGCCATCAGGCGTAGCGTCTGCGCCATGACCGGACCGGCACCTCTGCGGATGCGGCGTATGGCGCAGACACGACGAGAGATCTCCGACGTGGCCCTCGACCTGTTCATCAGCGAAGGCCTGTCCGAAACCTCGGTCGCGCGTATCGCGTCGTCGTCCGGCGTGTCGCCACGCACTTTCCACCGGCTGTTCGTCTCGAAGGAGGAGGCGATCGCGCCGATCCTCGACGAGGGGTGGCAGATCTACGTCGACGCCGTCGCCGCACAGTCGAGCACGACACCGATAGTGGACGCACTGATCAACGCTCTGGTGACGGCCTTCGACGGACCGCAGGGTCGGCGGCATCGGGATCTGCTCCGTGCACTGCCGCGCTCGCCCACGTTGGCCCCGGTCTGGGAGTCGGTGCATGCCCGTAGCGCCAACGCATTGCGCCCCGTCTTGGCCGAACGGCTGGGGATCGAATCAGAGTGTTCCCGTGCCTATTTCGCTGCGGCGTGTGTCGTCGCCGCCAATCGGATCGCGGTGGAGGAGTGGGTGGGCGACGAGGCCACGTCGGTGGCGGATCTCGCTCGCGACTGTCTGGACAGGGTGAGCATGGACCTGCTGGCGCAGCCTCAGGTGGAACGATCGACAACAACTCCGAGGAGGACACGGTGAGTACTGGAAGACTCGAAGGAAAGGTGGCGTTCGTCACCGGTGCCGCACGCGGACAGGGCCGCGCCGAGGCGGTTCGGTTCGCCGAGGAGGGCGCCGACGTCATCATCACCGACATCTGTGCCCCACCGACCGAAACAGACTATCCCGCAGCGACTCCGGAAGATCTCGACGAGACCATGTCCCTGATCGAGAAGACTGGGCAGCGTGTCGTGCACGAGATCGCCGACGTCCGTGACCTGAGCGCTCTCGAGAATCTTGTGAGACGCGGCGTCGACGAACTCGGACGGCTCGACATCGTGGTCGCCAACGCGGGCATCGTCTCGTGGGGACGGTTCTGGGAGATGACCGTGGAGCGATGGAAGGACATGATCGATATCAATCTCACCGGTGTGTTCAACACACTCCGTGCAGCCGCCCCGTCGATGATCGAGAGCGGCAACGGAGGCGCGATTGTGGCGACGAGTTCGGTTGCGGGAATCAAATCCCTTCCGGGCCAGTCGCATTACAGCGCGGCGAAACATGGGGTTGTCGGTCTCGTGAAGTCCGCCGCGATCGAGTTGGCGCCGTATGGGATCCGGGTCAACTCCGTGCATCCCTGGGGGGTGGATACGCCGATGGGCGGCATGGGTGCCGAGGGGGAGAAGGTCTTCGCCGACAATCCCTCCTACGCCGCTGCGATGGGGCAGTACTGGTTTGATCCGCCGATCTCGACGGCGGATGACATCGCCAACTCCGTGCTGTTCCTCGTCAGTGACGACTCGCGCACCATCACCGGGACACAGTTGACCGTCGACCACGGGGCGACCAAGGTCTGACCCGCCATCGCAAGAGTTGCGGTCAGCGCAATTCGCGCTTGAGGATCTTGCCCGACGGGTTACGGGGAAACGAGTCGACGAAGATCACCGAGCGCGGCACCTTGAAGTTCGCGAGATGCTGCTTTGCATGGGCGATCACCGCGTCCTCGGTCAGTCCCGATCCGTCGCGCGTGGTGACGTAGGCGCGGCCCACCTCGCCGAGCCGCGCGTCGGGTACCCCGATCACCGCGGATTCGGTGATCCCGTCGAGCCGGGCAAGGGTCTGCTCCACCTCGGCCGGGTACACGTTGAAGCCGCCGCAGATGTACATGTCCTTGAGGCGGTCGGTGATCCGGAGGTTGCCGCGCTCGTCGATGGTGCCGATGTCGCCGGTGTGCAACCAGCCCTGAGCGTCGATGGTCGCCGCGGTGGCCGCCGGGTCGTCGAGGTAGCCGCGCATCACCATCGCACCGCGCGCGAGCACCTCACCCTGACCCGACACCGCGATCTCCATTCCGTCGAACGCCCGTCCACAGGTGGTCGCCACGGTCACGTCGTCGTCGTCGGGGGTGCAGGTGGAGACGAATCCGCTGGCCTCGGTGAGCCCGTAGGCGGTGATCACGGTGTCCACGCCCAGATCGCACTGCAGACGCTCGACGAGCACCACCGGCACGATCGCGGCGCCGGTCACCACCAGCCGCAGCGACGAGAGGTCCACATCGCCGCGCGCGGGATCGTCGAGAATGGTCTGGAAGATGGTCGGCGCACCGGGGAACACCGTGGCACGCTGTTGCCCGACGAGCCGCATCGCCGCGGACGGCGAGTACACCGCGAGCGGAATCATGGTGACCCCGAACAACACCGACGGCAGGATGCCCGCCTTGTAGCCGAACGTGTGGAAGTACGGATTGACCATCAGGTAGCGGTCGGCCGTGCCGAGCCCGCCGTTGGCACCCCAGGCGTGGGCCCCCGCCATCGTCTGGCGGTGCTCGGCCACCACACCCTTGGATTTCCCGGTGGTGCCGGAGGTGAACATGATGTCACTGACGTCGTCGGGTGCCACGGCTCGGGCCCGCCGGTCTGCCTCGGCGCGGGTGTCGTCGGTGGCGCGGCGCAGAAAGTCGGTCCAGTCGACGGCACCGGTCGGCGCGGCCGCCACGTCCTCCGATCCCTGCGGCAGCGGGACCCGCACCACCACGTCGGGCATCGCGGCACCGTAATCGGTGAGCAGTTCGGCGCAGTGATCGGCGCCGAGGAACTCGCCGGACACCACCACCACACACGCGTGCGACCGGGCGATCACGTCGATCGCCTCGCCGCCGGTGTACCTCGTGTTCAGCGGAACCAGCACCGCACCGGCGTAGTGCACGCCCAGCGCGGCCACCGGCCAGTGGTGACTGTTGGGCGACCAGACGGCCACCCGATCGCCCACCCCGACTCCCGACCCGACCAGTGCCGCCGCGAAATCCCGTACTGCGACCAGCAATTCGGCATAGGTCAGCTCGACGGGTTCGTCGGCCCACTGGGTGTCGACGACGGCGGTGTGCCGTGGCCACTCGTGTGCCGCGCGGATGAGGGCGGCCGGGGTGGTCTGGACCGACGTCACCGTGGACTCCATGCCGCTAACCTAGCAAACGCTTGGTAGGTTATGCTAGCGGGCATGACCTCGACGAATCTCGCCGACAGGGCGGTCGACCTGGGCGAATGGGCCCGGTCGACGCCCGAGGCCACCGGCGAGTTCGTCACCGCCGTGCGCGCGTGGCTCGCCGAGAACCTGGCCGGCGAGTTCGCGCACCTGAGGGGGCGCGGTGGGCCGGGCAGCGAACACGAGTTCTTCGCCGACCGGCTCGCATGGGACCGGCATCTCGCCGCCGCGGGCTGGACATGCCTGGGCTGGCCCACCGAATACGGGGGCCGCGGCGCGACGCTCGAGCAACGGATCATCTTCCATCAGGAGTATGCGCGTGCCGACGCGCCCGCGCGGGTGAATCACCTCGGCGAGGAACTCCTGGGCCCCACCCTCATCCACTTCGGCACCGAGGAACAGAAGCGGCGGTTCCTGCCCGGCATCGTCGACGTCACCGAACTGTGGGCGCAGGGCTACTCCGAGCCCGGTGCCGGTTCGGACCTCGCCAACGTCGCCACCAGCGCACGCCTCGGCGACGACGGCCGCTGGCATCTGCACGGACAGAAGATCTGGACCTCGCTGGCGCACGTCGCGCAGTGGGTGTTCGTGCTGTGCCGCACCGAACCCGGCTCCTCGCGGCACCGGGGACTGAGTTTTCTGCTGGTGCCGCTCGATCAGCCCGGCGTCACCGTGCGTCCCATCCAGCAGCTCACCGGCACGTCGGAGTTCAACGAGGTGTTCTTCGACGACGCGGTGACCGACGCCGAGGAGATCGTCGGCGCCCCCGGCGACGGGTGGTCGGTGGCCATGGGTCTGCTGCAGTTCGAACGTGGCGTCTCCACGCTGGGACAGCAGGTCGGATTCGCCCGTGAACTCGACGCCGTCACCGACATGGCGCGACGCACCGGCGCCATCGACAACCCGGAGATCACGTCCCGGCTCGTGCGCGCCGGCATCGGGCTGACGGTGCTGCGCTCCAATGCCGCGCGCACACTCGGCAGCACCGGCGACGCGGCGAGCGCCACCGCCGCGGCGTCGGTGACGAAACTGTTGTGGGCCAACTGGCATCGCGACCTGGGCGAGCTTGCGATGGCGGTGGCCGGGGCGTCGTCGCTCGTCGCCCCCGACACCACCGTCGAGGGCCGGACCAACGACATCGCCGATCCCGCACACGTCGAACTCGACGACTGGCAACGGCTTTTCCTGTTCACTCGCGCCGACACCATCTACGGCGGGTCGAACGAGGTGCAACGCAACATCATCGCCGAGCGGGTGCTCGGACTTCCCCGGGAGGTTCGCGGATGACGCAGACAACACCGACCGCCGCAGCGTCGATCTCGCCGCTGGCCACCCCACCGCGCGAAACCCCGGGGCATGGACTCCTGTTGGGCCGCAAGGTGGTTGTCACCGCCGCCGCCGGCACCGGCATCGGGTTCGCCACCGCGCGCCGTGCCCTGCTCGAGGGCGCCGACGTCGTCCTCAGCGACTGGCATGAGCGGCGGCTGGGGGAGGCCGCCGACACACTGCACGCCGAATTCCCCGACCGCGCCGTGGAATCGGTGGTGTGCAATGTGGCGTCCACCGCCGAGGTGGACGCGCTGATCGCCTCTGCGGCGGACAAACTCGGCCGCATCGACGTGCTGGTCAACAACGCCGGACTCGGCGGTGAGACCCCGGTGGCCGACATGACCGACGAGGAATGGGATCGCGTCCTCGACATCACGCTCACCGGGACCTTCCGCGCCACCCGCGCCGCACTGCGGTACTTCCGCGCGGTCGAACACGGTGATTCGGGACGTCGGGGCGTGATCGTCAACAACGCGTCCGTGCTGGGGTGGCGGGCGCAGCGCGGGCAAGCCCACTACGCCGCCGCCAAGGCCGGTGTGATGGCGCTGACCCGTTGTGCTGCAGTGGAATCCGCCGACATCGGGGTGCGCATCAACGCGGTGGCCCCGTCCATCGCCAAACATCCGTTCCTCGCCAAGGTCACCAGCGACGACCTGCTCGACGAACTCGCCGCACGCGAGGCCTACGGTCGCGCCGCAGAGGTCTGGGAGGTGGCCGCCACCATCGCGATGCTCGCCAGCGATTACACCACCTACCTGACCGGCGAGGTCGTGTCGATCTCCAGTCAACGCGCCTGACACCACATCCGTTCACCGACAACACCTTCCGTGCCCGACCGCCAACGAATCGGAGAAACCGTGAGCACACCGCAGGCCTACATCGTCGACGCCATCCGCACCCCGACCGGCAAACGCAACGGTTCGCTGGCCAAGACCCACCCCGCCGACATGGGTGCGCACGTGATCCGCGCGCTCGTCGAACGCACCGGACTCGATCCGGAAGTGGTCGACGACGTGGTGTTCGGTTGCGTGGACGCGATCGGACCGCAGGCGGGCAACATCGCCCGCACCGCGTGGCTGGCGGCCGGCATGCCGTTGGGTGTGCCGGGCACCACCGTCGACCGGCAGTGCGGATCGAGCCAGCAGGCCATTCATTTCGCCGCGCAGGGCGTGATGAGCGGAACCCAGGACGTGGTGGTGGTCGGCGGGGTGCAGAACATGAGCGCCATTCCCATCTCCCAGGCCATGATCGCCGGACAGGAGTTCGGCTTCTCCACCCCCACCGCCGAATCGGTGGGCTGGCAGGAGCGCTTCGGCGACACCGAGATCTCCCAGTTCGTCGGGGCCGACATGATGGCGCAGCGCTGGGACATCAGTCGCGAGGACATGGAACGGTGGGCGCTGCAATCGCATCAGCGCGCGAAATCGGCCATCGCAGAAGGACGTTTCGACGACGAGACGGTGCCGCTGGCCGACTGTGTCGTCGACGAATGCCCACGCGACACCTCGCTGGAGAAGATGGCCGGACTCGCGCCGCTGGCCGACGGATCGCGGCTCACCGCCGCGGTCGCCTCCCAGATCTCCGACGGGGCATCGGCTGCGCTCGTCGTGAGCCAACGCGCCCTCGACACCTACGGGCTCACCCCACGCGCCCGCATCCACCATCTCTCGGTGCGCGGTGACGACCCGGTGATGATGCTCTCGGCCCCGATCCCGGCCACCGAGTACGCGCTGGAGAAGTCGGGTCTGGGCATCGACGACATCGACGTGGTGGAGATCAACGAGGCGTTCGCGTCGGTGGTGCTGGCCTGGCTCAAGGAGACCGGCGCCGATCCGGCGCGGGTCAACCCCAACGGCGGCTCGATCGCGCTCGGTCATCCGCTCGGTGCCACCGGGGCCAAGCTCTTCGCCACCCTGCTCAACGAGCTCGAGCGCACCGGCGGGCGCTACGGCCTGCAGACCATGTGCGAGGGCGGCGGCACCGCCAACGTCACCATCATCGAACGGCTCGGCTGAGCGCGTCGCCACGCGAACAGGGTCGCGAAAGATGTGACCTGCGACATAGCATGAGCAGATGAGCGTGCGGGACCGATCCCAACCCGGAGGACGACGATGACCAAGCCGGCCGATGCAGACCGAATCGAGCGAGGGGTCTCGTCGGAGACCCATTCGCTGACCGAACTCCTCGAGATCCAGCAGGCCGCATTCCTCCGTGACGGCATACCCGACGCAAGCACCAGAATTGACCGGATCACCCGGTTGTCGTCGCTGCTCCTCGACCACGGGGACGAGATCAGTGAGGCGCTGACTCTCGATTTCGGCTCGCGGCCAAAGGAAGTCAGCGTGTTCGCCGACGTGGCCGGCTGCCTCATCGACCTGACGCATCAGCGCCGGGGGTTGCGCGAGTGGATGGGGGAGACGCGATCGGCGCGCGTACAGGGCGCGCTCGGATTCTCCCAGCGGGTGCGCCACGACCCGCTCGGCGTCGTCGGGATCATGGGCCCGTGGAACTTTCCGCTGCAACTCACCTTCGTGCCCGCGGGTTCGGCGTTCGCCGCAGGCAACCGGGTGCTGATGCGGCCGTCGTCGATTACCGCGCGCACCACCGAGGTGATCGCCCGCCACGCCCCCGACTACTTCTCCATCGAGGAACTCGCGGTGCTCACCCCGGCGCACGGCTCGGGGGCGGACTTCGCGAAACTCAAGGTGGATCACATGTTCTTCACCGGATCCCCCGAGGTCGGGTCGTCGGTGGCGCAGGAGGCCGCCAAGAACCTGGTGCCGGTGACCCTCGAACTCGGCGGCAAGAACCCGGCCGTCGTCGATGTGGGCGCCGACATCGACAAGGCGGCACGAATGCTGGCCGATGCCCGGATGGTCAACGGCGGCCAGGTGTGTCTGTGTTCCGATTACGTCTTCGTTCCCGAGGCCAAGCTCGGTGAGTTCAGCGACAAGGTGATCGCGCGGTGGACCGAGAAGTTCCCCACGATCGTCGACAACCCGGAGTACACCTCGACGATCAATCAGAAGAACTACGACCGCATCCTCGGGCTGGTCGACGACGCCGTCGAACTCGGTGCCACCGCGCGCCAGGTGATCCCCGGCGGGGAACCGCTGCCCTCGGCCGAGCAGCGCAAGATCCCGCCGACCCTGCTCGCCGGCGTCAAGGCGGGTATGAAGATCACCGAGGACGAGGTGTTCGGCCCGGTGCTCACCGTCTACCCCTATCGTGACCTCACCGAGGCGATCACCTACATCTCCTCGCACCCGCACCCGCTCACGATGTACTGGTGCGGCGACGACAACGCGAACTTCGCGCGTCTGGCCGACAGCACGCGCAGCGGCTCGATCAACGGAAACGACTTCGCGCTGAACATGTTCGGCGCCGACTTGCCGTTCGGCGGTGTCGGCCGCAGCGGAATGGGTTCATACCACGGCAAAGCGGGCTTCGACACGTTCAGTCACGCCCGGGCGGTGGCCTTCTCGTCGTTGCCGATGTCGGTCGCCGACCTCATGACGCCGCCCTTCGGCAAGAAGGACAGGCGCATGATCGACGGCCAGATGACCATGTGGACCAAGCTCAACCGGCGTGCGGCCAAGAAGCTGCACCGACGCTGAGCCACCATCCCGCCGACCCTGCCAAGCAGTTGCTAGGGTGATCAGATGGCGGCACGTAACGGCACCTCGCGGCGCGACGAACTCCTCGCGACCGCAGGAAAGATGTTCGCCGAACACGGACTCCGGTCGACCACCGTGCGTGACATCGCCGACGGCGCGGGGATCCTGTCGGGCAGCCTCTATCACCACTTCGACTCCAAAGAGTCGATGGTGGACGAGATCCTGCGCCGGTTTCTCGATTCGCTGTTCGCGCGGTACCGCGAGATCGCAGCCGCAGATCTGTCGGCCACCGAGACACTGCGCGAACTCGTGGTGGCCTCCTTCGAATCGATCGAAGCCGAACACAATGCGGTGGCGATCTACCAGGACGAGGCCAAACGTCTTGCCACACAGGAACGTTTCTCCTACATCGACGAACGCAACGTGGAGTTTCGCGAGCTGTGGCATTCGGTACTCGCGCGCGGTGTGGCCGACGGCGAGTTCCGCGCCGACCTCAACATCGAACTCGTCTACCGATTTCTGCGCGACACGGTGTGGGTCGCGGTGCGCTGGTACCGCCCCGGTGGGGCACTGTCCATCGACGACATCGCCACGCAGTACCTCGCCGTCGTTCTCGACGGCATACTGCCCCGCTAGCGGCGGCGCGGCGCGCGAAGTGTGTCACAGATCCGACGTCTTCGTGACATCAACGCGTCGTTCCGGCGATCGCGTCCGCGCCAACGGCTACCGTCGGTATCGACGGACTCGGTGTGTCGCGAGGAGCTGACGAATGTCTGACGATCTTGGCCCGGTTCCCAATGCGCCGGGTATCGAATACCGGTGGCGGCCCGGGAAGGACGATCCGCGGCGCATGGCGGTCACGGTCACCCTCGCCGAGTTGCGTGCCCCCGTCGTCGCCATCGTCCTACTGCTCCTGCTCGCCGCGTGCATCGCCGGTGCCGTGATGAGCGACGACGTCTGGTACGCCGTTGTGGGAGTGCTCTTCCTGATCTTCATCGTCTTCCTCGTGTACCGAAGCACCTACCAACAGCTCAGTGCGACGGTGGTGCCCGGCGCCACGGTCGGTACGGGATTCAACGACTCGGCCATGCTCATCGAAACCCCGCACACGCGGGCGGTGATCCCGTATTCGAAGGTCCACTCGATCAGCAAGGTGGGCAAGGTGGTGATCGTGAAAGCGCCGAGCGCCCAGACCCCGACCGTGGCACTTCCCGTCGACGTCGCACCGACGGAGGCGATCGCCAAGGTCAAGCGTGCCGGCGCTGGTGGCGCCCCGCCGCGTTCCCACCCGGGTGCCTGAGGCCGTCCGCGTCCGGCCGCTCAGCCCAGTGCGGCGAGCGTCTTGAGCCGTTCGTGCGCCTGCGTCATGATCGACTGGATCAGTTCGTCACAACTCGGCAGGTCGTCGATCATGCCGACCACCTGTCCCGACGCCAGCACCCCGGCGCGGGTGTCGCCCTCGACCAGTCCGGCGCGCAGCAGCATCGGCGTGTTACCCGCCATGATGATCTGCTGCCAGGTGCGGTCGCCGGAGCGTCGCATCGACCGTCCGTCGCGCAACATCGTGGTCCAGCGCATCCCGGTCAACTGCTTGAACTCGTTGGCGTTGCGTGCCGCGGCCACCAGAGCGCGACCCCGCGAACCGCTTTCCAGCGCCTCGACGAGCGGGGTCCGCAACACCCGGTGCGGCATCCCGTCCACCTTCACCGACACCACGGTGTCGGTCAGACCGCGCTGTAGGTACTCCTGCTTCACCGCGTCGGGCACCGCCGAGTCCGAGGTGAGCAGAAACCGCGTCCCCATCGCCACGCCTTCGGCGCCGTAGGCCAGTGCGGCGGTCAGTCCGCGGCCGTCGAAGAAGCCGCCCGCGGCCACCACCGGCATGTCGGAGCCGTTGGCGCGCAACGCGTCCAGCACCGACGGCAACAGCAGGGTGGTGGCCACCGGACCGGTGTGACCGCCGCCCTCGCCGCCCTGCACGATCACCGCGTCGGCACCCCAGGACGCCACCTTCACGGCGTGTTTGGCAGCGCCGATCGACGGGATCACCACCACACCGTGGTCCTTGAGCTCGGCGATGAGATCCTGTTTGGGGGCGAGTGCGAACGACGCGACCCTGACCTCCTCACGGATGAGGAGCTCGATCCGCGCCGCCGCATCGGTGGCGTCGGCGCGGATGTTGACACCGAATGGCTTGTCGGTCAACGACTTCGTCTTGGTGATCGCCGCCGCGAGCTCCTCGTAGGTCATCGTCGCCGACGCCAGGATGCCCAACCCGCCCGCGTTGGACGTGGCCGCCGTCAGCGAGGGTCCCGACACCCAGCCCATCCCGGTCTGCACGATCGGGTACTCGACGCCGACCAGCTCGGTGAACCGGGTGGGCAGCGCCGCGGCCCGCGCCGTGGAGGCGGTCATCGGATCTCCTTGTCGCGTATGCCTTTGGGGTCCAGGACGTCGCGGATCAGGGTCAGCTCCTCCTCGGTGGGCACCCGGGTAAGCGGCGCCTCGGCCAGCCCGGCCACCTCGAAGGCGGTGTTCTCGGCCACCTCGTCGGCGTCGACACCCGGATGCAGCGACCGCGCCCGCATGGTGTGGCCAGGTCCGCCGAAGTCGAAGACGCCCAGGTTGGTCACCACGCGGTGGATGTGGAGGTCGTCGAAGGCGGGGTTGGCCGGGTCCACCGCGCTGTAACCGACCCCGCAGACGATGTCGACGCGCTCGCAGAACACCCGGGCCGAGTGCCGCGGTACCCAGTAGCTGGTGGGATGGTTGATCGTGTTGCCCGGTGCGCCGCGCACCCCGAACATCTGCCTGCTGGGGTGTTGCAGCGGTCCGAAGGCCGACAGATTCTGATTGCCGAACCGGTCGATCTGGTTGGCGCCCATCACCACATGCCTGCGACCCGAGGCCACCACGTCGAACACCTTGGAGAACGGCATCCACCCCTCGATGGGACCGCTGCGGCCGATCGCGGGGGTATCGGCGAGGATCAGTGCCTCGCCGTCGGTGATGAGCAGATCGGGTTCGGTGGTCAGCCGGGCCAACCGTGCCCCGAGCAGCGGAACCGGCGCCATCGGCGACGCCATGATCTCGCCCGCCCCGGCGAAGATGTCGGCGCATGCCGCCACACAGATCTCCGCCCGGGTGGTTTCGACAGGCTCAACCAGCGGAGATGCCGAAACCCCTCCGCGCGCCGATTCAGTCATGCTGGCTCCTCCCGTTCGATGCGACAGGCTCAACCAGCGGAGATGCCGAAACCCCTGCGCGCGCCGATTCAGTCATGCTGCTCCTCCCGTTCGGTGCGCCAGGCGAGCACCTCGCGCTGGTAGGTGGTTTCGTCGACCTCCAGGAACCGTTTCGCGAACGCGGACCACGAGTCCGGATCCTTCGCCGACTCCACGTAGAAGCGTTGGAAAGCCTCGTCGCGGCCGTAGTCGCCGGCAAAGGTGAAGTGCGCACCGTTGGGGGCGTGCACCACACGGTCGACGTTCATCCGGTTCAGCAGCAGACGTTGGGCGGGAACGGTTTTGACGAGCACCTCGGTGGACACCAGCTGATCGGTCTGCACGTAGCGGCGTTCCGCGGCGGCGCAGAACAGGTCGTCCATGTACGGGTCCACCCCGGTGTATGCGGCGTTGCCGCGCGCATCGGCGAGGTCGAGGTGCACGAACGCTGCGTCGAGACGCAGCGCGGGCATCGCGATCAGCGTCTGGGTGCGTCCGTCGGGGCCGGGGTAGGGCGAGTCGACGGTCTTGAGCTCGCCCTCCCAGAACGCCGGGACGTCGGAGCCGAGTCCGGCACGAATGGGCAGGAACGGCAGTCGGGCGGCTGCGGCCTGCAGGCCGCAGCGCACCATTCCCTCGTCCATCTCGCGGGCCTCGATCCGTCCGCCGGTGCGTGCCGCGGCGAACCACGGATCGTAGAACGGGGCGGAGTCCAACGACACGAATCCGTAGTAGGCGCGCCGCACCTTGCCTGCGGCGCAGAGCAATCCGAGGTCGGGGCCGCCGTAGGTCACCACTGTCAGATCCGTGATGTCCGAGCGTGCCAGGGCGCGGACCAGGGCCATCGGTTTGCGTCGCGATCCCCACCCCCCGATGCCGATGGTCATCCCGTCGCGCAGTTCGGCGACCACCTCGTCGAGGGTCGAGGTCTTGTCCTTCGGTTGCGCCGTCGCGGGTTTCGTGGTGGTTGTCGTGGCGGGGGTGGTCATGTCAGCGCTGACTCCCGTTCGTCAGGGGTTTGCCGGTGGAGACGAATGCGTCGCGATGCTCGTCGGCGACGCCGGCGAGATTGAGCTCGAAGGTGTATCCCTGCTCGAGGCGATAGCTGGCCTTCACGTCCACCGGATCGATGTGATTGATGGCCGCCTTGGCAGCCCGGATCACCCGGGTGTCCTTGGCGGCGATCTGTTCGGCCACCTCGAGGGCGGCTGCGTCGAGTGCGTCGGGGGCCACCACCCGGTACACCGAACCGAAGTGCAGCAGCTGCTCGGCGGTGACGTTCTGGGCGGTGTAGTAGAGGGTGCGCATCATGTGCTGCGGGACCAGTCGTGCGAGGTGGGTCGCGGCGCCGAGTGCGCCACGGTCCACCTCGGGCAGCCCGAACACCGCCCCCTCGGCGGCGACGATCACGTCGGCGTTGCCGACGAGCCCCACCCCGCCGCCCACGCAGAAGCCGTTGACGGCCACCACAACCGGGACCGCGCAGTCGTAGACCGCCGAAAAGGCCGCGGCGCACCCGTGATTGGCGTCGATCAGCGCACCGAACCCGTCGGTGGCCTGCATCTCCTTGATGTCGACACCCGCGTTGAAGCCGCGGCCGTGTGCCCGCAGGATCACGACATGCGACGCAGGGTCGTTTCCGGCGGCGAGGATCGTGTCGGCCAGCTCGAACCACGCCGCCGAGGGAAGCGCGTTGACCGGCGGGAAGTCGACGGTGACCGTCGTGACCCCGCTGTCGCTGCGCGTGCTGGTGATCGGCACGCCGTGTCCTCTCCCGGGAAGTCCCGTGACGTCGAAGTGACCAAGTTCTACCAAGCAAATGCTTGGTTGTTTGGTAGGGTAGCACCCATGAGTCTTCGTTCACAGGTCACCGGCCTCGACCTCGGAATGGAGAAGAGTGTTGTCCTGGTCACCGGCGGGGTGCGGGGTGTCGGGCTCGGGATCGCCTCGGTGCTCGCCGATCTCGGAGCCGTTCCCATCGTGTGCGCCCGGCGACCCGGCCCCACCGCCGACGCCGTCGCCCAATACATCCCGTGCGACGTGCGTGACGAGTCGGCGGTGACCACGATGGTCGAGCGGATCGTCGAAGAGCACGGCCGCCTCGACGCGGTGGTCAACAATGCGGGTGGGTCGCCGTTCGCACTCGCCGCCGGTGCGTCGTCGTCCTTCTCGAGCAAGATCGTCGAACTCAACCTGCTCGCACCGCTTGTGGTCGCACGGACAGCCAACCGCGTGATGCAGCAGCAGTCGACCGGCGGTGCGATCGTCAACGTCTCCAGTGTCAGCGGGCACCGGCCGTCGCCGGGCACGTCGGCCTACGGCGCGGCCAAGGCAGGCCTCGACAGCCTCACCGCCTCGCTCGCGGTGGAATGGGCACCGAGGGTGCGGGTCAACTCCGTGGTGGTGGGGCCGGTGGAGACGGAGTCGGCGGATCTGCACTACGGCGACGCAGCGGGGATCGCCGCGGTGGCCCGCACCATCCCGATGGGACGGATGGCGCGCCCGGCCGATGTCGGCAACGCGGTGGCCTTCCTGCTCTCTCCGCTGGCGGCCTACATCACCGGATCGACACTGACCGTGCACGGCGGCGGCGAGAAGCCCGCGTTCCTTGACGCGGCCAACGCGGGGAACGACCTGTGAGCCGCGACACAAGCCCGCTTTCTTGGACGCGGCGAATGCGGGGAACGACCTGTGAGCCGCGCGCAGCGCGATGACATCGAGAAGGGAATCAGGGTGCCCGACAACAGCACACCACTCAACGAGGGCCGCGTGGCCATCGTCACCGGGGCCGGACAGGGTATCGGTCGCGCGCACGCGCTCGCGTTGGCCGCCGACGGTGCCGCCGTGGTGGTCAACGACTATGCAGACGATGCGGCGGCCGAAGTGGTCGACGAGATCTGTGCCGCCGGTGGGCGCGCCGTCGCGTCGATCGGTGATGTTGCCGACTGGGAGTCGGGCGAGCAGATGGTGCGCACGGCGATCGACGAGTTCGGCGGTCTCGACATCCTGGTCAACAACGCCGGATTCGTCCGCGACCGGATGCTGGTGTCGATGTCCGAGGCGGAGTTCGACGCCGTGGTGCGGGTGCACCTCAAGGGGCACTTCGTCGGACTGTGCCACGCCGGTGCGTATTGGCGCGCACAGGCCAAGGCGGGTGCACCCCGCGCTGCCCGGGTGATCAACACCACCTCCGGTGCCGGACTCTACGGCTCTGTGGGACAAGGTAATTACGTTGCCGCCAAGGCGGGGATCGCAGCCCTGACCATCCAGGCCGCCGCCGAGATGGGTGCCTACGGCATCACCGTGAACGCCATCGCACCGGCCGCGCGCACCCAGATGACGTTGGGGGCCGGTGAGGCCATGGCAGCGCAGATGGCCGCACCCGACGACGGTTCGTTCGACGTCATGGCCCCGGCCAACATCTCGCCGCTCGTCGTCTGGCTCGCTTCCCCGGAGGCCGGGGCGGTCAGCGGACGGGTCTTCGAGGTGGAAGGCGGCAAGGTCTCGGTGGCCGACGGCTGGCAGCGTAGCGTGGAGCGCGACAAGGGATCTCGATGGGAGCCCGCCGAACTCGGTCCGGTGATCGAGGAGATCCTCGCCAAGGCGCCGGTGCCGATGCCGGTGTACGGCGCGCGCTGACATCGCGCCCACCGTGCCCCGGAGAGAGGACGTGGACAGTTGGTGAAGACTCCGGACGACGTTGCTGCACAACGCATTCAGGCTGCACGCGCGTACGTCGACGCGCTGGTCGACCATGACCCGTCGAAGGTGTCATTGCATCCGGACTGCACACGGGTGGAACTCGGCGTACGGACCGGGCGTAACGGTCGGCATATCGCGCGCAGCCTGGCGCGCGGACCGCAGTTCCGGCTCATTCACCGGGTCAGCGACTTCGAGGCGACCGTCGACGGGCACAGTGTCTCCACGCGCTACCTCGTGCATGTGCGACCCAAGATCGCCCGGCTGGCGGCGCCGGTCTCCGAGAAGTTCGTCGTCGACGACGAGAACCGAATCCGCACCATCGCGGCGCGATTCGGTTTCCCGCGTCGTCAATCCTGATCGGGGCCCGGATTCAGGAGCTCGGTGCGCGCACCACCATCGGTACGCCGGGGAAGAAGGCGGCCATCTCCGAGCGTGACTTGCGCAGCGTGGCAGTGCCGTAGCCCTGCTTGCGATGGTCGGGGTGAATCCAGATGCGCACATCCACTTCGCCGTTGGTGAGCTCACCGAAGACGAACCCCACCTTCGCCGAACCGTCCTCGGCCACCAGCCACACCGCCTCCTCCTGGTCGACGCGTTCGGCGGCCTGGGCGATCTCCTCGTCGATCTCGCGCGCGGGGTGTCCCGATCCGTCGCCGGCCACACCGAGTTCGGCGGTGCGAAGCGAGAACAGGTCGGCGTCGTCGACCGGCGAGAACACGCGCAGGATCACCGTGTCGCCACTGCTGGCCGGCCGTTCGGCGAGGGTGAAGGTCAGGCGCGAGTTCAGGTCGTCGAGTTCGGCCTGGTTCTTGCGGCGCTCTTCCTTGGTCAGCTGATCGAGCTTCATGTCGAGGATTGCCGAGGCGCCGAGCCGGGACTTGTCGAGCAGTCCGGCGAGAGCGGTGACCGCGGCGTCGTGATCATCGGCGTCGACGATGGCGTCGAGCACCTCGTGGCGACGCTCGAGCGCGGTGAGTAGGGCGTCGGTGATGTCGCGACGTTCGGTCTCCAGGTCAAGATCAGTCATACCTCCGATCGTAGAGAGCTACCGACGGGTAGGTAGTAGAACGTGTTCTAAGCGTTCTCGGGAGGGCCGTGCGGATCATTTACGCATTTCACAGAGCTGATCGTGCCGACACGCTTCCCTGATTGTGAAACACGTCCTAATCTCGTGCCATGGCTGCTGACTCCTCCGACACCCACTTCGACCACCTGCGTGGCGGTACGCACATGGGTGACTATCTGGTGGCGGCGCTACGTCGTCATGCCGATCGCAACGTGCTCGAACTCGGCGGCACCACCCTGACCGGCGGACAGATGGCCGCCGCGATCAGCCGCTACGTGCAGGCCTTCGAATCGCTGGGGGCCGGTTCGGGTACCGCGGTGGGTCTGCTGGCACTCAACCGTCCCGAGGTGCTGCTGGTGATCGGTGCCGGACAGACGCAGGGCTGGCGACGCACCGCGTTGCATCCGCTCGGCTCGCTCGACGATCACGCCTACGTTCTGGCCGACGCCGGGGTGACCACGCTGGTGGTGGATCCGGTGCCCATGTTCGTCGAACGCGCGGTGGCGCTCGTCGAGCGCGTGGCCGGCCTCAAACAGGTACTCACCCTCGGCCCGGTGCCCGAAGCGCTCGCTGCGGTGGGTCGCGACGTGATCGCCGAGGCCGACACGTTTGCGCCCCGACCGCTCGTCGCGGCGCAACTGGCCCCGGATCACGCCTTGTCGATCACCTACACCGGCGGCACCACCGGAAAACCCAAGGGAGTCATCGGAACCGCTCGCGCGATGGCCACCATGACCCAGATCCAACTCGCCGAGTGGGAATGGCCCGACCGGCCGCGCTTCCTGATGTGCACCCCGCTCTCGCACGCGGGGGCGGCGTTCTTCATGCCCACCCTGCTCAAGGGCGGGTCGATGGTGGTGCTGGCGCGTTTCGATCCGGCGGAGGTGTTGCGGGTGATCGAGGAGGAGAAAATCAGCGCCACCATGCTGGTGCCGTCGATGCTGTATGCCCTGCTCGACCATCCCGACTCGCACACCCGTGACCTGTCGTCGTTGGAGACGGTGTATTACGGTGCGTCGCCGATCAATCCGGTGCGTCTGGCCGAGGCGATCGAACGATTCGGACCGATCTTCGCGCAGTATTACGGGCAGTCCGAGGCGCCGATGGTGATCACCTATCTGTCCCGTGACGATCATCCGCGGCCCGGTGAGGACCCGCGCAGACTCGCCAGTTGTGGCCGGCCGTCGGCGTTTTTGCGGACCGCGTTGCTCGGGCCCGACGACAAGCCGGTGCCGCGCGGCGAACCCGGTGAGATCTGTGTCGCCGGGCCGTTGTTGGCCGGCGGCTATCTCGGGCTGCCCGAACAGACCGCGGAGACGTTCCGCGACGGCTGGCTGCGCACCGGTGACGTGGCACGTGAGGACGACGACGGATTCTTCTACATCGTCGACCGCACCAAGGACATGATCGTCACCGGCGGTTTCAACGTGTTTCCGCGCGAGGTGGAAGACGTTGTGGCCGAACATCCCGCGGTGAGCCAGGTCGGTGTGATCGGGATTCCCGACGAGAAGTGGGGAGAGGCGGTCACCGCGGTGGTGGTGTTGCGTGGCGACGCCGACACGTCCGAGGCGGCCAGAGACCGGATCGGGGCCGAGATCCGGGCGGCGGTCCGGGAACGCAAGGGAGCGGTGCAGGCTCCCAAGGAGGTCATCTTCGTCGACTCGTTGCCGCTGACGGCGCTGGGCAAGCCGGACAAGAAGGCGTTACGCGCCCGGTACTGGGCTTCCGCCGGGCGTGGGGTTGGCTGACCGAGTGACCCAGTTCGACCGTCGATACAGCGGAATGCCGACCAGCAGGGCGACGAGCACAATGCCCGCGGCCAGCGCGGGAAGCGCCGGATAACCGAGGGCGTCGGCGACGAACGAGGGTGCGATCGCGCCGATCACCGCGCCCGCGGCGATGATCCCGTTGAGCAATCCCATCGCCGACCCCTCACTTCCGGGTGTCACCTCGACGATGATCATCGTGGCGCCCACCACGTTGAAGGCGTACGCGACGGCCGCGATCACCAGCGCCACCGATCCGATGACCGACTCCCCGGGCAGGTGGGCCAGGTGTGCCGTCGTCATCGCGACGAACGAGGCCAGGGTCAGGATCAGCCCGGCGGCCAGCACCACACCCGGTCCCCACTTGCCGGCGGCCGCTCCGCAGAACGGGTAGACGAGGGTGCCGATGGCCGCACCGATGAGGAACAGGATCGACGACGTCGAGGCCGCGACGGAGAACATGTCCCGCATGATGAGCGGTACGACGTTGAAGAATGTCTGGACGCCGGTCATCGTGAGCAGCCATGTCAGCAGGAAGATGCCGAAGCGGCCCCGTAGCGCGCGAATCATCGTCAAGCGCGAACTGTCGTCGCTGTGGGTGGCGACCGCGTGCAGGTGTGGCAGCCGGATGAGCGCGGCCAGCAACCCGGCGGCGAGCAGTCCGGCGGTGATCAGCCATCCGAGTCGCAGATGCGACACGGTCACCGCGGCGAGAAGCAAACCCGCCACCTGCCCCGCCCCGTAGGCCATGCGGAACCAGCTCAGCCGATGGTCCCATTCGGCTTTCGGATGGGATTCGACGATGAACAGTCCGGCCACGGTACCGGCCAGCGATCCCGCCCCGCCGAAGATCAGGGCCAGTAGTGCCCACTGCCAGGTGTGCTCGGCAAAGGCGAAGGCGGCCACCGTCGCCGCCATCACCGGGAAGCACCAGAGGAACACCGCGCGCTGCTTGCCGGTGCGGTCGGCGAGTGCGCCGAACACGGGTACGAACAACGCGGCGACATAGAAGGCGGCGACGACGATGCCGACCGCCGTCGCGGTGCCGCCGTGGGCGTCGACGGTGACCGGGATGAGGATCGGCGCGACGCCGAGCACCATCACTCCGACGATCGCGTAGGCGAGGTACCACGGTTCCGTCCAGCGCATGGGTCAGACTCTAGGGTCGCCGCCGCTGCACGGAGCCCCGTCCAGGTCTGTACGTCGCAGATTGTGACCCGCGGTGCCACCACCGCGCGCACGACTCCGGGCCAGGTGCCCGGGGATCAGCCGACCGGGCACCGCCCGTAGCGCACCGGGAGGTCCTTGACGCCGTTGAGCCATCCCGATCGCACCCGCTTCATCTCACCGATGGCCTCGATGTCGGGCAGGGTGTCGGCGATCGCGTTGAACACCAGGTTCAGTTCCAGCCGTGCGAGATTCGCGCCGATGCAGAAGTGTGCACCGTTGCCGCCGAATGCCAGGTGGGGGTTGGGATCACGCATGATGTCGAAGGTGAAGGGATCGTCGAAGACGTCCTCGTCGTAGTTGGCCGAACTGTAGAACAGTCCGACGCGTTCTCCCCGGGAGATGGTCACGTCGTCCACGGTGGTGTCGACCAGTGCGGTGCGCTGGAAGGCGTGCACCGGACTCGACCACCGCAGGATCTCGTCGACAGCGGTCGGTGGCCGTTCACTCTTGTAGCGCTGCCACTGATCGGGATTGTCCATGAAGGCCCGCATCCCGTGACTGGTGGCATTGCGGGTGGTCTCGTTGCCCGCGGTCATGAGGAGGATCACGAAGAATCCGAACTCGATCTCGGTGAGCGACTCGCCATCGATATCGGCCTGCACGAGCGTGGTGACAATGTCGTCGGTGGGGTTGCGCCTGCGTTCCTCGGCCATCGTGTAGGCGTATCCGAGGAGTTCGGCGTTGGCCGTTGCGGGGTCGATCGCCTGATCGGGATCGTCGGTGTTGACGATCGAATCCACCAGCTCGTGGATCCGGCCCCGGTCGGCTTCGGGCACCCCGAGGAGATCCAGAATCGCCTGCAGCGGAAGGTGGATCGAGACATCGTCGACGAAGTTGCCGGTGTCCTTGTGCGCGGCCCGCGTCACGATGTCACGGGCGTACGACGAGAGATCCTCGCTGAGCGCACCCACCGCTTTCGGTGTGAACAGCCGCGAGACGATCTTGCGCAGGCGAGTGTGCTCCGGCGGATCGTGGTTGATCAGAAGGGCTTTGGTGAACTCCAGCTGATCCGGGGTGATGTAGTCGGGCAGCCGGATGACGGCGCCCTTGGCGTTGGTCGACCACACCTGGCTGTTGCGGGAGATCTCACGGACGTGTGCGTGCTTGGAGATCACCCAGTACCCGCCGTCGCTGAATCCCGACGTTCCCGGCGGCTGTTCGTTCCACCAGACGGGGGCGGTCTTGCGCAGATAGGCGAATTCGTCGATCGGCAGGCCTGCGGCCACGACGTCGGGGTCGGTGAAGTCGAATCCCTTTCCGAACGGGCAGGTCTGACCGGTGGTGGCTGTCATGCTCCCTCGTTTTCTCCCGCACGCTCGCGGCGCGCGGAGCAGGTGAGTGTCAGATGTCACTACACCATACAACGAGCGACCATGTGTATGGTGGCGGAGTCCCGGATTTCTGCCGCCGACACCGAGACGGTCGGTAGGGTGAGGGCGTGCGTACCCACGGATGGGGTGGTCGGGTCCCACGAAACGACGACGAGGCCCGAGCCCGAATCCTGGCCGCGGCGCGCGAGGCGATTGACGAACACGGCGTGGCCGCCAGCATCAGCGACGTCGCGCGGAGCCTCGGGGTGACCCGCCAGACGGTGTACCGCTACTTCAGCGGGACCGAGGAATTGCTGCGTGCCACCGCACTCGACGCGGTGGGCGATTTCCTCGACCGGATCATCGAGCGCATCGCCGGCATCGCCGAACCCGATGTCGCGGTTGTCGACGGCGTGGAGGCGGTTCTCGAAGAGCTCACCACGGATCGCTACGTCGGCGTGCTGTTCGCCCAGGGGCATCTGAGTCTGCCGGCGGTGGGTGAGGTGACCTCGCAGGTGGGTCATGATTTCGTGCTCACGATGGTGACGCGGATGGACGTGGACTGGGCGGCCGCGGGCTACGGCGAACGCGAACTCGACCTCGTGGCCGAGATGGTGCTGCGGACTCTGCAGTCGATGGTCCTCGACCCGGGCACGCGGGACCCGACCGGACGCCGCGCGTTTCTGGACGCATGGCTCGGCGCAGCGATGCGCGCCCTGTCGGTCACGCCGGCGTGCAGATGACCACCGGGATGGTCCGCTGCGTCCAGGCGGCGTAGGTGTCGAAGTCGGCGTAGAGGTCCACCAGGTGCGGCCACAGCGTGGCGCGCTCGTCCTCGTCGGCCGTACGCGCGATGAAATCCTTTGTATCGCTGCCGATCTGGACGGTCACCGCGGGATTGTCGCGCAGATTCAGGTACCACGCCGGGTTGTTCTCCCGGCCACCTTGGGATGCCACCACCACGATGTCGTCACCGCGCCGCAGGTAGAGCAGGGGTGCGGTGCGCGGCTTGCCGGACTTACGGCCGATGGTGGTGAGCAGACACACCTGGACCGGCTGTCGCAGGGCGGCGCCGACGCGCCACTTGCCCCCGAGACGGCCGCCGGTGAGCCGGTAGATCGCCGTGTTCGCCCGTGAACCCGCCTTCATGAGCGTGCCGACGATCGGCGAATCGAGTTGATCCGGACGGGATTCGGGCTTCACCGCCTCAGATCCGTTCCAGCACAGTGCCGGTGGCCAGTGCCCCACCCGCGCACATGGTGACGAGCGCGGTCTGGCCGTCGGTGCGCTCGAGTTCGTGCAGGGCGGTGGTGATCAGACGGGATCCGGTGCTGCCCACCGGGTGTCCGAGTGCGATGGCACCGCCGTTGACGTTGACGCGGTCGAGGTCGGCGTCGTGCACCTGCGCCCAGCTGAGCACCACCGAGGCGAAGGCCTCGTTGATCTCCACGAGGTCGATGTCCGACAGTGTCATCCCGGCCCTGGCGAGCACCCGTTCGGTGGCCTGCACCGGCCCGTCGAGGTGATAGTGCGGTTCGCTGCCGACGAGCGCGGACGCACGGATCCGGGCGCGCGGTGTAAGGCCCAGCTCGCGGGCCCTGCTCTCGTCCATCAACAGCACCGCGGCCGCGCCGTCGGAGATCTGCGACGAGGTGCCCGCGGTGTGGATGCCGCCCTCGATCACGGGTCGCAGCGCGCGCAGTGATTCGGTGGTGGTGTCGCGCAGTCCCTGGTCGCGGCTCACGTCGATCACGTTGCCGGTGAACTCGCCCTCCTTGGTGCGCTCGGGAGCCTTCAGGGTCAGCACCTCGCGATCGAAGCGCCCTTCCTCCCAGGCGCGCCGGGCGCGCTGCTGACTCCGGACGCCGAGCGCGTCCACGTCGTCGCGGGTGATGCCGCGCCGCCGGGCGATGCGCTCGGCCGCCTCGAACTGGTTGGGCATGTCGACGTGCCACGAATCGGCGTGATAGGGCCCGGCGTCGACTCCGATGTTGGCGCCGAGCGGCACCTGGGACATCGCCTCGACCCCGCAGGCCATGCCCACGTCGATGGTGTCGGTGGCGATGAGTCCGGCGATCAGATTGACCGCCTGCTGCGCCGATCCGCACTGGCAGTCGACGGTGGTGGACCCGGTCTGTTCGGGTAGCCCCGCCGACAGCCACGCCTTGCGGGTGATGTTGCCCGACTGGGCGCCCGCCTGGGTCACGCAGCCGCCGATGGCCTGCTCGACCAGCGCCGGGTCGATGCCGGCTTGCTCGATGAGTCCGCGCTGCGCGAGACCGAGGAGTTCCTCCGCGTGCAGCCCGGAGAGCCAGCCGTTTCGCTTGCCGATCGGTGTGCGCACTGCTTCGACGATCACCGGTTCGCCCATACCCGACACTCCTTCTCGATGTACTTGCGTCGAGTGGCGACAAGCCGACCCGACATCGGGACAAAATTAGAACAAGTTCTCGTCCGCGTCTACGCCGCAGTGTACGGTGTTGCCTACCGAGACTGAAACACGTTCTCATTTCGAAGACAGGGGTGTGCGCAGTGATCAAGACCGAAGGAGTCGGCTCGTCGGGCACCGAAGCCGCGGCCACGTGCCCGTTCATGAACGAAGCCGGTTGGGACTTCACCAACCCCGACCTCCTCGAGCGCGGCATGCCGGTGCGCGAATTCGCCGAACTGCGTCGCACCGCACCGGTCTGGTGGAACGCACAGCTGCCCGGCAAGGGCGGCGGCTTCCACGACGGCGGCTACTGGGTGATCTCCAAGCATGCGCACATCCGCGAGATCTCCAAGAACAACAACGACTGGGCCACGTCGACCAACGGCGTGATCATGCGCTTCGACGATGAGATGACCAGCGACCAGCTCGACGTCACCAAGGCGTTGCTGATCAACCACGACCCGCCCGAGCACACCCGCCTGCGCAAGATCGTGTCGAAGGCGTTCACGCCGAAGGCGGTGCAGGCACTCGAGGACAAGCTCGACGATGCCGCGCGCACCATCGTTCGACGCGCCGCCGACCGCGGCACCGGAGACTTCGTCCACGATGTGGCCGTCGACCTGCCGTTGCTCGCGATCGCCGACCTGCTCGGCGTACCCGAGGACGACCGCGACAAGCTGTTCAACTGGTCGAACTCGATGATGAACTACGACGACCCGGAGTTCGACGAAGACCCGCAGATGGCGTCCGCGGAGATCCTCGGTTACGGCTACACCATGGCCGAGGAGCGTCGGAAATGCCCGGTGGACGACATCGTCACCAAACTCGTCGAGGCCGACATCGACGGTCAGTCGCTCGACGAGACCGAGTTCGGGTTCTTCTTCATCCTGCTGACCGTGGCCGGCAACGAAACCACCCGGAATGCGATCAGTCACGGCATGAACGCGTTTCTCGAGCACCCCGACCAGTGGGAACTGTTCAAGAAGGAACGTCCCTCGACCGCCGTCGACGAGATCGTCCGCTGGGCCACGCCGGTGAACTGCTTCCAGCGCACCGCGAAGAACGACACCACGGTGGGCGGCGTCGACATCGCGGCCGGGCAGCGGGTGGGCCTGTTCTACGGATCGGCCAACTTCGACGAGGACGTGTTCGACGACCCGTTCAGCTTCAACATCCTGCGTGATCCCAACCCGCACGTCGGATTCGGCGGCAATGGCGCGCACTTCTGCGTCGGCGCGAACCTGGCCCGCATGGAGATCAACCTGATGTTCAACGCGCTCGCCGACATCGTGCCCGACATCTCCCGTCTGGAGGCGCCGCGACGGCTGCGGCACGGCTGGATCAACGGGGTCAAGGAACTCCGCGTCGACTATGGCACCCGCTAGATGGCGCCGGACGGGCCGGCGATGACGGCGGCGGCCGACACCCCGGCCTATCTGAACATCGACCGCGACAACCATCCCGCCGTCGTGGCCGGGCGGCGCTCCCGGGCGGCGGTGGTGGCCCGCGACAAGGCGGCCTGGCTCGACAACTTCACCGACGACGCGAAGGTGGAGGACCCCGTCGGTCCGTCGATGTTCGACGCCGAGGGTGTGGGATTCCAAGGGCGCGAACGTATCTCGCATTTCTGGGATCTCTCGATTGGCACCACCGAGAGCATCGAGTTCGTGTTCGACGAGGAGATCATCTGCGGCCCCGAGGTTGCCTACATCGGGAGCATCGTCACGCACATCGCGGGCCACGTGTCGCAGGCACGAGGGGTGTTCACCTACCGTGCCGCCCCCGACGGCCGACTCGAAGCGCTGCGCGCCTTCTGGGAGGTCGAGAAGACCATCAACTCGGTGCGCAAGGCCTGATCGGCCCGGCTACCGAAAGTAGGGGAAGGTTGGTCTTCCCCTACTTCTCGCACCTTCCCCCAGAAAGTTCTCGGGGAAGAGCACGAAAGTAGGGGAGGAATCGGTCGGGAGTGCCCCAGACAACCAAGGTCGGAGGGGCTCAAGATCGAGTCACCGGATGAGGCCGGCGCGGCGGAGCGCGGACCGGATCTTGCGAATCACCACCGCCGGCGTCATCAACTCTTGCCACGTCCATCGCACGACGATGATGTCGCAGTCTCGGATTGCGTCTTCGCGGAGTTTCTCCGCGTAGATCACGTCCTCGGGGAGTCGGTGGCCGCTCGCCGGAGCCGCGCGGTGGTACTTGAATCGCCCGTCGAACTCGCCGACCACCCGTAGCTGTCCATCGGAGTCGCGCCAGCCTGTGTCACAACGTTTCACGTCGCCGCCGTCGACCTTCACCGCAACCTGCAAGTCCGGGAACGGAATCGAGCCGTCCTCGAGGAGGATGCAACAACTCAACGATTCCCCGATCGATTCGCAGAGATCTGTCGAATGGACATGCGCCGTTCGGAGGGTCTCGATCCCGTGGGTACCCTTGAGTGCGTCGATGACAGGCTCGAGCGAGATGGGCAGATCGCGTCGTCGGCTCTCGAACAAACCAGAGTTGAGCGCGCAGATCGCTTGCCGGATGGATCCATCTCGCGCGACGTCGCACACTGTCCGGGCGATACTCGTGACCACGATGCCCTGGTACTCCGTCAGATGCTCGGGATCGACCGCTGTCTGATGGATGACCAGTCCGGGGGACGTCCGTCCGGATTTCTCGGAGATGAAGTGCGCCGTCGACCTGTCGGGTTGGAGGAGCGGCACTTGCAGGAGTGCGGCTGCCGACTGGTGGCTCGGGTAGCGTCGGCTGCCACCGGTGCGGACCGCGGCCACGACCTTGTCGCGATATTTCGCTTCGCGCGCTGCGTAAGAGTCTTGGCCCTCCGGTGCCACCGTCGAAATGTAGGACCCCCAGTGGATTCGCTCGATGGCGTTGGTGCGCAGGGCATAACGAATATCGGCGTCGGTGCTGCCGGTGCGGATGGCCTCGCGGCGCAGAATGAGACGGTCCGCTGCGGGCGGTTGGCGGAGGTCGAATTCGTCAGGATCGATCATGGGCCGATCTTGCCAAGCGCCACGTCGACCGCAGCTGCTCTATCCACAGACCATTGAGTGAGCAGAACCCTCCCCTACTTGTGGGCTCATCCGCGAGAAATTTCCAGGGGAAGGCGCTGAAAGTAGGGGAACGTTGTTCTTCCCCTACTTTCGGTCGGTGGGTCGGTGGGTCGGTGGGTCGGTGGGTCGGTGGGTCGGTCGGTGGGCGGAAAGGCAGGCGGCTAGTGCGTCGGCTTGTCGGCGCCGACCAGCCACATCGAAAAGTACTGCGACCCACCGCCGTAGGCGTGGCCGAGTGCCTTGCGCGCGTCGGCCACCTGGTGTGCGCCGGCCTTCCCCATCACCTGGATCGCGGCCTCGGCGAACCGGATCATGCCCGACGCACCGATCGGATTCGACGACAACACCCCACCGGAGGCGTTGACCGGGATGCGGCCCCCGATCTCCGTCTCGCCGGCCTCGGTGAGGTTCCAGCCCTCGCCCTCCGGGGCAAAACCGAGGCTCTCGAGCCACATCGGTTCGAACCAGGAGAACGGTACGTAGATCTCGGCGGCATCGATCTCGTCGATCGGGTTGTCGATACCGCCGGCCTTCCACAGCGCCGCGGCGGCGTCGCGACTCGCCTGTGGGTTCACCACGTTGCGGTGGGCGAACGAGAGCGGTTCGGTGCGCATCGCGGTGGCGTGCACCCACGCGACCGGATCGCCCTGCGCCACAGCGGCATCGGCCGCCTCCTCATCGCCGATCACCACCGCGCAGGCACCGTCCGACGACGGGCAGGTCTCGTCGTAGCGGATGGGATCCCACAGCATCTGCGAGCTCATCACCTTCTCGACGGTCTGATCGGGCTGGTGCAGATGGGCCAGGGGGTTGAGCGCACCGTTGCGGCGATCCTTGGCCGCGACCACCGCCCCGATGTGCTCGGGTGCGCCTGACTGCCGGATGTAGGCGCGCACGTGCGGTGCGAAGAAGCCGCCCGCCCCGGCGCCGACCGGTTTGGTGAACGGAACCGGAATCGACAACGCCCACATGGCATTGCTCTCCGACTGCTTCTCCCACGCCACCGCCAGCACCCGCCGGTGGATGCCCGCGAATACCAGCGACGCCGCCACGTTGGCCGTC
The DNA here is from genome assembly GCF_053588575.1 of Gordonia sp. NPDC003429. NCBI lineage: Bacteria > Bacillati > Actinomycetota > Actinomycetes > Mycobacteriales > Gordoniaceae > Gordonia > Gordonia sp. NPDC003429. Next base: position 120,427 of record NZ_JBSFQF010000006.1, read on the forward strand.
GACCCGCCGACCGAACCGGCCGTGTGCACCCGGATCAGGCGCTTGCCCACCGCGCCGATCGCCTCGGCCATCGCCAGTTCGGGCATCATGACGCCCTCGAACAGATCGGGGGCCTTGCCGATCACGATGGCGTCGATCTCATCGATCGACACCTTCGCGTCGGCCAGTGCGGAGTCGATCGCCTCCCGGCACATCCCGGCCATCGTCGCGTCCTGCCGTTTGGCGACGTAGCGCGTCTGCCCGGTGCCCAGTACCGCAGCGCGGTTGTTGTGTGCCATCAGTTCTCGTCTCCCACCTGGGCTGCCTCGTCGGAACTCAGCGTGACCACCATGTTCTGTTGCAGCAGCGGACCGCTGGTGGCGTGCGCGACCGCGGTGCGCGCGCTGCCGGTGAGGATGGCGTGCGCGGCGTAGCCGATCCGCTGCAATCCCACCGAGAACAGGGAGTTGCCCGCCAGTGCGCCCCCCGACGGGTTGATGCGCACCGAATCGGGCAGGTCGAGGGCGTTGCGCACGATCAGCTCCTGGTGGGTGAAGGGTGCGCAGATCTCGGCCACGTCGACCGCGCGACCACGCTCCCCGAACGCGGTGTCGGCGGCCAGCCGTGTCGACGGCGACTCGGTGAGGTCGCGGGCGCCGAAGTTGGGCGTGTCGATCCGGTGATCCCAGCCGGTCACGAACGCCGGATTGGCCACGAGTTCGCGAGCACGTCGCTCCGAGGCGATGATGACGGCCGCCGCGGCGTCGGTGTACGGCGCGATATCGTGTGCGCGCAACGGATTCGCGACGTACTCGGCGGCCAGCAGCGACTCCACCGAGGCGCCCGAGGTGCGTGCGGCAACGGCCGCCATGTCGGCCTCGGTCCATGCGCCCGAATCGATTCCGGCACGGGCCTGTAGCCCGGCGAGCGCGGTGGCGCCCGGCCGCAACGGCGCGACGGTGTAGGGGTCGGTCTGCAGCGACAGGGTGAGGTCCGCGCCTCCGGCCGACGGCTTGCCGAATCCGTAGGCCAGCGCCAGGTCGACCTCACCGGTGGCGATCTTCACCCACGCCTCGTACAGCGCCCAGGCGCCGTCCATCTCGACATGCGATTCGTTGATCGGCGGCATCGCGCCGATCGAGTCGATCGCGGAGATGAACGAGAAGGCGCGTCCGGCAAGGTAATCCGACGACCCACTGCACCAGAACTCGATGTCGGTGCGCTCGATGCCGAGTTCGGCGTAGAGCTTGTGGAAGCAGGGGATCAGCATCTCGACACCGTTGGTGGTGCCGTGCGTCCCGACGATGTTGGGACTGTGCGCGAATCCGACGATCGCGATCCGGGGAAGGGCCACAGGTTCTCCTAGACGGGTGCGGTGATACCGGGACGGACGTGTATTGGGACTCAGAGGAATTCGCGGTAGGACTCGTAGTCGGCGTCGGGTTCTCCGGTCGGCGCGAAATGGCTGATGCTGCCCAGCGACAGTTCGCGCTCGCCGTCGGGCACCCACACGGCGCGCACCCGCATACCCATGCGCACCTCGTCGGCCGGGCAGTCGAGGATCAGGTGCAGAAACGGGATGTCGGTGCCGTCGAGCAGCACATAGGCCGCCACGTACGGCGGCGTGATCCGCTGCCCCCTGAAGGGAACGTTGACGATGCAGAAGGTGGTGACCGTCCCGGCGTCGGACAGCTCCACACGTTCGGTCGCCGGTGCTCCGTCCGACGGGCTGACCGCACGCGGCGGGAAGTACACCCGCCCCGCGTCGACCCCCGAGCCGATGCGCGACCCGATGAGCTTGCCCTCGGCGAGCCCGCGCAGGTAGTCGCTCTCCTCGGGGGTGGCCGAATGGGTGATGGTGGTGGTGATGGGGACGGTGATCACGACGAGTCCGTCCTCGGTCGCCGCAGGCTCGGATGCGTCCGTCTTGCCGGGGGAGTCCTCCGGTGCCGCCGCTGCACGTGCCGGTTCGGGTGCGGCAGCGAAATGGGCGATGTCGCCGATCGCCCCGGTGCGTGCCGCTCGCCACACCGCGTGGACCCGCATCCCGGTGCTCAAGGCGTCGGGGCCGTCGGCCGCCACTACGTGCAGCAGCGCCGTGTCGGCACCGTCGAGCCTGATCAGGGCCCAGGCGAACGGAACGTCGCGGGGTTGTCCGTCGGCGGGTGAGCCGTTCCACGACCACGCCGTGACGATGCCCGAATCGCCGACGTCGACGATGTCGGTCACCGGAGCGCCGGTTTCCGGATCGAACTCGAGGGGCGGCACCGCGACCGTGCCGTCGCTGCACCGTGATCCGACGATGCGGGCCTCGCGCAGTGCCAGCGCGAACTGGCTCAACACCGGCCCCAGTGAGCGCGTGTAACCGAACGTGTTGGTCAGCGGTGCGGTGAGGATGTCGGTGCCCGGATCGGGGACGGTCGCGACCGGGCTCTGCGAGGCCGGACGCGTGGCGGTTGAGATGCTGCTCACACTTCGAGTAGAACACGTTCTAGTATTGGGACACAAGGTGCGCCCGTCGACGTCGCCGGAGGCGCGTCGGAGAGAGAGGTTGTTGGCGTGAAACTCGCACTGCAGCTTGGGTATTGGGGTGCAGGTCCGATCGATGACGCGCCGGCGCTGATCGCCGCGGCGGAGGCGGCCGGATTCGACGCCGTGTTCACCGCGGAATCGTGGGGCTCGGATGCGTACACACCGCTGGCGTGGTGGGGTGCGGCCACGACGCGTGTGCGGCTCGGCACCGCCGTCGCCCAGCTCTCCGCGCGTCCGCCCACCTCGCTGGCCATGCACGCGCTGACGCTCGATCACCTCTCCGGCGGTCGCCACATCATCGGCCTGGGCGTCTCCGGACCCCAGGTGGTGGAGGGCTGGTACGGGCAGCCGTTCGCGAAACCGCTGGCCCGCACCCGCGAATACGTGCGGATCGTGCGCGAGGTGCTCGCCCGGGAGGATCGGGTGACCAACGCGGGCGCGCACTACCCGTTGCCGTATCCGGCCGATGCTGCCGGGTCGACGGGACTGGGCAAGCCGCTCAAGTCGATCACTCATCCGCTGCGCGCCGACATCCCGATCTGGCTCGGCGCGGAGGGGCCCCGGAACGTGGCACAGACCGCCGAGATCGCCGACGGCTGGCTGGCGATCTTCTACTCGCTGCGCCTGGCCGACCGCTACGAGCAGTGGCTCGCCGAGGGCTTCGCGCGGCCCGGTGCCCGTCGCACCCGGGACGATTTCGAGGTGGCGGCCACCGTTCAGGTCGCCATCACCGACGACGTCGCCGCGACGATCGACGCCTATCGGCCGGCCACCGCGCTCTACGTCGGCGGCATGGGGGCCAAGGAGAAGAACTTCCATGCCGACCTGTACCGGCGTATGGGCTACGGCGAGGTGGTCGACGAGATCGGCAGCCTGTTCCTGGCCGGACGCAAGACCGAGGCGCTCGCCGCCGTCCCCGACGAGATGGTCCGCGAGACGATGATCGTCGGAAATGCCGACGAGGTGCGCGAGCAGATCAAGCAGTGGGAGGCGGCGGGGGTGTCGATGCTCATGGTGACCGCGCGTGACACCGACACGATCGCACAGCTCGGCGCTCTGGTCTGAGCTGTTCGTATCTGGGGGTCAGCCGGTGTGCGCACCCACCCGACGTGGACTGAGGGTGAGATGAAAGTTCTTGGGCACCAGAGTCAATCGTTCATCGATGCGCAATTCGTAGCCCGGGTCGGCGGCGATGTCGAAACGGTGCAGCAGGCTGGCGAGCACCAGGGTTGCCTCGTGCAGCGCGAACTGACGCCCGATGCAGGCGCGCGCCCCGGTGCCGAAGGGTTTGTAGCTGTGTGCCGGGCGCTTCTTCACGTTTTCCGGCAGAAACCGGTCGGGATCGAAGACGTCGGGGTTGTCCCAGACCGACGGGTCTGTGTGCACCTGGCCGAGAACCACCACCGCCCAGTCCGACGGCCGCATCGGGTATTTCCCGGCCAGGGTGGTGGTCTCGCGCGGGCTGCGCGCGAAGGCGGGCACAGTCGGCCAGATCCGTAGCGCCTCGTCGAGACACCGTCGGATGTCGCGGAACTTGGGGACCTGCTCGAACGTGGGCATCGCGTCGGGGTCGTCGCCGAGGATCTCGGCAACCTCCCGCTGGGCGGCAGCCAGGCATTCGGGATTCTGCGACAGGTAGTAGAGAGTGAAAGACAGCGCCCCCGAGGTGGTTTCGTGTCCTGCCACCAGGAAGGTGAGGATCTGGTAGCGGATGTTGAGCGGGGAGAGTCGTTCACCGGTGTCCGGATGTGTCACGTTGAGCATGATGCCGAGCAGATCGTGTTGGTCGGTGTCGTCCTTGCGTTCGGCGATCAGGTCGTCGAGCAGTGTGTCGACGTAGGCCTGCGGTTCGCTGTTTCGGCGGTCGAGATACCGGGCGAGCAGCCGACCACCGGGTGCGGTCCGCAATCCGCCCTTACGGCGCCCCGTCTCGAGGGCCCGGATCATCGCCCCGACGAACGGATGTCGTTCGGCGCTCGAGAACGATCCGAAATCGTGGCTGAACGCGGTGCGGCTGAGGGTCTCCATCGTCAGTTTGGTCATGTCGCCGGTGACCTCCACGCGCCTGGTGCCCGACGCGTCGACCGGACGGCGGGTCCAATAGTCGAACAGTTCGGTTGCGGTGCGCACCATGATCGGGTGATACGAGCGCATCGCCGACTTGGTGAACGCGGGCATCAGCAGGTCATGTGCGAGTTGCCAATTCGGCTCGTCGTTGTACGCGGTGAACAGGCCGTCGCCGGCGTAATCTCGCAGCGCGACGATGGCCGGCGGCAGCGCCTTGCAGAACCGGGTCTCGTCGCACAGCTCCGCGGCGAGTTCGGCCGACGAGACGAACACGAACTTCTGCCGGAAGATCTGCATCTCGTAGATGGGACCGAGCTGTGCACCGAACTCGAGCACGCTCAGCAGGGGGCTGCGCGGGTCCGCGACACCGAAGTCGCCGACGAATCGCCGGCGGCGACCCGCATGCGGGAACTGCTGACCGGACCAGTCATTGAGGATGTGGCGTCGCACCATCACCCGACGATGCCCTCAGGAACTCGGATGTGTCAAAGGGTTCGAACGGATTCTCATCGTCCCGTGAAGATCGGGGTCTGCTTGTTGGCGAACGCCCGCGGCCCCACCTTGGCGTCGGCGCTGGCGAAGACCTTGGCGCCGAGATCGGCGTCGATCTTGAACGCGTCCTCCTCGTGCATGCCCTCGGTGTCGCGGATGGTCCGCAGGATGGCCTGCACCGCGAGGGGTCCGTTGGCGGCGATGCGTTCGGCGATCTCGAGGGCCTTGTCGAGTGCGGTGCCGTCGGGCACCACGTAGCCGATCAGTCCGTACTCCTTGGCCTCGGCGGCGGTGATGTGACGGCCGGTGAGCAGGATGTCGGCGGCGACGGTGTAGGGGATCTGCCGTACCAGCCGCACCGCGCTGCCGCCGAGCGGGAACAGTCCCCAGCGGGCCTCGGAGACGCCGAACTTTGCGCTCGCCCCGGCCACCCGGATGTCGGTGCCCTGCAGGATCTCGGTGCCACCGGCGATCGCGGGTCCTTCGACGGCGGCGATCAGCGGTTTGGACAATCGCCTGCCCTTGAGCAGTGCGGGCAGTCGGGTGAGATCCCAGCCGCCCTCGGCGAACTTGTCACCCGGCGCCTTCTGGTTCATCGACTTGAGGTCGGCGCCCGCGCAGAAGTAGCCGCCGGCGCCGGTCAGGATGGCGACGCGGATGTCGGGGTCGGCGTCGACCTGATCCCATGCCTGCTCCATGATGGCCATCATCTCGGTGGAGAGCGCGTTGCGTGCCTCGGGCCGGTTCATCGTCACGATCAGCACGTGACCGCGTTTTTCCACCAGGCAGTCGGGCATCGGTACTCCTTGTGATCGATCGCACTTTTGCGTCTTGCCGAAAACGGTAACACGTTCTAATTTTGTGGGCATGGCCATGCACATCGCCGATCTCATCGAGCACGCCGTCGACCTCGTGCCCGAGCGGGTGGCGCTCGAATCCGACAACCAGGTGCTCACCTACGCGGAGGTGGAATCACAGGCCAACGCGCTGGCGCACACCCTGCGTCAGCTGGGCGTCGAACCCGGCGACGCGGTGGGCCTGTACAGCCGAAACACCATCGAATGCGTCATCGCGATGATCGCCGTCTTCAAGGCGCGCGCGGTGATGGTCAACGTCAACTACCGCTACGTGCTCGCCGAACTCGAGCACATCGTCGGCGACTCGGGCATGAAGGTACTCATCTACGAACGCCAGTACGGCGAGAACGCGGTGAACGTGTTCTCGAATGCGCCGGCGCTCGAGCACCTCATCATGCTCGACGACGACAGCGGCGTACCCGTCCCGGAGGGCGCGCTCACCTACGACGAGGCGATCGCGCGGGGGTCGGCCGAACGTGACTTCGAGGAGCGGTCCAACGACGACCTCTACATGCTCTACACCGGAGGCACCACCGGTGCGCCCAAGGGCGTCGTGTGGCGGCAGGAGGACATCTGGCGGGTACTCGGCGGCGGCATCGACTTCTACACCGGCGACCCGATCGACGACGAGTGGAAGCTGGCCCGCGACGGTGCGCAGCACCCCCAGCTGGTGCGCTATCCCATCCCGCCATTCATCCACGGCGGCTCCCAGTGGGCGGTGTTCCAGGCCTTGTTCGCCGGCGGAAAGGCGATCATCTACCCCGACTTCGGGGGGCACCTCGCCTGGGAGATCGTCGAGCGACACAAGGTCAACGTCGTGATGATCACCGGTGACGCGATGGCCCGGCCGATGGCCGACGCGCTCGCGGAGAGTCTGGCCGGTGACCGTCCTTACGACACGTCGTCGATGATCACGGTGGCATCGTCGGCGGCGCTGTTCTCCGCGACCATCAAGGACCGGCTGCTCGACATGCTGCCGAATCTGATCGTGGTGGACGCGATCGGTTCGTCGGAAACAGGTTTCGCCGGAATGGATTTCGCGAAGAAGGGCCAGTCGCACGCCGGGGCACCCCGCGTGGTGGCCGACAAGGAGGCAGTGGTGCTGCGTGCGGACGGCACCCGCACGCAACCGGGCGGCGGCGAGGTGGGTGTGCTCGCGAGGTCGGGGCATATCCCGCTGCGGTATCACAACGACCCGGAGAAGACCGAACGCACCTTCAAGGTGTACGACGGTGTGCGCTATGCGATTCCGGGCGATCAGGCGGTGCTCGAGAGTGATGGCACCATCACCATGCTGGGACGCGGCTCGCAGTCGATCAACACCGGCGGGGAAAAGGTGTATCCCGAGGAGGTGGAGGCGGCACTCAAGGCGCATCCCGATGTGTTCGACGTGCTCGTCTTGGGAGTGCCCGATGAACGGTACGGTCAACGCGTGGCAGCGGTGGTGGCCACCCGCAGTGATCGACGACCCACGGTGATCGACCTCAACAGCGTTGTGCGCGAGCACATTGCCGGATACAAGTGTCCGCGCAGCGTGTGGTTCGTGGATGAGGTGAAACGGTCACCGGCAGGCAAGCCGAACTATCGGTGGGGTACGCAGATCACCGAGTCCCGGCCGGCCGACGACTCGGTGCAGGTCCTCTCGGGAAGGGCGTGATCGGATGAGCGACAACATCATCACCACGGAGCTGACCGAGCGGTTCGGCATCGACTATCCGATCTTCGGGTTCACGCCGAGCCAGGACGTGGCTGCCGCGTTGAGCCGGGCGGGTGGCTTCGGGGTACTCGGCTGCGTGCGCTTCAACGATCCGGCCGAGCTCGACGAGGTGCTCGAGTGGATGCACGAGCACACCGACGGCAGGCCGTTCGGGGTGGACGTGGTGATGCCGGCCAAGATCCCCACCGAGGGCAGCAAGGTGGATCTCGAGTCGATGATTCCGCCCGAGCATCGCGCGTTTGTCGAACGCACCCTCGACGATCTCGGGGTGCCACCGCTGCCCGACGGGGAGCGCCTCGACGCCGGGGTGCTGGGCTGGTTGCACTCGGTGGCGCGTTCGCACGTCGACGTGGCGATGGAGCATGCGCGAAAGTACGGTCAGATCAAGCTGATCGCGAACGCCTTGGGGTCGCCGCCGCCTGATGTGATCGCCGTGGCGCACGAGAACGGTGTGCAGGTGGCCGCGCTCGCCGGGGCGAAAGAGCATGCGCTGCATCATGTCGACGCAGGGGTCGACATCGTGATCGCGCAGGGATACGAGGGTGGTGGCCACACCGGTGAGGTGACCTCGATGGTGCTGTGGCCCGAACTGGTGGACGCGGTGGGGGATCGGGCGCCGGTGCTCGCCGCGGGCGGTGTCGGCAGCGGCAGGCAGATGGCGGCCGCGATCGCGCTCGGTACCCAAGGCGTGTGGATGGGCACCTACTGGCTTACCGCGGCCGAGTACAAGCTGGGTGCGGTGGGTGATGGGCCGTCGACCGTGCAGAAGGCGCTGCTGGCGGCGTCGTCGCGAGACACCGTGCGACGTCGGATCTACTCGGGAAAGCCTGCGCGCCTGTTGAAGACGAAGTGGACCGATGCCTGGGACGCCGCGAACGCACCCGATCCGCTGCCCATGCCGCTGCAGAATCTCCTCGTCGCCGAGGCTCATTCGCGCATCTCGCACGCCGACGATCCTGATGTGGTCGCGATGCCCGCCGGGCAGATCGTCGGCCGGTGCGATGCCATCACCCCGGTCGCCGAACTCGTCGCCGATCTGGTGAGTGAGTACGAGGAATCGGTTGCGCGGCTGGGAAAGACGCTGGAGTAGCCGTTACCGTCGAGCGTGCCCGGATTCGCGTTGAGCGTGCCCGGTCTCGCGTTGAGCGTGCCCGGTCGGGTGGTTTCGACAAGCTCAACCAGCGAAACTGCACACGCTCGACCGGCGGATGGGCACGCTCGACCAGCGGATCGGCACGCTCGACCGGCGGATGGGCACGCTCGACCGGCGGATGGGCACGCTCGACCAGCGGATGAGCACGCTCGACCGGCGGATGGGCACGCTCGTCCAGCGGATGTGGGCAGGGGCGGGTGGTTTCGACAAGCTCAACCGGCGGATGGGCACGCTCGACCGGCGGATGGGCACGCTCGACCGGCGGATGTGGGCGGGGGCGGGTGGTTTCGACAAGCTCAACCAGCGAATGGGCGCGCTCGACCCGCGGATGTGGGCGGCGGCGGGTGGTTTCGACAAGCTCAACCAGCGAAACTGGACGCTCAACCGGCGGATGTGGGCACGCTCGACCAGCGAAACTGGGCACGCTCGACGGAATTCTGGGCACGCTCGACGGGGCCGTCACGCAGGCTCGGTGGCCAGCGCATCTCCGATCCGGCGCAGCACGGTGCTCGCCGAACCCAGGGTGAATTCGTTCTGCTTGGCGCGCAGGAAGAATCGGTGCGCGGGATGACTGGTGTCGAGGCCGACGCCGCCGTGCACATGCACGGTCGTATGCGCGACGCGGTGCCCTGCTTCGGCCGCCCAGAACTTGGCGGTGGCGATCGCGGTGCGCAGTTCGATGTCGGTCACCGCGGAGTCGGTGTGCGCCCCGGCCAACAGCCATGCCGCCTGGGTGGTGGTCAGCGACAATCCCTGAGCGTCGATGTATCCGTCTGCCAGGCGTTGCGCAACCGCCTGAAAGGAGCCGATCGCCCGACCGAACTGTTCGCGCTCGCGCGCATACTCGGCGGTGAGTTCGAGTGCGCGCGAGACGATTCCGGATTGCTCGGCACAGATTGCCAGGGTGAATCGATTCACGACGTCGTGTACCGCTGCCGCACCGCCGTCCAGGATGTCATCGCCGCCGATGCCGACATCGGCGAAATCGACCTGGGCGGTGGGGATGAGTCCGGTCGATGTGGTGGGCGTGACCGTCACGCCGTCCGCATCCGTGCGGACGACCACCACGACGGGGCCGTCGGCGCCGATCGCGTTGACGAGAAGAAGGTCGGCGGCCGGTGCGTAGGGGACATTCACCTTGGTCCCGGTGAGGACACCGTTGTCCGCGGTGGCCGCCGGCGAGCCGGGGTCGACGCCGAGGTCCTCCTCGAATGCGACGGTGACGATCAGCTCACCGCCGGCGCCGGGTCCGACGACCGTCTCGCGTAACGCGGTGCTGCCACGTGCGGCGATCAGCGGCATGGCGGTGAACGCGTGCGCCGCAAACGGGACACGGGCCAAAGCGCGGCCCAATTGCTCGGCGACAACCATGTTCTCGACCGCGGTGAGATCGCCGCCGCGATCACCCGCGACGGCCGACGGCACCTCCAGGCCGAGAAGGCCCGCAGCGCCGAGTTCACGCCAGAGTTCGTGGTCGAGGGGTGCCCTGGTGACTTCGAGTTCGGCGACGCGCTCGGGTGAACTGATCTTGCCGACGATGTCGTGCGCCAGGCCGCGCACATCCTCGCCGGATTCGGGGAGAGTGAAATCCATTGTGTGGCTTCCTTCGACGGTGAGGGATCTCGATCAGCGGCGCTGGTGGGGCAGCCCGAGGGCGAGCATCCCGATGATGTCGCGCTGGATCTCGTTGGTGCCGCCACCGAACGTGAGGATCAACGACGTGCGCTGATAGCGCTCGAGTCGGCCGGCCAGATGCGCACCCGGGCTGCCCTGACGCAGTGTGGCGGCCGGGCCGAGGATCTCCATCAACAGCCGGTAGGCCTCGGTGGCGAATTCGGTACCGAACACCTTGGTCGCCGACGCGTCGGCAGGGCTCGGCGACCCCCCGGATGAGGAGACCGAGGCGATCTTCCAGTTGATCAGTTTGAGGTACTCGACCTTCGCGTGGACGCGCGCGAGATTCGTCCGCACCCACGGGCTGTCGATGACGCGCTGCCCGTCGCCGGTCTTGGACTGCTGCGCCCACGCCACGGTCTCGCGCAGGGCGGTCTGAATCGGCGCCGCGCTGCACAACGCGACGCGCTCGTGGTTGAGCTGATTGGTCACCAGCGGCCAGCCACCGCCCTCGTCGCCCACCAGCGCCGTGGTCGGCACCCGCACATCGGAGTAGTAGGTGGCGCTGGTGTCCACCCCTGACATCGTGTGCACCGGGGTGTAGCTGAAGCCGGGACTGTCGGTGGGCACGATCAGCATGGATATCCCGCGATGCTTCTTGCCGCCGGGTTCACCGGTGGCCGGGTCGGTGCGACACGCCAGCCAGATGTAGTCGGCGTACTGCACCAACGAGGTCCACATCTTCTGCCCGTTGACGACGTACTCGTCGCCGTCGCGCACGGCGGTGGTGCGCAGCGCGGCCAGGTCGGTGCCCGCGCCGGGCTCGGAGTACCCGATCGAGAAGTGCAGTTCGCCGGCGGCGATCCGCGGCAGGAAGAACGACTTCTGCTCCGGCGTCCCGTAATGCATGATCGTCGGCGCCACCGAGTTGATGGTCAAGAAGGGGACCGGCGCGCCGGCGATCGCGGCCTCGTCGGTGAAGATGAGCTGATCCATCATCGACCGGTTCTGGCCCCCGTATTCGGTGGGCCAGCCCAACGCCAGCCAGCCGTCGCACCCCATCTGGGCCACCACGTCCCGGTAGGCGTCGCCCTCGCCCAGCTCGCCGACACCGCCGACGAGCGCGGCGCGGCGCTCGTCGGTCATCAGCCCGGCGAAATACGACCGCAGTTCCCGCCGCAACTGCGACTGTTCATCCGTGTATGCGATGCGCATGGGAACCTCGTCCGTCGTCGTGGGCACTCGCCAAGTTCTGAAACACGTTCTAACCTGTATCCACTCGGCCCGTCAACCATCGAGGCCGACAGCGAGGAGTGCTCCCAATGCGAATCAAGGCAGATTTCGACCTATGCGAGTCCAACGCCGTGTGCGTGGGCCTGGCGCCGGACTTCTTCGACCTCGATGACGACGACTACCTGGTGATTCTCTCCGACGAGGTACCCGCCGACCGGGTGGAGGAGGTGCGGGCCGCAGTGGCCGGGTGCCCCAAGTCCGCGCTGTCGCTCGAGTGAGATCGATCGATCGAAAACCCACCTCCTCGTCCCGCCCCGCGGCTAACGTGTTAGAACAAGTTCTAGTTTCGTCGAGAGGGGTGTGGGGATGGTCGAGTCGCTCAGTGACCGGGTAGCGGTGGTGACCGGGGCGGGCGCCGGCCTCGGCCGGGCAGAAGCCATCGGATTGGCCACGGCCGGCGCGACCGTCATCGTCAACGACCTACCCGCAGCGCTCGCCGACAGCGACGTGACCGACGCCATCACCGCGGCGGGTGGTACGGCCGTGCAGGTACCCGGCGACATCTCCGACTCGGCCACCGCCACCGAGATCATGCGGACCGCCACCGAGGACCTCGGACGACTCGACATCGTGGTGAGCAACGCCGGAGTGGTCCGCGACAAGATGCTCTTCAACCTCACCGACGACGACTGGGACCTGGTGATCCGGGTACACCTGCGCGGTCATTTCCTGCTCAACCGCAACGCCGCCGTGCACTGGCGGTCGGAGTCGAAGAAGGCGGGCGCCCCGGTCTACGGCAGGCTGATCAACACCTCGTCGGAGGCCGGTCTGTTCGGGCCGCCCGCGCAGGCGAACTACGGCGCCGCCAAGGCGGGTATCACCGCACTCACGTTGTCGGCGTCACGCGCACTGAAGTCCTACGGGGTGCGCGCCAACGCGATCTGCCCGCGCGCACGGACCGCGATGACCGCCGACGTCTTCGGCGACGCGCCCGACGACGGCGTCGATCCGCTGGCACCCGACCACGTCGTGCGTCTCGTCACATTTCTCGCATCCGAGGACGCCGATGCCATCACCGGTCAGGTGTTCGTGGTGCACGGTCGGCAGGTCACCCTGATGGCCGCACCCACCGTCGACAAGGTCTTTCGCGCCGACGGCGACGCGTGGGACGACGACGATCTGGCGAAGACCCTCGTGGCGTACTTCGCCGATCGTGATCCCGACCGGACATTCTCGGCGACAGGGCTGGTCAACTGACCCACTGGACATTCTGTGGCGTGCTAGTTTCGCGAGTGTCCGAAGGGTGAGGAGTGCTGGTTTGGTTGGCTGGCTTGCTGGCCCCATGGAGGGCGTGGGTGATTTCGTCGCACTTGGCGTCGATTCCTCGCGAGAACTCTTCCGTCGGCCGTTCCAGTGGCGCGAAACCGTAGAGCAGTCATGGGCCATCGCCCGGGTGTCGATGATGCCGACACTGCTCGTCGCCATCCCGTTCACCGTCCTGGTCAGTTTCACGCTCAACATCCTGCTGCGTGAGATCGGCGCGCAGGACCTCTCGGGCGCCGGGGCCGCATTGGGCACCATCACGCAGATCGGCCCGATCGTCACCGTGCTGATCGTGGCAGGTGCCGGCGCCACGGCCATTTGCGCCGACCTGGGCGCCCGCACCATCCGCGAGGAGATCGACGCGATGAAGGTGCTCGGCATCGATCCCGTGCATCGGCTCGTCGTACCGCGGATCATCGCGTCGACCGGCGTCGCGGTGCTGCTCAACAGCCTTGTGTGCACCATCGGCATCGGCGGCGGGTTCATGTTTTCGGTCTATCTCCAGGATGTGAATCCCGGCGCATTCATCGCTAGCCTTACCCTCCTCACCGGCTTCAGCGAGCTGATGATCTCGATGGTGAAAGCGGCCCTGTTCGGACTCTTCGCCGGGATGGTGGGGTGCTACCAGGGACTGAACGTGAAGGGCGGTGCGAAGGGTGTCGGTGACGCGGTCAACGAAACCGTCGTCTACTCCTTCATGGCACTTTTCGTCGTCAACGTGGTGGTCACCGCCGTCGGTATCAAGGCAACGGCGGGCTGAGCGATGGTCCTTCCGTTCACCACCCGATTGCAGACGGCCCGCGTCGCGGTGAAACGCGCGGGCGAGGACTGGAATCAAATCGGTGACCAAGCACTGTTTTATTGGGACAGCATTATCGCCATCCCGCGCGCGCTGAGGCAGTACAAGAAGGAGACGCTGCGGCTGATCGCGGAGATCTCGATGGGGTCCGGTGCGCTCGCCATGATCGGCGGAACGGTGGTGGTGGTGGGGTTCCTCACGCTGTTCACCGGCGGCACCATCGCGGTGCAGGGCTACAGCTCGCTGGCCAACATCGGGGTGGAGGCGCTCACCGGGTTCTTCTCCGCCTTCATCAATGTCCGCATCGCGGTGCCGGTGATCGCGGGTATCGCGCTCGCGGCCACCATCGGGGCGGGTGCCACCGCGCAACTCGGCGCCATGCGCGTCAGCGAGGAGATCGACGCGCTCGAGACGATGGCGATCTCGTCGATCCCGTTTCTGGTGAGTACCCGCATCGTGGCGGGGATGATCGCGATCATCCCGCTCTACTCCCTGGCGTCGCTGGCCGCGTTCCTCGCGAGCCGCTTCGCCACGGTGTTCCTGTACGGACAGTCCTCCGGCGTCTACGACCACTACTTCGACACCTTCCTGATCCCGTCGGACATCCTGTGGTCATTTGTGCAGGCCATCTGCATGGCGATCGCGGTGATGCTCATCCACACCTACTACGGCTACAACGCCGGCGGCGGTCCGGTGGGGGTGGGCGTCGCCGTGGGCAATGCGGTCCGTGCCTCACTGGTCGTCGTCGTCGCGATCACCCTGCTCACCTCGCTGGCCATCTACGGGGCCGACGGCAAATTCAACCTGGCGGGCTGACGATGGTGCGACGTGCCGAACGCAGCCCTCGGGTCCGCAAGACCGCCGCGGTCATCATGGTCGGCGCCATCGTCGCGGTGATCGTCGGCGCAGCGGCGCAGTTCCTCGGCTGGTTCGCCGACACCCAGCACGTCACGCTGATCTCCCCGCGCGCCGGCCTGGTGATGAGTCCCGACGCCAAGGTGACACTGCGTGGCGTGCCGGTGGGACGGGTGGGGTCGATCTCGCAGCGTGACGGACACGCCGTGCTCGTCCTCGACATCGACACCGCCCAGATCGATCACGTCCCGGCCAACGTGACCGCCGACATCAAGTCCAACACCGTCTTCGGGGCGAAGGCGGTGACTCTTGTGGTGCCCGAATCCGGGCCGCAGGGTCGGTTGCGTGGCGGCGACGTGATCGAGGCCGACCACGTGGTGGTGGAGCTCAACACCGTGTACCAGCAGCTGGTCAACGTGCTCGCCGATCTGCAGCCCGACAAGCTCAACGCCGTGATGGGCGCGGTCAACACGGCCCTGTCGGGACACGGCGCCCACATCGGTGCGGCGCTCGATCAGCTGTCGGATCTGCTGGCGACGACCAATCCGCACCTGCCCGCCCTCGACGAGACGCTGCGGCAGACCGCCGGCGCCACCGACGTGTACGCCGACGCCATGCCGGATCTGATGCGCACGGTGGACAACGCCACGTTCGTCGGTGACACCCTGGTGGCCAACTCACGCAACCTCGACGCGTTGCTCATCAACGCGACGGGGATGGCCGACACGATCGACGGGGTGCTGGCCCCGAGCAAGGCGACGCTGATCGCCGAGTTGCAGGATCTCAACCCGGTGTCGCAGCTGCTCGGTGCGCAGGCCCCCGGAATCAAGTGTTTCCTCACCGCGTCGGCCAGTGCGGCCGAGCTCGCCCAGCCGCTGCTCGGCGGCAAGAACGACAACCTCCTGCTGTATGCGGGCCTGCAGCCGGGCACCGACCCGTACACCTACCCGGAGAGCCTGCCGCTGGTGGCCGCCGCGGGACCCCCGACGTGTGCGGGCGCACTGGGCAACCCGACGACCAAGGAGCACACCGGCTTCTACGTGACCGATAACGCGCCGGTGCCCTACCAGCCTCGCACCACCCCAAAGCTCAACGGCCAGAAGCTCTTCCAGTTGTTGTTCGGGGAGCCGCCGCGTGGATAACCGTTCGCGCGCGTTCCGCGCCACCGCGATCAAGCTGGCCGCGTTCGCGGTGGTGATGATCCTCGTGTTCGTCGGACTCGTGGTGGTGTTCAGCAACTACCGGCCCGGTTCGTCCGACGACTACACCGCCGTGTTCACCAGCGCGTCGGAGATGAAATCGGGCTCCAAGGTGAAGATCGCGGGCGTCGAGGTGGGCACCGTCGACAAGGTGGCGCTCAACCGCGACAACGACGCCGTGGTGTCGTTCAGCGTCGACGAGAAATACCGGCTCCCCGCGTCGGTGCGCGCCCTGATCCGTTACGAGAACCTCACCGGCGACCGCTACCTCGAACTCGCGCAGGGCACCGGCGACCCCAGCGACGTACTGTCCGCGGGAGCCACCATTCCCATCGGCCAGACCGAACCCGCCCTCGACCTCGACAAGCTGCTCGGCGGATTCAAACCCCTGTTCCGCACCCTCGACGCCGACGAGGTGAACACGCTGTCGGCCTCGCTGATCGAGGTGTTCCAGGGCCGCGCACAGCGCGAGGCGCTGACCGACCTGCTCACCGAGACGGCGTCGTTCACCGGCGCGCTCGCCGACAAGGACCGCCTGATCGGCGAGGTGATCGACAACCTCAACGAGGCGCTCGGCACCCTCGACGGCGACAAGCACGGCCTCGACGTGAGCATCGACCAGCTCCAGCAGCTGATCACCGGACTCTCCGCCCAGCGCGGCGCCATCGGCAACTCACTGACCCAGACCGCGCAGGCCACCACCGGTCTGGCCGACCTGCTCGGCGCCACCCGACCCGATCTGCAGCAGATGATCACCAACACCGGATCGACGTCGGCCGAACTACTCAAGGCCGAGCCCTACCTGCGGTCACTGCTCGACCGGCTGCCCTCCGACTACAAGAAGCTGTCGAACCTCGGCAGCTACGGCGCGTGGCTGCAGATCTTCTTCTGCCGCATCCGGTTGCTGCTGTCGGGGCCCGACGGCAAGCAGTACTTCTTCACCGCGATCAACGTCATGGGCGACACCACCAAAGCAGGCGGGCGGTGCGCGGCCACATGAGCAGCAGGATGCGGATCGGTGTGATCGGCGTGGTGGTCACCGCGCTGGTGGTGATCGTGGCGATGCAGATGGACCGCCTGCCCTACCTGTCGCCGATCAGCACCTACACCGCCTACTTCGACGACGCCGGCGGCCTCGTCAGTGGCGACATCGTGACGGTGTCGGGGGTCAAGGTGGGCACCGTCACCAAGATCGCGCTGGCACCCACGCCGCAGGGCACCAAGGCCGCGGTGACGTGGACGATGGACGACACCGTGATCATGGGCACCGACACGCAGGCGGCCGTCAAGACCGAAACGGTGCTCGGTCGACGGAATCTGACGGTGGTGCCGCACGGCGGCGGCCGCATCAGGCCCGGGGGAGAGATCCCCAACCGCAACACCATCGCGCCGTACTCGCTGAGCGACGCGCTCGACGTCTCCACCAACACGCTCTCGCGCACCGACACCGACCAGCTCAACAAGGCGCTCGACACCTTGTCGTTCACGTTCTCCGAGACACCCGACGGGGTGCGCGGCGCCGTCGACGGGGTGTCGAGACTGTCGAAGGCCATCGCCGACCGCGACAACACCCTGCGTGAGCTGCTCGCGAAGGCGAGCGGTGTCACCCGCATCGTCGGCGACCGCAGCAAACAGATCAACCAGATGCTCGTCGACGCCAACGCGTTGCTCGGCGAACTCGACTTCCGGCGGGCCGCCATCGCACAGCTACTCACCGGCACCCGGGACGTGGCCGCGCAGATCTCCGGATTCATCGCCGACAACAACGCACAACTCACCCCGGTGCTCGACAAACTCAACGCCGTCACGCAGATCCTCAACGACAACGAGGCGAACCTGAAGGAGACCATCGACCGGCTCGGTCCGTACGCGAACGCGCTCGGCGAGGCGGTGGCGTCGGGACCACGCTTCGAATCCCTGGTGGGCATCCCGACGTTCGGCGATTACACCGCGACGTTCATGAAGATCCTGCAGCAGAAGTACCCCGAGGTGGCCAAGGCGTTCTCCTACAGCGGTTTCCCGCTGCTGCCCCAGGCGTGGAGCGTCGCCCCGCCCACCCCGCAGTACCCGCCGGGCCAACCGGCCCCGTCGCCCACGTACCCGACGCCCCCGCCGGCCACCTCACCCCGGGGAGGTGGCTGACATGGCGATGCGACCGTCGGTGAGTCTGAGCCGGAAATCGTGGACGATCGCCGCGCTGGTGGTGGCGCTGGTGGTGGCCGCGGTGCTCGGCTACGCCGCCTACGGCCGGGCCACCACCAAGACGTTCACCGCCTACTTCGCGTCGGTCAACGGGCTCTACCAGGGCGATCCGGTCCGGGTGATCGGCGTCGACGTCGGCCGGGTGGCCACCATCACCCCGCGCGCCAGCGATGTGAAGGTCACCCTCGAGGTCGACAAATCCACGCCGATCCCCGCCGACGCGCGCGCGGTGATCGTCGCCCAGAGCCTCGTGTCGGGCCGGTTCATCCAGCTTTCCCCGGTGTACGCCGGCGGAGCGCAACTCGGCGACGGGGCCGCAATCCCGATGGAACGCACCGCCGTCCCGATGGAGTGGGACGACGTGAAGCGCCAGCTCGGCGAACTCACCAAGGCGGTGGGCCCCGACGGCGCCGACAAGGGGTCGGCGGCGCGGGCCATCGACGTCGCCGACGCGAACCTCGAGGGCAACGGGCCGGCCATCAACAGCTCGATCACCGAGATGTCCGATGTGCTGACCACCTTGTCATCGGGGCGCGACGACCTCTTCGCCACCATCCGCAACCTGCAGAAACTCACCGACGCGCTCTCCACGAGCCACGAGGAACTCGTCCAGTTCAACGGGCGGATGGCGTCGGTGAACGATGTCCTCGCCGACAACACCACCGCCCTCGACGGGGCGATGCACAACCTCGACTCGGCGATGACCGACGTCCAGCCCTTCATCGCCCAGAACAAGCAGGCGCTGACCTCCTCGGTCGCCGGCCTGGCCACCACCACCCGCATCCTCGCCGAGAAGGACGAAAAGCTGCGTGGGCTGCTGCACTCGGCGCCCAACCAGCTGGCCAACTTCTACAACATCTACAACCCCCTGACCGGCGCATTGTCGGGGGTGTTCGGCCTCGGCATGGGCAACAACCTCATCACCCTGCTGTGCGGCACCATGGAGGCCAACAACCGCCCGGGTCAGAGCGAAGCCGACGTCGCCAAATGCGTCGACGTCCTCGCGCCCCTGCTGTCGAACATCGCGGTGGCCTATCCGCCGTTCCTCTCCGATCCCGTCGTCGGCATCAGCGCGCTGCCCAGCCAGATCACCTATCAGAACGCGGACGTGAAGGCGCGCGCGCAGCAGGGCATCCGCGACCAGGACGCGCAGACCCGCCGCGGCAACGGGCCGCTGGGCGCGCTGCTCGTGCCGTGGGGAGGTGAAGGCTGATGCAACCCGGTGGCACACGGCGCGCCGACCGCGTCCGGCTGGGCCTGACGCTGGTCGCGGTGGCCCTGATCGCGTCGGCGTGTGGCTTCTCCGGGGCGTCGAGTCTGCCGGTGCCCGGCGCCCAGGGCACCGACAACGGCAGCTACCAGATCAGCGCGGTGATCCCGACCGCGTCCGGGCTCACCAACAACGCGCCCGTCATGATCGACGACGTCACCGTCGGCAGCGTCGGGCGCGTCACCGTCGGCCCCGACTGGCACGCGAACGTACCCATCCGGCTCAACCCGGGCGTCAAGGTGCCCGTCGGGTCGTACGTGATGGTCGGGATGACCAGCGTCCTCGGGTCCACGCATCTGTCGATCGTGCCGCCACCGCGCCCCCGCCAGGGGTATCTGCGCGCCGGCGACCAGATCCCGCTGCCGAACTGCCCGGAACAGGACAACATTCCGTCACCCGGCGGCGCGGCCCCGGTCGCCGACATCAACTCCGCACAGCAGGTTCCCCAGTGCGCCTTCCCGACCACCGAACAGGTACTCAGTGCGCTGTCGGTGGTGCTCAACGGCGGCGGATTGTCGCAGTTGGGCGACGTCACCCACGAACTGAGCGAAATCCTCGGCGGCAACGCGAAGTCGATCCGCGCGCTGATACCCCGGCTCAACACGCTGGTCACCAACCTCAACGGACAGACCGACAACATCATCGCGGCCATGGACGGTCTCAACCGCCTCACCGGCACCCTCAACGAGCAGGCCCCCACCGTGGAGAAGGCGCTCGCCGACGGCCCGCAGATCCTCCGCCTGCTCAACGACGAACGGGAGAAGTTCGTCGCCACCCTGGTGTCGCTGGGCAAATTGTCGGCGACCACCAACGACGTCCTCGACGCCAACAGAGAGGACATCAAGACCATCGTCGCCAACCTCAACCCCGCGCTCGGCGGGCTGGCGGCGGCAGGCCCGGCGCTGCCGTCCTCGCTCCGGATCCTGCTGACCTTCCCGTTCCTGGAGGACACCATCCCGGACATCGTCAAGGGCGACTATGTGAACTCCGACCTGGTGCTCGACCTGACGGTGAACAAACTCAAGAGCTCGATCCTGATGACCAGCGGACTGGTCAGCCCCGAGGCCGTGGCCGGGGCACCGGCGGGGGCGGCCAAACGTGGTCTCGACCCGTTCACATCGCCCCTGGTTCCCGGCGGCGCGCAAACCCCGCCTACGCAGGCCGGTGGCCGATGAAGATCACCCGTTTCGTGCGCATCCAGTTGACGATCTTCACCATCGTCACCGTGATCGCGGTGGTGGCGATGGCCGTGTACTACGTGCGGGTGCCCGCGATGGTCGGCGTGGGCCGCTACCAGGTGCAGCTGCTGCTGCCGAGCACCGGCGGCCTCTATAAGAACGCGAACGTCAGCTTCCGCGGCGTCAACGTCGGGAAGGTCAGCGAGGTGCGACTGACGCCCGACGGTGTCGCGGCGACACTGTCGATCCGCAGCGGCACCGAGATCCCCGCGTCGTCGCGGGCCTCGGTGCGCAGCCAGTCGGCCGTGGGTGAACAGTTCGTCGAGTTCACGCCGCCCCCGGGCGCCAACGGCGACGGCGGCCACCTCCACGACGGATCGGTGGTGCACAGCACCGACATCCCGGTGGAGATCTCGTCGGTCCTCGACCAGGCCAACGCGCTGCTCGCCAAGGTGGGCGACACGAAGCTGCGCAACGTGATGGACGAGGCGTTCGGGGCGTTCAACGGCACCGGTGAGGACCTGCGCAGGCTCCTCGATTCGATGACGCTGCTCGTCGACGACGCCACCAAGAACGTCGACGTCACCATCGACCTGGTGGAACAGGCCGGTCCGCTGCTGGCCACGCAGACCGCCACCGCCGGAGCGATCCGTGCCTGGACGTCGGACGTGATGAAGGTGACCGACCAGTTGCGCGCGAACAACCCGGAGATCACCGACATCCTCACCAAGGGGCCGACGACGGCGGCGGTGTCGCAGCAGCTGTTCGCCGCGATGGATCAGACCCTGCCGATGCTGATCAGCAACCTCGGGGTGGCGTCGAAGACGCTGGCGGTTTATCTGCCCAATCTGCAGCAGGTGCTGGTGATCTATCCGCGGCTGATGAGTGCGCTGCTCACCGCCGTCAACTCGGGGTCGCCCGAGTACGGTCCCAGTGTCCTGTTCTCGCTGGGTCTGCAGGATCCGCCGCCGTGCACGGTGGGCTTCCTGCCACCATCGCAGTGGCGTTCCCCGGCGATCCAGACCGCCCGCGATCTGCCGCCGGGACTGTTGTGCCGGTTGCCGCAGGATTCGTCGATCGCGGTGCGCGGTGCCCGCAATTTCCCGTGCGCCGAGTTCCCGGGGCGTCGTGCGGCCACGCCGGAGGGGTGCCGGGAGGGCTACAAGCCGCTGTCGAACAACAACGTGCCGTTCCCCAACGGCATCCCGGGGGTGATCCCGGCGCCCACCGGCCAGACCACACCGGGATCGCCGTCGTCGTATGAGCCCGGACCCGCCGTGTACGGCACCACGTACGATCCGGAGTCGGGGGATTTCATCGGCCCCGACGGAAAGACCTACAACGCCGGGACCGGCCGGAACGAGCAGGGACGAGACAGCACGTGGCAGAGTCTGATCACCGACGGAGTGGGCCGGTGACCGGGCGCGCCACCGGCGCCACACCCGTGCGGTCGGCTCCGCTGCGCCGCAAACGCAAACCCGATCGGGCGGTACCGGAGACGCCCGCGACAGCCGAGCCGGGCACGGTCGACGGGGATCTGGGCACGGTCGACGGGGAAGTGGGCACGCTCGACGGGGATCCGGGCACGGTCGACGAGGATCCGGGCACGGTCGACGGGGAAGTGGGCACGGTCGACGGGGAAGTGGGCACGGTCGACGCCGGGCTGAGCTACCGCGAGCGGCGGGCGCGCAGGCAGGCCGGGGCGCCGGTCACGCGCACGGCCCGGGTGTCGCGCAGCCGTGCGCTCGGCCCGATCCTCGCGGTCACCGCCGCCGTGGTGGTGATCGTGGCCGCGACGGTGGCGTCGGTGCTGTTCGCGGTCGGTACCGCCCGCATCGACCACCGCAACGAGCTGCGCGCGGAGTACTCGGCGTTCGCGCGACAGATGACGATCAACCTCACCTCGCTCAACCCGGGCAACGTCGACAAGGCGCTGCAAACCGTGCAGGACAAGACGAGCGGGGCAGCCCAGCAACGTATCCGGCAGTCGATGGCACAGGTGGTCAGCCTCATCCGTGACCAGAAGCAAACGGTGAGTTCGCAGATCATCAGCGATGCGGTGACGCGCTCGACGCCCGACGAGGGATCGGTGATCCTGGTCTACGGCTGGGAGATGCAGCCCCAGGACCCCAAGCAGGAGCTGGTGGTGCAGACGTTCCGGTGGCGGATAGACATCACCCGCATCAACGGGGACCTCAAGATGACCGACTTCGAGTGGGTCACCTGATGGCCGCCCTCACCGCGCGCATCGGGCGTCGATGGCTGACCGGCGCGATTCTCGGGCTACTCGTGGTCGCCTCGCTGGCGTCGGCCGGAATCCTCGGTTTCCGCTACTGGGACGCCCGCAGCGTGGAGACCGCACGCGCCACGTCGCTCGCGGCGGCCCGCGACTACGCCACCACCATGTTCGGCTACGACCCGGTGAACGTGGCCGACCACGTCCAACGGTCGAAGGAAGCGGTCACCGGATCGGCCAAGTCGGAGTACGACAAACTCATCGCCAAGCCGCTGTCGGACTCCTCCGACGACTTCGTCGAGGGTGTGCGCAAGCAGCGTGTGGTGTCGCAGGCGGTGATCCAGGATGCCGGAGTGGTCGCCAACACCCGCGACACGTCTACCGTGCTGATCTTCATGAACCAGTCGGTTACCCGCAACGGCAAGGAACTCGTCCGGGTGGACCCGAGCCGGTTGACCTTCTCGATGGTCCGGCGTGACGGCCGCTGGCTGATCGAGACCATCGACGTCATCACCGACGACTCGTTCCGCAGCCGTATCTCCCGCACCCAGACGCCGCCGCCGGGAGCCATCCCGCTACCCGCACCGGGTTCGGCACCCGCCGCACCCACCAGCCCACAGCCGGGCCCACAGACGGGGGCGCCGGCACCGTCCTCGTCGACGATGCCGGCGCCCTGACCCGCCCGGGGGTTCTTCGCGCCGATTCGGCGCTCAGTCGTGGGGGCTCACCTCGTAGCCCAGCGGCAGCATCGTCGACTTGTGTTCGACGAACGATTCCAGACCCTCCGGACCGCATTCGCGGCCGATGCCGGAGTTCTTGTAGCCGCCGAACGGCGAACCGGGGTCGATGGCGTAGAAATTGATGCCGAACGTGCCGGTACGGATCTTCTCGGAGATGGCGATCCCGCGTTCGACGTCGGAGGTCCACACCGTGCCGGCCAGGCCGTAGTCGGAATCGTTGGCGATCGAGATGGCCTCATCGACGTCGTCGTAGGCGATCACCGAGAGCACCGGGCCGAAGATCTCCTCACGGGCGATCGTCATGTCGTTGGTGACGTCGCGGAAGATCGTCGGCGTGAGGAAGTAGCCGTCGTCGAGGCCGGCCGGTCGGGCGCCCTCCAGCGCCGCGGTGGCCCCGGCCCGCTTGCCCGCCTCGATGTAGCCCTCGATCTTGGTGCGCTGTTTCTCGCTGATCACCGGACCGAGTTGCGCTTCGGGGTCGTCGGGCAGGCCCACCTTCATGCCCTGCGCGGCGGTCACCATCGCCGCGACGATCTCGTCCTCACGGCTGCGTGGCACCAGCACACGGGTCTGCGCCACGCACGCCTGGCCGGTGTTGAACAGCCCGAGGAACACCATCATGGCGATGTTGTTCACGTCGACGTCGTCGAGCACGATGGCCGCCGATTTTCCGCCGAGTTCGAGCGAGCACCGCTTGAGCGATTCGGCGCAGGCCGCGCCGATCACCCTGCCCGCCGCGGTGGAGCCGGTGAACGTGATCTTGTCGACGTCGGGGTGTGCCACCAGCGCCTTGCCGGTGTCGGGACCGCCGGGAACCACCGAGATCACGCCCTCCGGAACACCGGCCTCGGTGAAGATCTCGGCGAGCAGGTTCGCGGTGAGCGGCGTTTCCGGCGCCGGTTTGAGCACCACCGAACAGCCCGCCGCGAGCGCGGCGCCGAACTTGTTGCACACGAGGAACAACGGCACGTTCCAGGCCGTGATGGCGCCGACCACGCCCACCGGTTCCCGGGTCACCCGGGTGGTGCCGAACATGCCCGTCCGGTACTCCTGCCAGGCGTAGTCGCGAGCGGCGTTGGCGTAGGCACGCAGCACGCCGGTCCCGGGGAGTTGCTGCAGCGTCGTCACCGCACTCGGTGGCGCGCCCATTTCGGCCGACACGATCCCGGTGATCTGTGCGGTGCGCTCCTCGATGAGCGCGGCGGCACGGTCGAGCACGTCGGCGCGTTCGGCGGGCGGGGTGTTGGCCCACACCCCGGAGTCCAGGGCGGCGCGCGCCGTGCGCACCGCGGTGTCCACGTCGGTGTCGTCGGCCAGCGGCACCGATCCGACGCGCTGTCCGGTGGCCGGTGAGTACACCTCGAGGGTTTCGGTGGAATGTGGCGCCACCCAGCGGCCGCCGATGTAGAGCGAGGTCTGCTCGCTGGGCGGGGACTGGTCGCTCGACGGTCGGGACTCGACGGTCTGGGTCATCCATGCTCCTCGGTTGTGAACTGCGGCAGATGTGAACTGCGGCACAACCGATACTAGAACACGTTCTAACTCTGCGGCAGGGGGTCGGCAGGGTTCAGTTGCCGAAACGCACCCGCGCCGCGATGCCGTCGACCGCGTCGGCCAGGACGAGCACCTGACTCGCACGATCAGGTGCCTCCAGCAGCGACTGACGGTCGGCCGGTCCGATGGGCAGCCGCGCTGCCCAGCCGAACACACCCACCTCGTCGAGGTCGGCGGCGTCGAAGGCGGGCATCGCCGCCGGCAGGTCCGCGCCGCGACGCGCGTACGCCTCACCGATCACCTCGCGGATCGTCGCGCCGATGGCCAGGAGCCGATCGCGGTCATCGGCCGTGCCCCGCCGACCCGGCAGCGAGCGGACCCGTGCCCGCGGATAGGGGTCGTCGGGCAACCATTCGATCACCTCGAACAGCCCGCCACCGGTGCAGGTCAGGAGGGCCTCTCCGTCGGGTTCGCGCGCCACCTCGTCGATCATCGCGAAGGTGCCCACATCGTGGCGCACATCCCCGCCGCCGACCTCCGAACCGCGAGCGATCAGCACGACACCGAAGCGCGGGGGGCCGAAGCGCCGCGGACCGTCGAGGCAATCGGTCAGCATCTGCCGGTAGCGGGGCTCGAAGATGCGCAGCGGCAGTTCCTCACCCGGCAGCAACACGGTGCCGAGCGGGAACATCGCCTCCGTTGTGATGCCGTCCACGGCGCGGTCGTTGCCGAGGGCGTCTGTGTCAGGCGGAGGGCTTGGCGTCGAGCACGACCTCGAACTCGAGGAGGTCTGCACCCGAGGCGACCGGCTTCGCGCGCTCACCGGCGTGCGCCTCGCGCGCCGGGCCGGCCGCCCACGCCTGGAAGTCTTCCTCGGACTCCCACTGGGTCACCACGAAGTACCGGTCGTCGCCCTTGACCGGGCGCAGCAACTGGAAGCCGAGAAAGCCCTTGGAGCCGTCGACGGAGTGCGCGCGGTGGGCGAACCGCTTCTCGAGTTCGGGGCCCGCGCCCTCGGGGACATGGATTGCGTTGATCTTGACCACTGCCATAGCGCCCACCCTATCGGCCTCACCGCGATGCGATGGTGGCTGCACTAACCTCGTGAGCTGTGACAGCGATGGTTTCCGCCGCCACCGGGCTGCTCGACCACGGTGGCCCCGACACGCGGGGTGGTGAGCGCCCCGCGCCCGATCGCGTTGCCGACGCCGACCAGGCGACCGCCACGTTCGCTGGACTCGGTGTCGGCCCGATCGTCCTGCTGCACGGGCTGATGGGCCGGGGCCGCACCTGGCGACGTCAGATCCCGTGGCTGCGCCGATACGGGAGGGTGTTCACCTTCGACGCGGCGTATCACACCGGTGCCGATGCACCCGAACCCGCCGACGACGCGGAACTGTCCACCGAGCGCTTCGTCGGGGATCTGGCGGAGATCCTCACCTGGATCGACCTGGGACCTGCTGTGCTGGTGGGCCATTCGATGGGGGCGCTGCACGCGTGGTGCGCCGCCGCGGACTATCCCGAACTCGTCAGTGCACTCGTGCTCGAAGACATGGCACCGGACTTCCGCGGCCGCACCACTGCGAGCTGGACGCCCTGGTTCGATTCGTGGCCGGAGCGCTTCGAGTCGCGGCAACAGGCCGAGGAGATGTTCGGCGCGGTGGCCGGGCGCTACTTCTACGAGGCGTTCGACGACGGGCACCTGCACGGTCGGCTGCCCGTCTGGGCGGCGATCGCCGAGGAATGGGGCCGACGCGACTTCTGGGACCAATGGCGCGCCGTGGCGGTACCGACGCTGCTGATCGAGGCCGAACACTCGGTGACCCCGCCCGCCCAGATGCGAAAGATGGCCTCGGTCAACGACCATGCGCAGTACCTGCGTGCCGCCGGTGCCGGACACCTCGTCCACGACGACGCCCCCCAGTTGTACCGGGGGGCGGTCGAGGCGTTTCTGTCCGGTCTGCCGGACAGGGACTGATCCCTACTGGGACCGATCTACTGCATGCCTGCTGCTACTGGATGCCTGCTGCCGGGGGCGCGGCGGGACCCGGTGCGGGGACGACCGGTTCGCCGACGATCCGGCGGAACGCGTGCACCTGGAACAGGCCGGCCAGCGGCGCGGCGACGATCAGACCGATACCGCAGACGATGGCGCCGACGAGCATGGTCGCCCAGGTCACCAGCAGCGTGAGAATCGAATCGGAGACGCGATTCTTGGTCACGTCGACCGAGCGGCCCATCGCCTTACCCGGCGACAGTGACTCGCTGATGGTCACGAGCACCGCGAACTGCAGGAAGAAGATGGCGATGATGCCCGGGATGACGCACAGCGCATAGCCGATACCGGTGATGATGCCGACCAGGATCGCGGTGGCCAGCACCGGACCGAAGCGGATCGGCACCAGGAACGACTTCGCCGACACCGGCTCACCGTTGGCCACGCGCACGGCACCGGAGACGATGCTCGCCTGGATGTAGATCGCCACGAGGTACACGAGGATCTCGACGATGATCAGCAGGATGGTCGCGCCGACACCGAATGATGTTGTGGTGTAAGTGAGGTCGGCGCCGTAGGGGTTGGAGTACGTCTCGGTGGTGGAGGTGCCGGCCCACGACGTGGCCGTGGCGCCGAGAACCGCGGCGAGTACCGCCACGATCAGCATCAGCACGCCGGGCAGGATCATCGGACCGGGATTGGCCTTGAACTGATTCCACGCCCACCCGAACGACTCGCCGACGCTGAAGGTGTCGGGCGGAAGCTGCGCGGCGCCGTAGCCGGGAGCCGGCGCGCCCTGATACGGCGGCGGGGGAGGCACGCTTCCCGGCGGGACGCTGCCCGGGGCGGGGGCGCCGTATTCCGGTGTGCCGTATTGGGGTGCCCCGTATTGGGGCGTGCCGTACTGGGGTTCGCCGTATTGGGGCGTGCCGTACTGGGGTGGCTGTTGCTGTGGTCCGGGCGGGGTGCCGGGCTGCTGCGGGGGAGTCGGCTGGCCCGGTGCGCCGTACTGAGGTGACCCGTATTGAGGTGATCCGTACTGGGGTGATCCGTACTGGGGTTCGCCGTACTGGGGTGATCCGTACCGGGGTTCGCCGTACTGGGGTGATCCGTACTGGGGCGGCTGTTGCCCCGGAGCGGGCGGCGGTGTCGGCTGCTGCGGATCGGATTCGGGTGAGGGTGGCGTCGAATCATTCGGCGGCTCAGTCATGAGCAGACACGCTAGCAAGCTCGCGGGGTCTGGAGAAGACCACGATCAACCGACCGGGTGGCAACGGTGACGACTTCGGCATCGGGATCAATCCACGCGACGTCGATCTCCTTCGCCGGCCAGACAGAATCGACCGTCGGTGGTGAGTTCCACCAGACCGTCCACCAGCAGCGAGTCGAGTGCCCGATCACGTTGTGCCACATCGGTTGCCCACACGACGTCGAGTTGGGCCCGGTCCACCGCCGCGTCGGTGCCGCGCAGCACGTCGAGCAACAGTCCGCGCACCTGGCGATCGGTACCCGCGAATTTCTGCGTCCGCCGAGGTTTTCCGGCATGGGCGGGGCGGCCGGCACGTACCCAGGCGCAATCGGTCAGCGGGCAGGCCGAGCAGTCGGGATTGCGGGCGGTGCACACCAGTGCCCCCAACTCCATGAGAGCCGCCGAGAAGCGGGGCGCGGCGGGCGCATACTCACCGTCTCCGGTGCGGGGCAGCAGCGCCTGGGCGTCGGTCAGATCCGTGCGCGACGGATTGCCGGGCTCCGCGCGGCCGTGCACCGCACGCGCGATCACGCGCCGGACGTTCGTGTCGACGACGGGGACCGCCTGGCCGTAGGCGAAGCACGCGACCGCGCGTGCCGTGTAGTCGCCGATACCCGGCAGGGTCAGCATCGTCGTCACGTCGTCGGGCACCGCGTCGTCGTGCTCGTCGGCGAGCACGCGGGCGCACTCGTGCAGCCGCAGCGCCCGCCGCGGGTAGCCCAGCTTTCCCCACGCACGCAACACCTCGCCGGGGGTCTCGGCGGCCATCGCCGACGGCACCGGCCAGCGGCCCACCCAATCGGTCCACGGTGCGATCACCCGCGCGACCGGTGTCTGCTGCAACATGATCTCGCTGATCAGGATCTGCCATCCGGACAGGCCCTCGCGGCGCCACGGCAGATCGCGTTCGTGGCGATCGAACCAGCCGAGTAGCGCTTGCGATGGCACACTAGTCCCCATGATCGGACTGACCCCGAAAAAGGCGTGGGACGTGCTGCGCGAAGGCAACAGGCGATTCGTCGAAGGCGTGTCTGAACATCCCAGTCAGGGTATCGAGGACCGCGCCCGGCTCGCCGCAGGCCAACACCCGCACGTGGTGCTCTTCGGTTGCGCGGACTCGCGTCTGGCCGCCGAGATCATCTTCGACCAGGGGCTCGGCGACATGTTCGTGGTCCGCACCGCCGGACACGTGATCGACTCCGCGGTCCTCGGTTCGCTCGAGTACGCCGCCGAGGTGCTCGAGGTGCCACTGATCGTGATCCTCGGACACGACAGCTGCGGGGCGGTGAAGGCCACCCTCGACGCGCTCGACGACCTACAGATTCCCGGCGGCTACATCCGCGACGTGGTGGAGCGGGTCACCCCGAGCATCCTCGCCGGCCGCAGCGAGGGACTGACCCGCGTCGACGAATTCGAGGCACGGCACGTGGTGGAGACCGGGCGACTGCTCATGCAGCGCAGCCGCATCATCGCCGACCGCGTGGCCAACGGGAAGCTCGCCATCGTCGGCCTGACCTACGCGCTGAGCGAGGGTGCCATCCAGCTTCGCGGTTCGTACGGCGACATCGGCCAGGGCTATGCCGGTGACGTCAACCCGGTGCACGTGGATCACCACGGACATCACGAGGTCGGTAGCGCCAAGTCCGCGTGATCCGACGGCCGTGTGGTCGTGACCGGCGACCGGCCCGGGCCTGAACCCGAACTTTAGACTTTGCCCCGGTCAGGCCCGTTTTCTTCGGCGACACGCCGATCGGGGTGAGCCGGGCGTCGGAAGCTGGCCGTTAGCGTGGACGCGTGATCGAACCGCACGGCCCACTTCCACCCGAGATCTACTGGCGACGCCGTATCGTCGCCGGTGGCGTCGGGGTGGCTGTGCTCGCCCTCGTCGTCGGACTGATCATCTGGACCACCTCGGGTAGCAACGACTCCCCGTCGAACACCGCCGCGAACTCCGCGGTGACCTCGACCACCACGACGACATCGGAACCGGCGTCGGAGTCGTCGGAGGCGCCCGCGGGTGGCGGTTCCTACGGCGGCGGCGGAACCCCGGCGTCGGAGTCCGTGTCGGTGCCCCCGGGATCGCCCGGTGCCCCCGCGCCCGCCGGTGCCAACGGCGTGGCGCTGTGCCCCGACCAGAACGTCGCCGTGGTGCTCTACACCGACAAACCCACCTACACCACCGGTGATCAGCCCGTCTTCACGATCGTGACCACCAACGCCGGCCTCACCGCATGCACCCGCGACGTGGGCAAGGCGGCGCAGAACGTGGTGGTGCGCACCCTCGACGGAACACGCACCCTGTGGTCGGCGCAGGATTGCTCTCCGCTCAAGACCGTCAACAACGTGGTGTTGCAGCCGCAGCAGCAGGTCAAGGACACCATCACCTGGTCGGGGACCACCAGCAATCCCGGCTGCGACAAGCCGCGGGTGCAGGTGCCGCCGGGCTCGTATCAGGCCATCGGCAAGATCGGCGAGAAGGAATCGGCGCCGATCACCTTCAACGTGGTCGCTCCCGCCCAGCCCTGATCGACTAGTCGTAGCGTTCGATGCTCGTCTCGGCGAGCCGCGACAGTCCCTCACGGATGTGTCGCGCCCAGATGCTGCCGATCCCTTCCACGGCCTGCAGGTCGGCCGCCGACGACGCGAGCAGCGCCTGCAGTGTGCCGAAGCTGCGCACCAGACGGTCGATGTGGGCGAATTGCAGCCGCGAGATGCCCGCGAGCAGCCGGTAGCCACGCGGGCTCATCGCGGTGTCCTGGGCCTCGATCGTGGTGGGGTAGCCGAACGCACCGGCGAGCAGCGTGAGGTCGAGCAGGTCGGCGTCGGAGAGACCCTCGACCGCCTCGAGGGTGGCGCGGACCTCTTCGGTGGTCGCCGGTTCGGGACCGGCGTAGTAGTCGCGCACCAGCAGTTCGCGTTTCGTGTCGTTCTCGGCGATGAGCTCCTCGAGTTGCAGGCTCACCTGCCTGCCGTTCACGCCGAGTTCGAGCACGTACTCGTCGATCTCCACCGACACGCGGCGCACCATCTCCATCCGCTGGGCCGCCGACATCGCGTCGCGCAGCAACACGTAGTCCTCGATCTCCGCCCGTGACAGTGTGGCGCTCACCTCGTCGAGCCGGGCCTTGTACCGCTCGAGGGTCGACAGGGCCACGTTGGCGCGCGACAGGATCGGGTCGGGACTCTCCACCACCCGGCGTTGCCCGTCGACGTAGACGCTGACGATCGACATCGACGCGCTCACCGAGATCACCGGATGTCCGGTCTGGATGGCGGTGCGTTCGGCCGCTCGGTGCCGGGTGCCCGACTCCTCGGTCGGGATGGACGGGTCGGGCACGAGCTGCACGTTGGCGCGCACGATGCGCTTGCCGTCGGTGGAGAGCACCACCGCGCCATCCATCTTCGCGAGCTCGCGCAGCCGCGTGGGGGCGAATTCGACGTCGAGATGGAAGCCGCCGTCACAGATTTTCTCGACGTCGGAATCGTGACCGATCACGATGAGTGCGCCGGTGCCGCCGCGCAGGATGCGTTCGAGCCCGTCGCGCAGGCCCGTGCCGGGAGCCACGCGGGCGAGTGTCTCGCGCGTCAGCTCCGAGCGTGCGCCGTGTTCGGTCCGCACCACCTCGGGCATGCCCGGCCTCCCTTCACCGATGATCGCGAGACTAGGGTATCGGCACGTGAGAACAGAGTTCGCGGTGCCCGCCCACCTCGACCCGCTGCAGCGGCACCCCAAAGCGCCCGCGCCGGGCGAACCCATCCGTAGGCACAATCCGCTGTGTTTCGGCTGCGGGGCGGACTCCGCGCAGGGACTTCACCTGGTGGTGCGCGCGGCAGAAGAGAGTGCGCCAGAAGAGAGTGTGGAAGAGGAATTCGCCGTGGAGACCGAGATGACGGTGGAACCGCGGATGGAAGGCGGTCCCGGCGTCATCCACGGGGGCATCCTGTCCACGGCGATGGACGAGGTGATGGGCACCGCCCCGCTGCTCGTGGGGCCTGCCGCGATCACCGTGCATCTCGAGGTCGACTTCATCGCACCCGTGCCCATCGGTTCCACGCTGTATCTGCGGGCGCGCATCCTCGGCAAACAGCGGCGCAAGATCTACGTCGAGGCCATCGGCCACCTCGGCGACCCGCAGCAGCCGGTTGCCGTGGGGCACAGCATTTTCGTCACCATCGACGCCCGCGACCACTTCGCCGACCACCTCGCCAACAGCGGACTCTCCGACGAGCACAAGCGACGGCTGTCGCGGCCGTAGCGCGACCGCTCAGAACGAGGCGTCGACGACGGTGAGCGTGGCCGCCGCGATGGCCGATTCCACGTCGCGCGCCCGGCTGATCCGCATGCCCGACGGCAATTCGTCGTCGGTGGCCTCGGGCACGATCGCATGCCGGAAGCCGAGTCGTGCGGCCTCGGCGACCCGCCGTCCCACCGACGTCACCCGGCGCACCTCGCCGGTCAGGCCCACCTCGCCGATCGCGACCGTCGTATGCGGGATCACCATGCCGCGCTGACCCGATGCCACCGACAGTGCGATCGCCAGATCGGCGGCGGGTTCGGTGACGCGCATGCCGCCGACGGTGGCGACGTAGATCTCCCGTTCGTGCAGCGGCATCTTCATCCGGGCCTGCAGCACGGCCAGCACCATCAGCACGCGCGGCTGATCCAACCCCGACACCGCGCGGCGCGGATTGGCCATCGTCGTCGGATTCGACAGCGACTGCACCTCGCCGACCAACGCCCGCCGGCCGTCCATCGTGACCATGTTCGCCGTACCGGGGGTATCCGAATCACGTTGGTGCAGAAACATTCCCGACGGATCGGGCACTTCGTGGATGCCGTCGGAACGTTGTTCGAAGCAGCCCACCTCGTCGGCGGCGCCGAACCGGTTCTTGATGCTGCGCACCATCCGCAGCGCGGAGTGTTTGTCGCCTTCGAAGGAGAGCACGACGTCGACGAGGTGCTCGAGTGACCGCGGGCCGGCCACCGCGCCGTCCTTGGTGACGTGCCCCACGAGCACCACCGCGATCCCGCGGTTCTTTGCCAGCGACACCAGCGCGGTGGTGACCGCGCGGATCTGGGTCACCCCGCCGGTCACGCCGTCGGTGCCCGCGGCCACGACGGTCTGCACCGAGTCGACGACGAGCAGGCTCGGCGCCACCGCGTCGACGTGTCCGAGGATGGTGGCCAGGTCGGTTTCGGCGGCCAGATAGACGTTCTCGTGCACGGCGTCGGTGCGCTCGGCGCGCATCCGCACCTGACCGGCGGACTCCTCGCCGGTCAGATACAGCGCTCGTCGCCCGCCGCGCGCCCAGTGTTTGACCGTTTCGAGCAGCAGCGTGGACTTGCCGACGCCGGGTTCACCGGCCAGCAGGATCACCGATCCGGGAACCACGCCACGCCCGAGCACGCGGTCGAATTCACCGACCCCGGTCGGGATGGCGACCGAGCCGGCCGCATCCACCCGCGTGATCGGCAGCGCCGGACTCGACGGGGCCACCGCGGCGTGCCGCGACGCGGCCGCCGGGGCCGCGCTGACCGACTCGTCGACGGTGCCCCACTCGCCGCAGTCGGGGCAGCGGCCCACCCATTTGGCCACCTGATGACCGCAGGCACTGCAGCGGAAGGAGGTTTTCGTTTTGGCCACAGCGTCAGCCTAGAGGCGGCCACGGACAACTCGGGTCAAGCGCCCCCGAACGTCGGCGATCGACGATCAGTGCCCGGGCAGTTCCTGCTCGTAGGCGTGTTCGTCGGCGGGCTGCTCGGCCTCGCGGACCTTGTCCTGCCGCGTCAGCAGGGTTCCGGAATCGACC
Source organism: Gordonia sp. NPDC003429 (assembly GCF_053588575.1). Taxonomy (NCBI): domain Bacteria; kingdom Bacillati; phylum Actinomycetota; class Actinomycetes; order Mycobacteriales; family Gordoniaceae; genus Gordonia; species Gordonia sp. NPDC003429. The sequence goes on from NZ_JBSFQF010000006.1 coordinate 154,423, forward strand.
GGCGTGGTCACGGTGACGTCGCCGGCGGGAACCGTCGACCCGTCGGGGTTGACCTGCGCGAAGGTGAATGTGAGCGGGGTGGTCAGTCCGACGGCGACGGTGTCGCCGGTGCCGTCGAGGGTGGCGGTCATCCGCTTCTCGGCGTCGGCGGCGTTCTGGGGCGCGATCAGCGCGGCGGGATAGCCGGCGCGCAGCGACTTGCCGGGCATGATGTCGTACTTGCCGCTCAGAGTGACCGTGCCCTGCTTGGCGGTGACGTTGAGAAGGCGATAGGTGTTGGTGTCGCTGCCGTTGGCGATGACCCAGGAGAGCTGGAACGGACCGCCCTTGTCGAACACCTCGGCCGCGTTGTCGGTGGGGTAGATGATCTGCACGTCGCGCAACTCGATCTGGCCCAGGTTGGCGTTGGCGCCGTTGACCGCGGGGAGCTGGTTGGCGGTCTGGGAGATCTGTCCGGCGCCGCACCCGGTGGTGCCGAGCGCGATGGCGATCCCGGCGGCGGCCACGGCGGTGGCCTGCGCCAGCCGGCGCACACGCCGACTGCCCGGCTGGGGCAACCCATTTCGAGATGACACAGACACCTGTTCCTCCCAGGAGATCGAAAGCCGAATCGCGCCCGCGCGAACCCTGCACTACGCAGCGTAGTGGGCCGGGCACCCAAAAGCCCGACGGGGTGCCAGATTGGTCCCGACGAGTCGTCCCGGCCCGCGTTCGGGTGCCGCCGCGAGGGCGGGTCAGGTGGCGTGTGCAACCAGGTCTTGCGCGTGACCTCAACCCCTGTTATGGGAGCGGCCCGCACCAGCCCGAACACCCACGCCGACGAGCGTGTAGGGCGTTGACCTGCACCGTTGGGTGTGCCCCAAAACACCCCCGTGCTAGACTGGCCCTACTCGAAAGGGGCATGGAACATTGAATTTCAAAGTTGGCGACACCGTTGTCTACCCCCATCACGGTGCTGCCCGGGTCGAAGACATCGTGACCCGGACCATCAAGGGTGAGCAGATCGAATACCTCGTCCTCAAGGTTGCCGATGGTGACATGACGGTCCAGATTCCCTCCACCAAGCTCGAATACGTCGGCGTACGCGACGTCGTCGGCGAAGAGGGACTCGATCAGGTCTTCCAGGTACTACGCGCGCCCCACACCGAGGAGCCCACCAACTGGGCCCGCCGATTCAAGGCGAATCAGGAGAAGCTGATCTCCGGCGACATCATCAAGGTCGCCGAGATCGTGCGTGACCTGTGGCGCCGCGAGCAGGACCGTGGCCTGTCCGCGGGGGAGAAGCGCATGCTGACCCGTGCTCGTCGCGTGCTGGTCGACGAGCTGTCGCTGGCCCAGAACACCGACGACGAGAAGGCGACCACCATTCTCGACGAGGTCCTGGCCGCCGCGTCCTGACGAGCGGCGTCGATGATGCCGACCGTCGGAGTGGTGATCCCCGCCGCGGGATCGGGCACCCGGCTCGGTGAGCCGGTACCCAAGGCGTTCGTCGACGTCGGCTCCCGCACCATTCTGCAGTGGTGTGTGGACGGTGTGCGGGCGGCCGGTGTCGCCTCGACCGTCGTCGTGGTGGTGCCCGCCGACCTCGTGGCCGACGCGTCACGCCTTGTCGGTGACGACGTGCTGGTGGTGGCCGGTGGTGCTCACCGATCCGAATCCGTCCGGGCCGGGATCGACGCACTCCCCGACGACGTCGACGTGGTGCTCGTGCACGACGCCGCCCGGCCGTTCACCCCGGCCGCGGTGTTCGAGCGTGTCATCGCCGCCGTCGCCGCGGGCCATCGTGCCGTGGTGCCCGGACTTCCCGTCGCCGACACCCTCAAGCAGGTCGGTGCTCCCGGCACCGACGGAGCCCAATCGGTGATCCGGACCGTCGACCGCGAACCGTTGCGCGCCATCCAGACACCGCAGGGCTTCACCCGCGACGCCCTCGACCGCGCGCACGCGGACGCTTCCGGTCTGGCCACCGACGATGCCGGTCTGGCCGAACGCTGCGGCATCGCCGTGCACGTCGTCGCCGGTGATCCCCTCGCACTGAAGATCACCACGCCGTGGGATCTGCGGATCGCGCGAGACATCGTGGTGGCCGAGGCGAGCGCCCCGACCGCGACCGGGTCACGAGAGTGGGCGGAATCATGAGGGTCGGCATCGGTACCGACGCACACGTCGTCGACCCCGAGTCGCCGTGCTGGATGGTGGGCCTGTTCTTTCCGGACACACCCGGCTGCGCCGGACACTCCGACGGCGACGTGGGCGCCCACGCACTCTGCGACGCGGTGCTCTCGGCCGCCGGCCTCGGGGACGTCGGTTCGGTATTCGGCACCGGGCGACCCGAGTGGGCGGGCGTGTCGGGGGTGCGGATGCTCGCCCACGTGGCGCAACTCGTCTCCGAAGCCGGATACACGGTGGTCAACGGGGCCGTCCAGGTGATCGGCAACCGACCGAAGATCGGTCCCCGCCGCGCCGAGGCGCAGCAGGTGCTCGGTGACGCGCTCGGCGCGCCGGTGTCGGTGTCGGCGACCACGACCGACGGGCTGGGCATGACCGGTCGGGGCGAGGGTGTCGCGGCCGTGGCCACCGCCCTGCTCGACGACCGGTAGAATCGCACGTCGTGACCCTGCGCTTGTACGACACCGCTGCCCGCGAGGTGCGCGACTTCGAGTCGCTGCGCCCCGGACGAGTGACGGTGTACCTGTGTGGCGCCACCGTGCAGGGCGTTCCCCACATTGGTCACGTGCGCAGCGGCATCGCTTTCGACGTGTTGCGCCGTTGGCTCGAATACCGCGGCAACGACGTGCTGTTCGTCCGCAATGTGACCGACATCGAGGACAAGATCCTGCGCAAGGCCGCCGACGCGGGACGTCCGTGGTGGGAGTGGGCGGCCACCCACGAGCGGGAGTTCACCGCGGCCTATGACGCCCTCGGGGTGCTGCCGCCGTCCGGCGAGCCGCGAGCCACCGGCTTCATCACGCAGATGGTGGAGTACATGGAGCGGCTCATCGACCGTGGCCACGCCTACGCCGCGCAGGGCAACGTCTACTTCGACGTGCTCAGCCAGCCCGACTACGGCCAACTCTCCGGCCATCGCCTCGACGACGTGCACCAGGGGGAGAGTGCCGGGGAGGGCAAACGCGATCCCCGCGACTTCACCCTGTGGAAGGCGGCCAAGCCCGGCGAACCGTCGTGGCCCACGCCGTGGGGCCGGGGGCGGCCGGGCTGGCATCTCGAATGCTCCGCGATGGCCACGTCGCTCCTCGGTCCTGAGTTCGACATTCATTGCGGCGGAATGGATCTCGTGTTTCCGCACCACGAGAACGAGATCGCGCAGGCGCACGGCGCCGGGGACCCGTTCGCGCGGTACTGGCTGCACAACGGGTGGGTCACCATGGGCGGCGAGAAGATGAGCAAGTCGCTGGGCAACGTGGTGTCGATCCCGGCGATGCTCCAACGGGTGCGGGCCGTCGAACTGCGGTACTACCTGGGCAGCGCCCATTACCGCTCGATGCTGGAGTACTCCGACGGCGCCCTCACCGAGGCGGCCGCCGGATACCGTCGGGTCGAGTCGTTCATCGACCGCGTCGCCTCGCGTGCCGGTGACGTGTCCGTCGGCGAGGTGCACCCCGATTTCGCGGCCGCACTCGACGACGACCTCGGGGTGCCGGCGGCACTGGCGATCGTTCACAACGTTGTGCGACAAGGTAATACGGCACTGGAATCCGGTGACGGCGAGGCCGCGTTGGCCGCGGCCGCCTCGGTACGCGCGATGATGGGTGTGCTCGGCGTCGACCCGCTCGACGCGCACTGGGCCGAAACCGGCGACGACTCGTCGGCGATGTCGGCGCTCGACGTGCTCGTCGACGCCGAGTTGCGTCGCCGGGTGCAAGCGCGTGCGGAGAAAGACTGGGCGACCGCCGACGCCGTGCGGGATCGGTTGTCGGAAGCGGGAATCGAGGTCACCGACACTCCCGACGGGCCCACCTGGGCACTCAAGGGTCAGTAGGGCAGGGGTACGCAATGGCAGGCAACTCCAGGCGCCGCGGTGCGGTACGCAAGTCGGGTTCCAAGAAGGGGCAGACCGTCGGCTCCGGCGGTCAGCGCAGACGCGGGCTCGAGGGTCGCGGCGCCACGCCGAAGGCCGTCGACCGTCCGTATCACCCGGCGCACAAGCGGGCCAAGGCCAACTCGAAAAACGTTGCGGGGCGGCCCGGTCCGCGACGCAAGGACGACGGTCCCGAATACGTGCTGGGTCGCAACCCGGTGCTCGAATGCCTGCGCGCCGGGGTGCCCGCGACCGCGTTGTATCTGGCGACCAACTCCGAACCCGACGACCGCGTGGCCGAGGCGGTGAAGATCGCCGGTGACCACGCCATCGCGATCCTCGAGGTGGGCAAGCCGGAGCTGGACCGGTTGTCGGCCAACGGGTTGCATCAGGGCATCGCCCTGCAGGTTCCCGAATACTCCTACGCGCACCCCGACGACCTCATGGCTGCCGCGATCGAGAGTGGCACGCCGCCGCTACTGGTGGCGCTCGACAACATCACCGACCCGCGCAACCTGGGTGCGGTGATCCGCTCGGTGGCCGCTTTCGGCGGTCACGGTGTGCTCATCCCGGCGCGCCGCAGCGCCAGTGTCACCGCCGTGGCCTGGCGCACCAGTGCCGGCGCCGCGGCACGGCTGCCGGTGGCGCAGGCACCCAATCTGACTCGGACACTGAAGGATTGGGCGGCAACCGGCGCTCAGATCGTCGGCCTCGACACCGAGGGCGCGATGAGCCTCGACGACTATGACGGAACCGGGCCGACGGTGATCGTCGTCGGCTCCGAGGGCAAGGGGCTGTCGCGGCTGGTCCGCGAGACCTGCGACTCCATCCTGTCCATCCCGATGGCCGGCGACGTGGAGAGCCTCAACGCGTCGGTGGCCGCGGGCGTGGTGCTCGCCGAGTTCGCCCGCCAGCGCCGCCACGTCTGAGGACCGCCCGGCCCTTCCCCGGGCGTCACGCCGTCCGCACTCCGATTCCGGCCCCGACCAGCGCGTCTCGGACCGCACGGGCATGGGCCACCGCGCCCGGGGTGTCGCCGTGCAGGCACACCGACTCCGCACGCACCCGGATCGTCGACCCGTCGACGGCCGTCAACGTTCCGCGTTGCACCAGCTCCACCACCCGGCCCGCGATCTGCGCACTGTCGGCGAGTACCGCCCCGGCCTCGGTACGCGGCACCAGCGTGCCCTCGGGCGTGTAGGCGCGGTCGGCGAATGCCTCGGTGATGATGGGGATACCCGCGTCCGACGCCGCGCGCAGCACCTGCGATCCGGGCAGGCCCATCAGCGCCAGCGACCCGTCGTACTCGCGCATCGCGGCCACCACCGCAGCGGCTTGCCGTTCGTGGTTGACGATCGTGTTGTACAGCGCGCCATGGGGTTTCACGTAACTGACCGACCCGCCGGCGGATCGTGCGATCGCCTCGAGCGCACCGATCTGATACAGCATGTCGGCGGTGAGTTCGGCGGGCGCGATGTCCATGAAACGTCGACCGAAACCCGCGCGGTCGGGGTAGGACACCTGCGCCCCGATCCGCACCCCGGACTCGACGGCCGCGCGGCAGGTGGCCAGCAACTCGGCCGGGGTGCCCGCGTGGAAGCCGCACGCGATGTTCGCGCTGGTCACCAGCGTCAGCATCGCCTCGTCGTCGCCGACGCCCTCACCGAGGTCGGCGTTGAGGTCGATGGACGTCCCACCGTCATCGGTGATCGCGCCGTCGGTCATGCCGCCATGGTAGGTGGCTCACACCGGATCGTCGTTCGTTAGGTTGGAACGATGACCTTGCTCGACATGACGGTGCGCACCGCAGACGGACTCGTACGCGGCCGGCGGGGCCGGCGCCTGCGACGCGGCACCATCAGCTGGCGCGGCATTCCCTTCGCGGCGCCACCGGTGGGTGGCGGCCGGTTCGCCGACCCGCAGCCGGTGCTGGCCTGGCCCGGGGTGCGTGACTGCACCCGTTTCGGCGACGCAGCGATTCAGGAGCGACGCTTCGCGGCCATCGCGCCCGGCCGCTACCAGCCGATGAGCGAAGACTGTCTCACCCTCAACGTGTTCTCCCCGGAGACCGCCTCCACCGCACCCCGGCCGGTGATGGTGTTCATCCACGGTGGCGCGTACATCCTGGGCACCACCGCCACCCCGCTTTACGACGCCTCGCTGCTGGCACGGTCACAGGACGTGGTGGTGGTGACCGTGCAGTACCGCTTCGGCGCCTTCGGGATGCTCGACTTCAGCGGGTACTCGACTCCTGAGCGCACCTTCGCCGAGAACCCAGGTCTCGCCGACCATCTCGCCGCATTGCGCTGGGTGCAGCGCAACATCGACGCCTTCGGCGGCGACCCCGACAACGTGACGGTGTTCGGCGAGAGCGCGGGCGCCAGTTCGGTGCTGGCCCTGCTGTCCACCCCGGCCGCGGCGGGACTGTTCCACCGGGCCATCGCCGAGAGCCCGGCACCCGACCTCATCGTCGCCAAACACGAAGCCGCCATCTACGCCGACGAGTTTGTGCGTATCCTGGCCGATCCCACGCGGCGTGCCTCCTCCGTCGCCGACCGTGGCGAGCCGATCGACCCAGCGCGGGCACGCGAATTGCTCGACGGCGCCGAACCGGCCGAGATTTTCCGCGCGGGCAATCGGCTGATGCGTTTCGCGCGTCACGCCGACCTGATGGCACCGGTTCCGTTCGGACCGGTGGCCGGAGGTGAACTGCTGCCCGCGCTGCCGCTGGTGGCGGCGCGCCACGGCGGCACCCATCCGGTTCCGCTCGTGATCGGCACCAATCGCGACGAGGGCAAGCTGTTCGACAAGTTCTTCAACATGCTGCCCGATGCCGAACGAGCGTTGGTGCGGGTGGAGGACGCCGGTGCCCGCGACGAGGTGATCGGCGAGTACGAGGGTGGCGCCGCCGACCGGCTGCGGCTATCCGCCGACGCCACCTTCTGGGCGCCGACCATCACTTTCGCCGACGCGCACAGCGCCACCGCACCCACCTACGTCTACCGCTTCGACTTCTCGACCCGGGCTCTCGACCTCGCCGGCGTGGGGGCCACACATGCCACCGAACTGTTCGCCGTCTTCGGCGCCTACCGGCTCCCGCTCGGCGTGGGACTCGCGGTGGGCGACTGGCGCGATGCGGGGCGCGTCACCGCCGACGTGCAGTCGCGGTGGGGCGGATTCGCCCGCACGGGCATCCCCGGCGACGACTGGCCGCGCTACGTCGACGCCGACCGCGAGATTCTCGTGATCGACCGGCACGACCAGGTGGAAGCCGACCCCGATGCCGGTCGCCGCGCGGCGTGGCAGCGGGCACACGCCACCCCGCCCGGTGGTGACACCGGGCGGGAACCGGTGGTCACGGTTCCCAGTGACTCGGCGGATCCGCAGCGAGAAACGACAACACCAGGGGATTGAACAACTCCGGCGATTCCACCGGGAGGATGTGGGTGCCGGGCAATACCGCCAGCCGACCCCGGGGCATGACCCGCGCCAGCGCGGTGGCGTGCTCGAGACGCACCACCCCGCGGTCGGCGGCGACGACGAGGGTCGGCGCGCTCACCCCGGCGAAGTCGTCGACCCGATAGTGCGGGCCGGAGCTCAGCAGGTCCAGCGTCTTGTCGTAGATCTCGTCGAACTCGGTGAGTCCGTCCGGTGACGATTCGAGGAATCCGGCCCGCACGAAGTCGACGATGGACGGCTCGCGCCGCGCGGCGCGCTCTATGAAGTCCGACGGCGCGGCGCCGTCGAGGTTCACGTAGCTGCAGGTGGCGACCACCCGGCGCACCAGGTCGGGGCGCAGCAGCGCGATGCGTAAGACCACGACGCCACCGTCGCTCCAGCCCACCAGGTGCGCCGGTCCGCCGATCACCCGGTCCAGATAGCCGATGACCTGATCGGTCATGTCGTCGAACGTGTACGGCCCGGCCCGGTCCGGACTGTGCCCGTGTCCGCTTCGCTCGGGCACGAAGACGTGCAACCCGGAGTCGGCGAACTCCGAGATCTGTGCTCCCCAGGTGGCCGCCGACGCGTAGGCACCGTGCACCAGGACCGTCGGGTGACCGTGCGGATCACCGGACTCGAAGTGCCAGACGAGGCGACCGTCGATGTCGAGATAGCTGCCGCCGTCGATGCGTTCACCCGCTCGCAGCGCCGAATGGCCAGAACCGGGTCGCGTTCCGATCATGCCCGCACCACCACCGGGAGGTGCGTGTTCCGCGGGGCAGCGCTCGGCCTCCGGACACGACGAAACCAGGTGTGGCTGAGCGCAGACATGGCGCCCATGGTCCCAGAGAAATCGCAGCCGAACGGACACGGATCGGACTCGAAACGGCAACGCTGCGCACCCGAAAGGCGCGAAACGACCACGCCGCGCCCGCGGAGCGACAGTTGCGCTACGCCATCAAGCCGCGTTGAGTAGCGTGGGGACGAAGGACTTTGGTTGCATGCGGTTTCGTGGATATGCCGACGTGTGAGTTCACCAATAGATGGGTGAAGCCTCTGGTCAGGGAAACAGCGGTTTTGTGAAGACAGGTTTTGTGAAGACAGGTTTGTGAAGACACGGGCTCATCAGCGGCGGTAAGTGGGTTGTCGACGATTCCGTGTTCGGCTTCGACAGAGGACTCGATGACCATTCGACGCGCGCGACACTCACTCAAGATCCCCACGGCACTGTCCGCGGTCTTCCTGCTCCTCGGTGCAATGGCGCTCGCCGGCGTTCCACGTGCATCGGCCGCACCGGGCGACCCGCCACCGCCGCTGTCGCTGCAGGCCGTCGGGGTGTCCCCGACCTTGACCTTCAGCGGTCAGCAGGGTCAGGCCAGCCTCACGTTGCCGGTGCCGCAGGATCTCTCGCCGGATGTCCTGAGCGGCGTGACCGATGTACCCCCGTTCGTCACCGGCGGCGAGGTCGACGTGGTGCAGGGTGACCGGGTTCTCTCGCGCACACCGATCTCGCGGGCACCCAATGCTCCGATCGCGTTGCCCCTGCGCGGTGTCGACGTGGAGCAGAATGCGGCCGCATTGACTCTTCGTTCGTACCTGACGGTGGACGGGACCTGCCAATTCGACCCCGACCAGGGATTCCGCATCCGCAATGCCACCGTCGCATTCACCGGGCGCGAGGCGATTCCGCAGACCGTGGCCTCGTTCCTGCCGCCGATCCTGCGGAATCTGGCGATTTACCTGCCCGACGACGTGCAGCAAGTGGAGGGGGCTGCCGCAGTCCAGTTGGCCACCGCCGTCGCCGGCAATTACGGAACCGCGGACTTCGGCATCGAGGTGCGTTCGCTGCCTCGCGGCACCCTGACACCACCGGACACCCCGGGACCGCTGGAGCGTCAGATCGTCGTCAACACGTCGGCGCCGCCCGGTCTCACGCTGCGGACATCGCCGGGCGGTGCGCCCTACCTGTTGCTGGGTGGTCCGGCGTCCCAACTCTCGGCGCAGGCGCAGTTCCTCACGTCCAACCTCGCGCCGATCGCTCAGAGCTCCGCGGCGGTCGCCGGCACGCTGAACCTCGCGCCGCAGTTGGCGCCCAATGTCCAGACGCTCGCCGACCTGGGTATCACCAACCAGACGGTGACATCGGCGGCGTGGCCGTCGGTGTCGATCGGGATCGATCAGACCCGCCTGGCGCGACCTTCGCGCAACATCCGGGTGCAGCTCACCGGCTCGTACACGCCCGGGCCGTCGGGCTCGACGGGTGTGCTGTCGGTGACACTCGGCGACGATGTCATCGCGACCATCCCCACCGACAGCTCGGGCACCTTCAATCAGTGGGTGACCCTTCCCGACAACCAGCTCGAGCGGTTCAACAATCTCACCGTCACCCTGCAGCGCGGCGATCTACGCGAAGGCTGTGGCAACGGGGTACGCAGTTCGCTGAGCGTGTCGGCGTCGGGCGAGATCAAATCCGAGCCCGCCGACCCGCCGGTGCCGCCCGGGTTCGGTTCGCTGCCGCAGGCCCTGATGCCCCGGACCCAGGTGGCGTGGACCAAGGGTGACGTGCCCGACGTCTCCCGCGCCGTATCGATCATGACTGCCCAGCAGCGACTGTCGGCGGTCCCGGTGGGCGTCGACGTGGTCTCGGTGTCCGACGCCGCGTCGTCGTCGCAACCCGCCCTGATCATCGCCGCGGACGGCACCGGCCTGCCCGGCGGGCTGAACCTCCCGGTCACCGAGAACTCCGGGACGGTGTCGGTGTCGTCGGGGTCGGGAGCCACCAGCAAGGTGACGCTGTCGCCGCAGGTCGAGTTCGGTTCGGTTCAGGTCACCCGATCCGGTGACCGCAGCATCGTGGTGGCCACCTCGACCAACGATGCCGCCGACCTCGACGCGCTGCTGGTGTGGTTGGGATCGAGTGACCGGTGGTCGACGGCGATCGGTGATGCCGCACTCAAGGTCGCGGGCAACGATCCGGTCTACCTGTCGAGTGACGCGCTGGGACAAGCCCCGTCGTCGTCGCACGACTGGGGCTGGGCGGTCGCGGTCGGTGTGGTGGCCGGCGGATTGGTGCTGGCCGCATTGGTCGCGGCGCTCACGCTGCGGCGACGGCGGGCCGACGAGCCCGACACCCCCGACGACGCAGCGTGATGACGGCGGCGACAGCCCCGGTCGAGGCGTCCCACGATCCGCCCGACCACGGCCATCGGCAGGGTGAACACACCGTCCGGGTCTTGGCCGTCCGCTGGGTGATCCTCGTGGCGGCCACGGTGATCGCCTACTGGAGCCACCTGGACTCGGTGCTCCAGGGAATACGGTCGCAGACGGTGATCACCTACGTGCCGGCGGCGCTGCTGCTGACCGCGATGGCCGCCTACGGTGTGACCCTGCGCCGTGGTCCCGAGCTGCCGATCTACGACCGGCAGACCGATGTCATCGTCGGCGTCATCCTGCTGGGCCTGTCGCTGAGCACCGACGCACTGCTGGCCCCACGGTTCACCGGCGGAATCTATTTCGTCACCCACCTGGACCTGCTCGGACTGTGGGGATTCGTCCTGGGCGCCTCGGTCCTGCTGTTCGGACTGCGACCGGTGGCACGGTACCGCTGGGTGTGGCTCCTCGGGCTGTCGGTGTTCCCGATCCCGATGCGCATCCTGGCGCTGCTCATGTTGGGGGGCACACCGTTCGCCGCGGGAGCGGCGATGGTCATCCTCGCCGTCATGGCATCGATGATCGCGGTTGGTCGCACGCGCCGCCTGGCGGTGGCCGGCGGGCTCATCGCCGGCGGGGTGGGCGTCATCCTGCTCTTCGCCGTCCAGCTCGTCCATCCGAGCGCGCCCACCTGGGTCTTTCAGACCCTGCCGCCCGTGGGCTGCGTGCTCGTCACCGGGGTGGTCGCCTATGTCGCTCGGCGGCGCAATGCTTCGCCCCGTCCGTTCGACAGGCCCCTCTACCCGCCGGCCGTGGCGCAGGTGGGCCGCGGACCGTGGGCCTGCCTGCTGGTGGTCACCGTGCTCTCGTTCTTCGTCCGGGTACCACCGCTGGACGGGCCGCCGAGTGTTTACGTTCCCGGACTGAACACCCGCCCACCCCTGACCGTGCCGTCCGACTGGGTGCAACTCACCGGAGCGCGGGAGTACGACTGGGTGTCCCGGCTCTACGGGCCGAATTCGCTGCTGGTGCGCCAAGAACTGGTACAGCGCGACGGGGATCCGGCGTTCGACAAGTTCGCACGACCCCGCAAGGTGGTGGCCGACAGCATCGAGACCGCCAGACCGGCTGCGCTGCAGTTGTATCCGCTGATCTTCATTTACGACCTCGTCGGCGACCGGATCAGTCCGCGCAAGCAGATCCCGCTGGCGCACAACGTCACCGGCCGCGTGTTCACGGTCGTCGACGACACCAACTATCTCACCTACAACCTGCTGTGGTGGGAATGGAACAACGGTACTTACACCCAGCAGGTGACCCTCTGGGCCGTCGACAACCACGAGACCTGGGCGCCGTTCCCCGAGCCGAAACTCACCGTGGTGCAGAACCTCAACACGCTCGTCACCGCCGTGTTGCGTGGCAATTCGGTGGTCGAGGACCTCAAGCCGAATCTGAAGGACGAGGCACTGCTGGTCGGTGCCGCCAACGACCTCATCGACGCGCAGGTGGCGTCCATACCGCAGGCAGGGGCATCGTGACCGACAAACAGTCCGGCGCGCGCTCCGAATCCGTGGTGGACGTCAATTCGACTGTCGCGCAACGTCTGTCCGACGAATCCTACCGGCAAGCCGCGCTCGACGACGCGGTCAACGGGCTGCGTACGCGCAACCCGCAGAAGTCGGCGTCGATCGCGTTCAGCCGCGGCCAGAAGATCATCGGCGCGGCGATCGTCGTCGTGCTGGTGATCTGCTTCGTGTTCTGGACCGTCGGCACCGCCGCCACGCTGGTCTCCATCGCCACCGTCGGCTACATTCTGTCGCTGCTCGACCGGCTGGTGATCTTCCGGCGCGGTCTGGTCAACGGCGCCATCAAGATCTCCGACGAACGGGCGCGGGCGATACCCGACGACCAGTTGCCGCCGTACACCGTCCTCGTTCCGGCCTACGGTGAACCCGAGGTGGTGGGTCAGCTGATCGCGGCTGTGGAATCGCTCGAGTACCCCGCCGACAAACTCCAGGTGCTGCTGCTCCTCGAGGAAGACGACGAGCCGACCATCGCGGCGGCAAACGAGGTGTCGCGCAACAACTCCGTCACCGTCGTGCTGACCCCGCCCGCACAGCCGCGCACAAAACCGAAGGCCTGCAATTACGGTCTGCATTTCGCCACCGGCGACATCGTGACCATCTACGACGCCGAGGACAAACCCGACCCGTTGCAGTTACGTCGGGTGATCGCGGCCTTCGCCGACCTCGACGACGACTCAGTGGTCTGTATCCAGGGAAAGCTGAGTTTCCACAACGTCTACGACAACATCCTCACCCAGTGGTTCACCGCGGACTACGGCATCTGGTTCGGCTACCTGCTGCCCGGGATGATGGCGAGTAAGGCGCCGATCCCGTTGGGCGGCACGTCGAATCACTTCCGCCGCGCGGTGCTCGACGAGATCGGCGCGTGGGACCCGTTCAACGTCACCGAGGATGCCGATCTCGGGGTGCGGATCGCCGGCTACGGTTATCGCACCGCGGTGCTGGATTCGGTGACGCTCGAAGAGGCCAATGTCGATCCCATCAACTGGATTCGGCAACGATCCCGTTGGTACAAGGGCTACATGCAGACCTGGCTGGTGCACATGCGCACACCCAGGGAGCTCTACCGCACCCTCGGCTTCATGGGATGGCTCCGGTTCACCCTGCTGATCGCCGGCACCCCGGTGATCGCGTGCCTCAACATGGTGTTCTGGCTGATCCTGCTGGTGTGGTTGGCCGGTCAGCCCGCGGTGATCGCCGACCTGTTCCCCGGGCCGATCTACTATCTCGCGCTGATCTCGCTGATCGTCGGCAACAGTGCCGCGATCTACATGACCCTGATCGCGATCCGTGAGGACGGGCGCCCGGGCCTGATGTGGTCGGGTCTGATCGTCCCGCTGTACTGGGTGATGATGAGCGTGGCCGCCATCAAGGGCATGTGGCAGATGCTGTTCAACCCGTCGTACTGGGAGAAGACCGCACACGGCTTGTCGTCGAACGACGGGACGTCGACGTGAGCAGGCGCCCGGGCTTGTGGATCTTTCTCGGAGCGTGGCTGGTCTACCTCGCGATCGGGGTGTATTTCGCCGCCTTCGCCCACGTGTACTTCGGCGATTCGCTGTCGCGGGTGCAGTCCGCGCAGAGTGTGTTGTTCAGTCGCGACCCCCACCTCGCGGCGATCGGATTCATCTTCACGCCGCTGACCGCGGTGGTGCAGTTGCCGCTGATCGCGCTGTCGCCGTGGTGGCCGCAGGTCACCACGGATTCGTTGTCGGCGGTGATCATGTCGTCGGCGTTCATGGCGGGCGCAGTGGTGCAGGTGACCGGCATCGCGCGCGACCGGGGAGTGCCGCGATACCTGACCGCCGCGGTGGCGATCTGCTTCGCCATCGACCCGATGATCGTGATGTACGCCGCCAACGGGATGAGCGAGGCCCCGTATCTGTTCTTCCTCGCGTGGGCCATCCGACGCCTCATCCGCTGGGTCGACACCGACGACGTGCACGAACTCATCGTCGCGGGCGTCGCGTTGGGGCTCGCCTATCTCACCCGGTACGAGGCCGCGGCCGCCGCGCTGGTCACCGGGATCTTCGTCGCGGCCCTCACCTACCGGCGCGCCGCACGCGGTGGAGAGTCGCGACGGCGCGATCGGGTCCAGGCGGGTCTACTCGACATGGTGCTCGTCGCGGCGCCCAGCGCGGTGGCCTTCATCGCGTGGGCATTCGCGAGCTGGCTGATCACCGGGAACCTGTTCGCCCAGTTCACCTCCGAGTACGGCAACGTGGCGATCATCCGCGAATCCGGTGGCTCCGGATCGACAGGTGGGCTGCAGGCACTCGGGTTCTCGGCGACCGAGTTGCTCATCCTCGCCCCGCTGTACGGGTTGTTGCTCGTCCTGGTGGTCTGGGTTCGCGCACATCGCAATCGGTTGATCTCGCTGGCGGTGCCTGTGTTGATCATCGGCGCGGTGCTGGGGTTCCAGATCTACAGTTACGCACGGGGTTCGACGTTCGGTTTCCTCCGCTTCTACCTGACCGTGGTCCTGCTGTCGGCGGTCACGGCCCTGCTCGTGGTGCCTGCGCGTCGTGCCGAACCGGTGCGCCGTCCCGGCCGAAGTGCGCAGCAGCCGGCCGTCGATCCCGGAGCAGGCCGCGGTCGCCGCTACGTCGCCGCGGCGGCGGTCGCGATCACGGTCGTCGCCGTCGCGATCCCGGTGACCCTGCTCGGCATGAGATCGCCGAAATTCGCGCCGCAGGAGTTCGCGTACACGGCGGTGGTCCGTCCACGACCGGATTCGACGAGCAAGCGTTACCTCGACTCCCAGCAGATCTTGCGATCGTTCTCCACCGAACGTCTTCTCGCCGAGTACTTCGACAGCCTCGACCTTCCCGAGGGGAGCGTGCTCACCGACACGGTCTACGGGTTCGGCGTGGTGGCCCAATCACGGCACCCCAAGCAATTCGTGATCCCCTCGGATCAGGATTTCACCGAGATTCTCAACGACCCGGCCGCGCATGGGGTGCGCTACATGCTGGCGGTCCCGTCGGACGGCCGCGGCACTTCCGACGCACTCAACGTCCGCTTCCCGACGCTCTACGAGAACGGTGCCCAGATCTCGGCGTTGGTGCTGGAGGCGCGCAATCAGGGCGCGGACCTGCCCGACTGGCGGGTGTATCGGGTGACGTCGCCGGTGCCGCGCTGAATAGTGGTGTGGTGGTGAATAACGGCGTGGCGGTGAATGGTGGCGTGGTGCCGCGAAATCTGTACAGAATGGGCGCCTCTGGTGAACGCGACCCGCGCTGGTGCGGGCCGCGTGTCTCAGAGCCGCCCGTTCTGTACGTCTCCCGACTGCTGTGTGTGACGCCGTCAAGGTGATGGCCCTCCCGCGCGGCAAACATGAGGTCGTCTTCGCACCGCCGACTCAGGTGATCGTCTTGTCCACGACGTCCCACGCCGGGTCGTCGGGCCCGATGTCGAAGGTGCACTCGTCCGGGCGCGGGTCGGGGACGAACGCCCACAGCAACGCCCCCGCGACTCCCGCGGAACGATAGTTCTCCAGTCGTGACCGGAACATCTGTGCACGCTGGGCAACCCCGCGGCAACTCCCGGCGTTGATGCCGATCTCGTTGACCACCAGTGGTTTCCCGAGTTCTCGGGCCTGGGCCAGGCGTGCCGGGAGATCGCTGCCCGCCGGGCCGGCGGCGCCGTCGACGCTGTAATCATGAAAGTCGAGCACGTCGAGGCCGTCGGAGCCGGCCACCCGCGCGAACTCGGCGCCCGCCAGCCCGCACTGATCACCGCCGACGAAGCCGGAGAAGATCGGGCGGTCGGGATCGATCGCACGCAGCTGTGCACCGACCGCGTCGAAGAAGTGACGGAGGACCTCGGCGCCGCCCGGCGGGCACAGCCGGTCGTGCCAGTGGCACCCGGCGGGGCCGCAGATGCTGGCCTCGGGCTCGCCCACCGGCTCCCAGCCCGCGATCACCGGTGAGCCCTTCCAGCGGTCAACAGCGGTGGTCACCCAGTCGGAATACGTCACACCACCGGGACCGCGCGCAGTGCGCCATCGGCTCTCGTACCAGGAGCGGTCCTTGAACTTCTCGTCCTCACAGTCGCCGCTGCTGCCTGCCAGCACGGGCAGCACCATCTGGTGGTGGCGTTCGGCGGCGGCGAAGACGGCGTCGAGTCGGGAGAAATCGAGTAGTCCGCTGTCGCGGTGGACGGCGAAGGCCGAATAGAGATTGAACCGCGTCAGGGCTCGCGGCGGCAGTTTTCCGAAGTAGTCGTCGAGATCGACCATCGCGCCGCAACCCACGTTGATCGACCAGTCGGTGCCCAGCTGGTAGGCGTTGAAACCGCTAGGCCACCACGGCGATCCGTCGAGGACGAGGCCGGTCGAAGTGGTGGTCACCCGTCCCTTGAGACGGTTGCCACCCGAGGTCGCCGACCCGTGCGGTGTGGTGGGGCGGGTGCAGGCGACGGCCATGCACAGCACGCCGACGATGCACAACACCCCGGCCACATTGCGCCACTGGCGCAACGAATACCCGACCATGTGCCGGAGCATACGCCCGGCCGTCGGCTACGGTCGGTGCAATGACACCCCGTCGGCGGCTGGGCGCGACCGCCCTTGCCATCGCCGTCTGCGCGGCCACCGCGGCCGGGTGCTCGTCGTCGGACAACTCGTCGTCGGACAACTCGGCGTCGCCGGCCGGTTCGACGGGCACCAGCTCGCCGCAGACCGAGAGCGCGGTGGTCACCGCACCCTCGCCGGCCACCGCGACCTCGACACCCTTCGTCGACCCGGTCCACCGGCCGCCCTACATCGACCACGTCACCTGGGTCGACACGGCCGTGGGCCCGAGTCTGCAGATCTATCCCACCCCGTCGGGGCGCGCGAGCACCTCCGACGACGGGGCGGCGGTGGCATGGTCGGAGGTGCTGGCGCTGGCGCCGGGGGCGAACACCCCCGGCATGCAGGCGCAATTCGACTGTCACTGGGATTTCGCCCGGGCGGTGGAGCCGGACAAGCCGAGCTGGAACATCGAACCCGACCGGCCCGTGGTGGATCGCCAGCAGATGATCGCCACGCGCTGCAATCCCGGTGGCCCCGAGGAGTGAGGCCGTCGTGCGGGTTACGAAGCGGCGGTGGCGGATTCGCGTCGGGTGATGTGCCGGCGGCGGCCACCGACCCAGCGGCAGATCAGGTAGATCACGAACGAGATGGTGGTGACGAACACCGAGACGGGCAGTTTGGGGGCCAGCGAGAGCAGCAACCCGCCCACCGCCGCGATCTCGGCGAAGAGCACCGACCACAGCACCGCACGCGTCGGGTTGGCGGTGATGCGTGCCGCCGCGGCACCCGGCGTGATCATCAGCGACATCACCAGCAGGGCGCCGATGATCTGCACGCCCTGCGCGCACGCCAGGCCCATGATGATCGCGAAGACCACCGACAGCGTCCGCATCGGCACACCGCCGGCCTGAGCCACCCGCGGGTCCATCGATGCGAACAGCAATGGCCGGTAGATCACGCTCAATACCGCCAGCACCACGACGGTGGTGATCGCGATCGCCCGCAGACCCTCGACGCCCACGCTGACCACCTGGCCGGTGAGCAGTGCGAAGCCCGTGCCGATCCGGCCGTAGAGCGCCAGGAACAGCACACCGAGTCCGAGGCCGAAGGCCATCACCACGCCGATCACCGAATCACGTTCGCGGGCGCGATTTCCCATCAAGCCGAACACCGCGGCGGCGATCACCGCGCCGATCACGCCGCCCAGATTGACGCTGACGCCCGCGAGTAGCGCGGCGGCCGCGCCGGTCACCGACAGTTCGCTGGCACCGTGCACCGCGAACGACATCTGCCGCACCACGATCAGCGGTGCCAGCACCCCGCCGAGCAGGCCCAGCAGGGCCAGCGCGAGCAGTGCCTGCAGCACGAAGTCGTAGTGCAGCAATTCAGCGGTCACCGAGAAGTCCCAGAGATCGCTCCAGGAGACGTCGGTGGCCAGATGGGTGGTGGTCATGCCGGCGGCTCCGGTTCCCCGCAGTCCGCACAGTGATGGGCGTCCTCACCGCCGATCACCACCAGGCGGCCGTGGACGCGCAACACCTCGACGTCGCTGCCGTAGAGCTCGGTGAGCGTTTCGCTGGTCATCACCTCGGCGGTGGTCCCGATGCGGAAGCGCCCGCCCACCAGGTAGAGCACGCGGTCGACATAGGGCAGGATCGGATTGATCTCGTGGGTGACGAACACGACCGCTGTGTCTTCCCGCCGCCGGTGGGCGTCGATGAGTTCGACCACCCGCTCCTGATTGGCGGGGTCGAGACTGGCCAGCGGCTCGTCGCACAGCAGCAGGCGCGGATCGGTGGTGAGCGCCTGCGCGATGCGTAACCGCTGCTGTTCGCCGCCGGAGAGCAGCCCCACCGGGGCGTCGGCGTAGGTGGTGGCGCCCACCTCGGCGAGTGCCGCGTCGACGCGTTCGCGTCGCCGTCGCCAGCCCCGGAGTCCCATACCCCAACGGGCGCCGTCCACGCCGAACCCCACCAGGTCACGACCTCGCATGGCCATCGGGTCGGCGTCGTCGGCGTGCTGTTGCGGGATGTAACCGATCGCATCGGTCACGGTCAGTTCCCCGGCGTTGAGCGGGTACTGGTGCAGCAGCGTACGCAGAAACGACGTCTTGCCCGAGCCGTTGGGGCCCAGGACGGCGACGAACTCACCGGGCGCGATGTCGAGGTCGAGGTCGTCCCACAGCACACGGTCGCCGAATGCGAGCCGCGCATGGGAGAACCGCGCGACCGGTGTCGTGCTCCCGGCCGGGGTCGGGCCCGTCACTTCGCCAGGGCCGCCGACAGCGCAGTGATCTGCTTCTGCTGCCAGGTGATGTAGTCGGTCACGCCCTCGGGGAGGGTTTCGGTGAAGTCCACCACCGGAACGTTGGCAGACTTTGCCACCGCCAGCAACGCCTCGGTCACCGAGTCCACCGCCTGGGTGTTGTAGATCAGGGCACTCACCTTGCGTTCGGTGAGCAGATCCTGCATCGCGGCGCGGTCGGCCGCCGAAGGCGACTGGCCCTCCTCGACCGCGGCGGTGAACCCGGCCGGCGCCGCGTCGACGAGTCCCGCCTCGGTCAGCAGGTAGGCGGCCAGCGGTTCGGTCTGGGCTACCCGGGTTCCGTCGTGGGCGGCCTTGATGGTGGCGAGTTCGGTGCGCAGGCCGTCGATCTTGCCGTTGAATGCGGTGGCGTTGGCCCGATAGGTGGCGGCATGCGACGGGTCCTTGTCGGCCAGCGCGTCGGCGATCTTGGTGGCCACCTCGCCGACCACCGGCAGGTTGTAGAAGACGTGCTCGTTGGCGTCCTTCGTACCGCCCATCACCTCGAACGCGTTGATCACGGTGCCCGAGGTCTGCTGCGACGCCTTCTCCATGTATTCGTCGTAGTGGCCGCCGTTCATCACCACCACGTCGGCGTCGGCGACCTTCGCGGAGTCGACCGCCGAGGGTTCGAACTCGTGCGGGTCG
Organism: Gordonia sp. NPDC003429; assembly: GCF_053588575.1. Classification (NCBI taxonomy): domain Bacteria; kingdom Bacillati; phylum Actinomycetota; class Actinomycetes; order Mycobacteriales; family Gordoniaceae; genus Gordonia; species Gordonia sp. NPDC003429. The sequence continues at coordinate 174,107 of NZ_JBSFQF010000006.1, forward strand.
CCCGACGGGTCGGAGTAGAGCGCGGTGACCGTCGCGTCCTGGCCGGCGACCGCGGACGCCACCGCAGCCCAGACATTCGTGGAGGTCACCACGGTGGGCTTGCCGTCCGACGCGGTTCCCGAACCGCTCGAGCATCCCGCGACGATCACGACCAGCAGACCGGTCGCCAGCATCGCCACCGCAGCCATCGCACGCTTCATCTCGTCCATCTTTCGCTAATGACAATCGTTACCGAAAGGAGTGTAACACCGCCCGGACATGCGGCCATCGGCATCGCCGCGCGCGGGTTTCTCTAAGCTGGAGTGATGACGTCCCTGGTGCCGCGGCGAGTCGCGCTGATCTCGGTACACACCTCTCCGTTGGCGCAGCCCGGCACCGGCGACGCGGGGGGCATGAACGTCTACGTCTGGCAGACCGCGCAACGCCTCGCCCGCCGCGGCGTGGAAGTGGAGATCTTCACCCGCGCCACGTCGTCGTCCGACGCGCCGGTGGTGGAGGCGGCGCCCGGTGTGACCGTGCGCCATGTGGCGGCCGGACCGTTCGAGGGACTCGACAAACAGGATCTGCCCGCCCAGTTGTGCGCGTTCACCGCGGGCGTGCTGCGCGCCGAGGCCGTGCAGCGGCCCGGCTACTACGACCTGATCCACTCGCACTACTGGTTGTCGGGGCAGGTGGGCTGGCTGGCCCGCGACCGGTGGGGCGTGCCGCTGGTGCACACCGCGCACACGCTGGCCGCGGTGAAGAACGCCGCGCTCGCGGTCGGTGACACCGCCGAGCCGATGCTGCGCGTGATCGGCGAGCAACAGGTGGTCGACGAGGCCGACCAGCTCGTCGCGAACACCCAGACCGAGGCGCACGAGTTGGTCTCGATGTACCGGGCCGAACCCGCTCGGGTGGATGTGGTGACGCCCGGCGCCGATCTCGATTGCTACACACCGGGTTCCGCGGATGCGGCACGCCGGGCACTGGGCCTGCACCCCGATTCGATGCTGCTGACCTTCGTCGGCCGCATCCAGCCGCTGAAGGCCCCCGACATTCTGCTGCGCGCGGCGGCACCGCTGATCGAGCGAACCCGTGACGCGCGGCGGCCGGTTCGACTGCTGGTGGTCGGCGGTCCGTCGGGCAACGGGGTGCAGACGCCGTCGGCGATGGTCGACCTCGCCGCGGAACTGGGGATCTCCGACGCCGTCACCTTTTTGCCGCCACAACCCGCCGGCCGCCTGGCCGACGTGTATCGGGCATCGGATGTTGTTGCCGTGCCGAGCTATTCGGAGTCGTTCGGCCTGGTTGCGATCGAAGCGCAGGCGTGCGGTACCCCGGTGATCGCGGCCGACGTCGGCGGGCTGGGAGTTGCCGTCGCCGACGGACGCAGCGGGGTGCTCGTCGACGGGCACCGGATCGACGACTGGACGAACGCGCTGGAGAAACTGGTGTCGTCGCCCGACGAGTTGTCGGCGATGCGTGCGCACGCACGCGCACACGCGGAGCAGTTCTCCTGGGACCGCACCGTCGACGCCTTGCAGGACAGTTACGCACGCGCGATGGCGTCGTTCGCGGTTGCCCCGGGGACACGTCCGACACCCGGCGCGGGCTCCGTGCCCGGCCGGTTGTCGGGGATGCGCTGGCGCCGGCGCAGCAGGGCCACCGCCTGATCGAGGAGATCGGGTGCCAACGCACACGGACAGGAGTGATGCTCGATGAGTCACACCGATAATCTCGCCCTGCTCGAAGAGGTACTCACCGAGCGCGAGATCGCTTTCACCCGAAAGAGTTCGGGCGGTGCGCAGTCGGAGCACGTGGTGCTCGAACTGCCGGGGGAGAAGAAGCTCAAGACCACGGTGCTGTTGACCGCCGGCACGCACGGGGTCCGTGTGGAGGCGTTCGTGTGTCGTCACGCCGACGAGAACCACGAGTCGGTGTATCGCTATCTGCTCAAACGTAATCGGCGTCTCTATGGGGTCGCCTACACCATCGACAACATCGGCGACATCTATCTGGTGGGTCGCATCTCGAACGACGCTCTCACCCCCGACGAGGTGGATCGGGTTCTCGGGCAGGTCCTCGAGGCCGCCGACGGCGACTTCAACACGCTGCTCGAACTCGGCTTCGCCAATTCGATTCGGCGCGAATGGGCGTGGCGGGTGTCGCGCGGCGAGTCGCTGCGCAACCTGCTCGCCTTCGAGCACCTCATCGACAAGGAGTCGCTGCCCGAGCCCACCGGTGAGCGGAGCGACGAACTCCCCACCTGAGTCGAGCGTGCCCACTTTCGCGTCGAGCGTGCCCGGTTTCGCGTCGAGCGTGCCCGGATCGGCGTCGAGCGTGCCCGGTTCGGCGTCGAGCGTGCCCGGTTTCGCGTTGAGCGTGCCCACTTTCTCGTCGAGCGTGCCCGGATCGGCGTCGAGCGTGCCCACTTTCGCGTCGAGCGTGTCCACTTTCGCGTCGAGCGTGCCCGGATCTGCGTTGAGCGTGCCCGGCCAATCGGTCAATTCCGACGGAGATGCGCGTCACAAGGTGGCAACCAGTGTTGATACGCTCATCCCCACAGACCGGCCAACGGAGGTGCCATGAGCTTCAAGAGTCCCTACCCAGATGTCGACATCCCCAACGTCAGTGTCTATGACTTCCTGTTCGGCGACATCGACGAGGCCGATCTCGATCGCGTGGCGCTCATCGATCCCAAGACCGACACCAAGACCACTTACCGGCAGCTGATCGGCAGCATCAACGCGGCCGCCGGTGCCCTTGCCGCCCGGGGTATCGGGGTGGGCGACGTGGTGGGCATTCTGTCGCCCAATCTCCCGGTGTTCGCCACCGTCTTCCACGGCATCTTGCGCGCCGGTGCCACCGCAACCACGATCAACGCGCTGTTCACCGCTCCCGAGATCGCCAAGCAGCTCAAGGATTCTGGCGCCAAGACGCTGGTCACCATCTCGCCGATGGCGCCGCAGGCACTCGAGGCCGCCGCCGAGGCGGGCATCGCCGACGACAGTGTGTACATCCTCGACGGTGAGGGGCTCGCGGCTTCCGGACACCCCAACGCCGCCGACCTGATCGGTCCCAACCTGCCCGCACCCGATGTTTCGTTCGACCCGAAGACCCACGTCGCGGTGCTGCCCTACAGCTCCGGAACCACCGGAAATCCCAAGGGCGTCATGCTCAGTCACACCAACCTGGTGGCCAATGTCGCGCAGATCGCGCCGCTGCAGGGGATGGCCTCCGACGACGTGATCATGGCCGTGTTGCCGTTCTTCCACATCTACGGCATGACGGTGCTGCTCAACGCCGCGCTGCGCGTGCGCGCGAGCCTGGTGGTGATGCCGCGATTCGATCTCGTCGAGTTCCTGGAGAGCATTCAGAAGTACAAGGTCACCTACGCGTTCATCGCGCCGCCGGTGGCCGTCGCGCTGGCCAAGCACCCCATCATCGACAAGTACGACCTGTCGTCGCTGCACACCATGCTCTCCGGTGCCGCGCCGCTCGACGACGAACTCGGCAAGGCGGTGGCCAAGCGACTCAACCTGCACATGCTGCAGGGTTACGGCATGAGCGAGTTGTCGCCGGTGAGCCACCTGATTCCCTTCGACACCACTGCCGCGCTCGGCCTCGAAGAGCCGCCGTTGTCGTCGACCGGATGGGCGATTCCCAACAGCGAGAACAAGATCGTCGACCCGGCCACCGGCGCGGATCTGCCGCTGCCGACCGAGGGCTTGTCGGAGCCCGGTGAGCTGTGGGTGAAGGGCCCGAACGTGATGCTCGGCTACCTCAACAACGAGCAGGCCACCGCAGACACCATCGACGCCGACGGCTATCTGCACACCGGCGACATGGCACAGGTGGACCCCACCGGCTGCGTCTACATCGTCGACCGGCTCAAGGAACTCATCAAATACAAGGGCTACCAGGTGCCGCCGGCCGAACTCGAGGCACTGCTGCTCACGCATCCCAAGATCGCGGACACGGCGGTGGTCGGCGTGATCGAGGAGGAGTCGGGCGAGGAGATCCCCAAGGCCTACGTCGTGGTGCAGGCGAAGGTGGAACTCACCGAGGACGAGGTGATGGAGTTCGTCGCGACAAAGGTGGCCCCGCACAAGAAGGTGCGGGAGGTCGAGTTCATCGAGGCCATCCCGAAGTCCGCGTCGGGCAAGATCCTGCGCAAGGATCTCCGCAAGTAGCCGCGCGCCGGCCCGCTGGTTGAGTGTCTTCCCGCTGGGTGCGGGTCTGTCGCGCTGGTTGAGCGACGCCCGCTGGTTGAGCGACGCCCGCTGGTTGAGCCCTCCGCGCTGGTTGAGCGACGCCCGCTGGTTGAGCGACGCCCGCTGGTTGAGCGCCGGCCCGCTGGTCGAGCGACGCCCGCTGGTTGAGCGCCGGCCCGCTGGTCGAGCGACGCCCGCTGGTTGAGCTTGTCGAAACCACCATCCGCGGGCACGGTCGACGGCAAAGCGGGCACGCTCGACGGCAAAGTGGGCACGCTCGACGGCAAAGTGGGCACGCTCGACGGCAAAGTGGGCACGCTCGACGGCAAAGTGGGCACGGTCGACGGCAAAGTGGGCACGCTCGACTCGCGGCGACAGCCGAACACGCGATGAACTCTCCAAACGGGTGACACGTTCATCGCGATGGCGGCGGGTGGCCTGTGCGAAACTGACGGGTATGAGCAACGGCACCCTGATCCTGATGCGGCACGGCGAGAGTGAATGGAACGCGTCGAACCAGTTCACCGGATGGGTGGACGTCGCCCTCACCGACAAGGGCAGGGCCGAGGCCAAACGCGCGGGCGAGCTGCTCGTCGAACACGACGTGCTGCCCGACATCCTCTACACCTCGCTGCTGCGTCGTGCGATCACCACCGCCGACATCGCGCTCGACGCGGCCGACCGGCTGTGGATCCCGGTGGTCCGTGACTGGCGGCTCAACGAGCGGCACTACGGCAAGCTGCAGGGACTGAACAAGGCGGAGATCAAGGAGGAGTTCGGCAACGAGCAGTTCATGTTGTGGCGCCGCAGCTACGACACGCCGCCGCCGCCGATCGACCCGGACTCCGAGTACAGCCAGACCGGCGATCCGCGCTACGCCGACATCGAGGTCCCGTTGACCGAATGCCTCAAGGACGTCGTCGAACGGTTCACCCCGTACTTCCTGGACACCATTGCGGCCGACATCACGTCGGGCAAGACCGTGCTGGTGGCCGCCCACGGCAATTCGCTGCGCGCTCTCGTGAAGTACCTCGACGGCATCTCCGACGCCGACATCGCCGAACTCAACATCCCCACCGGCAACCCGCTGCGCTACGACCTCGACGACGATCTCAAGCCGCTCAATCCCGGTGGCACCTATCTCGATCCCGAGGGCGCGGCGGCCGGGGCCGCGGCGGTGGCGGCGCAGGGTCAGAAGTGACTGTGTGGTACAAGCTGTAACGCAATCGTCATGGCAAGCAAAGTGTGACGCGCGCTATATTTGAGTGCATGGTGAACGACGACGAGGTCCGAATCGATCATTCGCCTGCTCAGGAGCGCTACCAGGCGGTGCTGGTTGCCGCGGCGGATCCGGACGGATTCGATGTCGCCGAATCGCTCGTCGGATACCTCGACTACGTGTCCGAGCCCTATCAGGTGGTGCTGACGCACACCGTGATCCTCGACAGCCACTCGGGACGCGGATACGCGGCCCGGTTGGTGCGGGCCGTGCTCGACGACATTCGGCCGACCGGAAAACAGGTGGTGCCGGTGTGCAGCTACGTCCGCCGCTTCATCGAGTCGCATCCCGAATACTCCGACATGGCGGTTCCCGTCCCGCAGTGACGCACTCGCGGACGGGCGTCGGGCCGGGCCGAAACCAACCCGAACGCGGTGTGAACAGCGGTCGAACACTTCTTCGCCGTGTGTGCTGGCCGTTTGACGGCCCGTAAGCTGGAATTGTGACCGGTGGATTCGTGAGCGGCGCTGTTTTCGTCGTCGTGATCGTCGTGGCACTGGCCATCGGTGTGCTCATCGGCATCCGTGTCCATCAGCGAAGCCAGCGACCGCACTCGCGTCGTCCCGGTCGGCCCGCCCCGGCATTACAGCAGGCAGCAGCGCGCATCGAACCCGCAGAGCTCGCCGACAAACCCCGGGTGGTGCCCGAGACCGCCGAACTGCGGGCTTCGGATGTGCGGGTGACCACCGACGACGGGCGGATGACCACCGCGGGTCTGCTCAGTCTCATCGTCCGCAACTCCGAGACCGCGATCGCCGTGGTGGACCAGTTCCGCGACGTGGTCCTCTACAACCACCGCGCCGTCGACCTCGCGATGGTCCGCGACCGTCTCCTCGCCGACGCCGTGTGGGACGCCGCGAAGGAAACACTCGACACCGACGCCGACAAACGTTTCGACTTCGAGCCGCCCGCCTCGGCGGCAGGCTTCATCTCCACCGGCCGCACGCGCGCCAACTCGGTGGAATCGGTCCGATGCGTCGCCCGCCTGGTGCGGCACGCCGACGAGCGTTATGCCGTCGTCTACGGCTTCGACGACACCGAGCACTCCCGTGTGGAGGCCACCCGGCGCGACTTCGTGGCCAACGTGTCGCACGAACTCAAGACGCCGGTCGGTGCGATCGGCCTGCTCGCCGAGGCGCTGCTGGAATCGGCCGACGACCCCGATTCCGTCGAGTACTTCGGCCGCAAGGTGGCGGCCGAGGCCACCCGGATGGGCAACATGGTGAGCGAGCTAATCGCCCTGTCGCGGCTGCAAGGCGGCGAGACCGCCGACTTCACCGAGGTCAACGTCGACCGGTTGATCGGCGAGGCCGTCGATTCGGCCACCGTGCCCGCCGAGGCCGCAGGCATCGCGCTGCGCACCGACGCACCCGCGGGACTCGTCGTGCGCGGAGACCGGGTACTGCTGCTCACCGCCCTCAACAACCTGATCGTCAACGCCATCGCCTACTCACCGGCCAACACGATCGTCTCGATCAGCCGCCGCGTCACGCGGGTCGACGGCAGGCCCATGGTGGCCATCGCCGTCACCGACCGCGGCATCGGAATCGCACAGGCCAACCAGCAGCGGGTATTCGAGCGGTTCTTCCGGGTCGACCGGGCGCGCTCGCGACAGACCGGCGGCACCGGATTGGGGCTGGCCATCGTGAAACACGTCGCCGCCAACCACGGCGGTTCCATCAGCCTGTGGAGCAAACCGGGCACGGGCTCCACGTTCACCCTCTGCATTCCGCAGGACCTCACCGCGCGTGGGTCGTGGGATGCGGACCGACCGGCCGCGGATACCGACATCGACGCCTCGCTGCCCGATTTCGGCTCGTCCGCGGTCCCCGACCCGGCACTCCCGCCGGTGCTCGCCACTCAATCAAAGGACATCGACAGGTGACTCACGTTCTGATCGTCGAGGACGAGGAATCGCTGGCCGATCCGTTGGCCTTCCTGCTGCGCAAGGAAGGTTTCGAGGCCAGCGTCGTCAACGACGGCGCACACGCGCTCGCGGCATTCGACCGGGTCAGCCCCGACATCGTGCTGCTCGATTTGATGCTGCCCGGCATGTCGGGCACCGAGATCTGCAAGTCGCTGCGGTCGCGGTCGAGCGTGCCGGTCATCATGGTCACCGCCCGCGACAGCGAGATCGACAAGGTGGTGGGCCTCGAACTCGGTGCCGATGATTACGTCACCAAGCCCTACTCCGCGCGGGAGCTCATCGCGCGCATCCGTGCCGTGTTGCGGCGCGGGGGAGAGGGTTCCGACGAGGACCTGTCCATCGGCGTGCTGGAGGCCGGACCGGTGCGGATGGACGTGGAACGGCACATCGTCGCCGTCAACGGTCAGCCGATCACGTTGCCGCTCAAGGAATTCGACCTGCTCGAGTATCTGCTGCGCAACGCCGGCCGGGTACTCACCCGCGGGCAATTGATCGACCGGGTATGGGGCGCCGACTACGTCGGCGACACCAAGACGCTCGACGTGCACGTCAAACGTCTGCGCTCCAAGATCGAACCCGACCCGGCCAACCCCAAGCACCTCGTCACCGTCCGCGGGCTGGGTTACAAGCTCGAACCCTGAGCTATTCGTCGAGCCGTTCGTACTTGATGTCGGTGTCGCGGCGGCTGGTGGCTGCCGCGGTGGCCGGATGAACTGCGATGAGCCCCATGCCGTTTCGGCGTCGGCACACCCGGGCGAGTTCGTCGTAGGCGGCCGCGCCGAGCAGTTCGGTGAGTTCGGGCGCATACGATTCGAACACCTGCGTGGCACCGACATGCGCGTCGGGTGATCCCGAGCAGTACCACTTGAGGTCGTGACCGCCCTCGCCCCACCCGCGCCGGTCGTACTCGGTGATCGTGGTCTGCAGCACCTGGGTGTCGTCGGGACGTGTCACCCACTCCTGCTCCCGGCGCACCGGAAGTTGCCAGCACACATCGGGTTTCACGGTCAGCGGTTCGAGCCCGCGGCGCAGGGCCATGGCGTGCAGGGCGCAGCCGGGACCGTTGGCGAAGTCCGGGCGATTCAGAAAGATGCACGCGCCCTTGTGAAGTCGGGTCTTGAGCGCCGGTTCGTCATCGAGGTCACCCTCCTCGAGGTACCCCTTGTTGCCCAGCGGGTCCTTGCCCGACCCCTTGTCGAAGAACTGCCAGTCGGAGCGCGTGAGCATCTTGACGCCCTTGGCCAGGCGTTTGCGGTCGTCCTTGTCGGAGAGATAGGCCCCGTGGCTGCAGCAGCCGTCGTCGGGGCGGCCCTCGATGATCCCTTGGCAGGCGGGGGTGCCGAACACGCAGGTCCAGCGCGACAACAGCCAGGTCAGGTCGGCTCTGATCAGGTGCTCGGCGTTGGCCGGGTCGAAGAACTCGTACCACTCGCGGGCGAAGTCGAGATCGACCTCGGGAGCAGGCGCGATGCGCGCGGGACGTGGGGGGCTGGACACGACGTCCACCGTAACCCGCCACGCAACGGGCGGTCGGTCGGCGCCGGGCACCTGCGCCCCGTGCCGAAGGCACCCACGCCCCGTGCCGAAGGCACCCACGCACCGTGCCGAAGGCACCCACACACGGACGGCGAATCGGACACGCACTACCGTGGATTCGTGCGTTTAGGAGTCCTCGACGTGGGCAGCAACACGGTGCACCTGTTGGTGGTCGACGCCCATCGCGGCGGACATCCCACCCCGATGAGTTCGACGAAGTCGGTGCTGCGACTCGCCGAACAGATCGACGGCAAGGGCCGGCTCACCGAGCGCGGGGCGCGATCGCTGGTGGAGTCGGTCGACGAGTTCACCCGGATCGCGACCAGTTCGGGGTGTGAACAAACCATGGCGTTCGCGACGTCGGCGGTACGCGACGCCACCAACAGCGACGCCGTCCTCGACCGGGTGGAGGCCGAGACCGGTCTGCGGGTGGTGGTGCTCTCCGGCCGCGACGAGGCGCGACTCACGTCACTGGCGGTGCGGCGCTGGTTCGGGTGGGGCGCCGGGCGCATCCTGGCCCTCGACATCGGCGGCGGGTCGCTGGAGATGTCGAACGGGGTCGACGAGGAACCCGACGTCGCACTGTCGCTTCCGCTGGGCGCCGGACGCCTGACCCGCGAGTGGCTGCCCGACGACCCGCCGGACCGGCGCCGCATCGGGGTGCTGCGTGACTGGCTCGACGCCGAGCTCAAGGCGCCGGCGAAGGAGTTGCTCGAACCCGGCCGGCCCGATGTCGCGGTGGCCACCTCCAAGACGTTCCGCAGCCTGGCCCGGCTCACCGGTGCCGCGCCCTCGGGTGCGGGTCCGCGGGTGCGGCGGCAGTTGACCGCGAGCGGTCTGCGGCAGGTGATCGCCTTCATCTCGCGGATGACCCGCGACGACCGCGCCGAACTCGAAGGGGTCAGCGCCGACCGTGCGGGACAGCTGGTCGCGGGGGCACTCGTCGCCGAGGCGGCGATGCGCGCGTTGTCGGTGGATACACTGGAGATCTGTCCGTGGGCTCTGCGTGAGGGAGTGATCCTGCGTCGTCTGGACAGCGAACCGGCCGACACGACCGAGCCGATGGCTCCCACCCGGTGACCGCGGGCGACAGCACTACATGACGAGTTGAGGACGGAGTACGCGTTTCGATGGCGAACCAACCTGGGGCGGGCAAGCCGCAATCGAACACGGGATCGGGCGGCGATGCCCCCGAGTCGCGGCCGATCTCGGTGGCCGAACTGCTGGCGCGACGCGACGCGGCGGCCGCGGAAGCGGCACCGGGGCGGGGCTCGACCGAGGGCCGACGCTCGGCCGACGGTCGGGGTCGACGGCGCGCCGGCCGCGACGGGGCCGTCTCGGTCTCGGAGCTGACCGGTGAGATCCCACGCATCACCACCGATCCCACCCCGGCCACACCGGTGTCGAAAACACCGGCCCCGGCACCGCAAACCTCCCGGCCGGCAACCCCGCAACGTGAGACGCCGGTTCGCCCGGCGTGGGGTAACTCGCAGCCCGGTCCTTTCCCGCGGTCGAGCAGTCCGATCGCACGTCGCGCGTCACAGGACGGACCGGTGCCCGACACCGACACCGACACCTCGGCGTCGGCCTTCCGCGGCGCCACCCCCGGTGACACGCCCACCCCCACGCGGCCGTCGTTCCGTGCGCCGGAAACCCGTGACTTCCATGCCGGTGCCGTCGCCTCGCGACTGGCCACGCCGGCCGCCGAGCAGGCATCCGACGATCTCGTGGAGGCCGATCTCGAACACGCGAACGCGGTGACCGGGATCATCCCGGTGGTGGGCGACGAGCCCGACGGGGTGAGCGTGGTCGACGCCGACGACGTGGACAGCGTCGAACTCGCTGCGCCCCCGACCCCGGCCGGCCGGACCAGCGCATTCGCCGAGGTGATGGACGACGATTTCGAGGCCTACCGAGCCTTCGCCGACGTCGAGGACGACGAGGAGCCCAAGCAGAAGCGACGCTGGTTCCGGCGACGCGGCGCCAAGGCCGCCGGGAGGGGTGCTGCCGCCAAGGCGGCTGCCGCCGCCGACGGCACCGACGCCGAAGCCCCGACCGTCGACAAGGCCACCGGCCCCGATGTACCCGAGCCGGCGACTGCCGACTTCCCGGGCGACGAGGCGGTCGCGCTGACGCCCGCGGCGACCGAACAGTTCTCTGCCGCCGATCGCGAGGAGGCGACGGACGCGTCGCCGGCTCCCGGCACCCCGGCGTCTGATGCCCCGGCGCTCGAGGACCCGGCGCTCGAGGCCGAGGAGAACACGTCGATGGAGCTGGTCGAGGATCTGCTCGACGTGCAGCCCGCCGCCGACGACGTCATCGCGGATTCGGAGCCACCCGTCCCGGCGACCGACACCGCGGATGTCGACGACGTCGTGGGCACCGAATCCTCCTCCGCAGCCCCAGTCGTCGACGATGTAGCGGCCGAGGGGGTTCCCACTGCCGACACGTCGGCCGCGGACACAGCCACCGCCGACACGTCGGTCACCGAGACGGCAGCAGCCGAGAAGACCGACACCGCAGACACCGACGCCCCAGAGACCGACGCCCCAGACACCGACACCGCAGACACAGACACCGATACCCCAGAGACCGACACCGCAGACACCGACACCGCCCCCGCGAAGAAGGGTCGTTTCGATTCACCGCTGGCCGCGTGGCTGCTGGTGATCGGCGAGTCGCTCGTCGGCCTGGCCGTGGGCGTCGGACTGTTCTGGGGCTTCACCGAGCTGTGGAAGTGGAATGTGTATTTCGCGCTCGTGCTCGCGGTGCTGGTGATCTTCGGCGTCGTGACGCTCACCCACGCGGTCCGCCGCTCCCGCGACCTGCCCACCACGCTGCTCGCGCTCGGCGTCGGCCTGATCGTGACGATCGGTCCGCTCGTGCTGCTTGCCACGTGAGCGCGACCGCGCGTCACCCATCGTCCGGCCGCGTGAGCGCAACCCGATGAAACCTGTCTCCGACATCCCGGTGGGCCTGTCCACGGCGTCGGTCTATCCCCAGAACACCGAGGCCGCGTTCGCCTACGCCGCCGACCTCGGATACGACGGTGTGGAGCTGATGGTGTGGGGGGAGTCGGTGAGCCAGGACATCCGGCACGTCGAGTACCTCTCCGAGCGCTATCAGATGCCGGTCCTGTCCATCCACGCACCGTGCCTGCTGATCTCCCAGCGCGTGTGGGGCCGCGATCCGCTGGCGAAACTGGCGCGGGCCGTGCAGGCGGCCGAGGACCTCGGCGCGAGCACCGTGGTGGTGCATCCGCCGTTTCGCTGGCAGCGCACGTACACCGCAGCGTTCGACGACCTCGTCGCCGATCTGGAATCGTCGAGTGACGTCGACGTCGCGGTGGAGAACATGTTCCCGATGCGCGCCGACCGCCTCTTCGGGGCCGGTGATCGTTCGGCGAAACGCCTGATCACCCGGGGCGGACCGGGGTTGGCGGCCTCGGCGTTCGGCAAATCGACCGACCCTACCGACGACGGATACGCCCACTACACACTCGACCTCTCGCACACCGCCACCGCGGGCGTCGACGCCGTCGCCCTGTTCGAGCGGATGGGATCGCGGCTTTCTCACCTGCATCTCGCCGACGGCAGTGGCGCGGCCACCGACGAACACCTCATCCCCGGCGACGGCTCTCAGCCGTGCGCCGAGATCTGCCGGCGCCTGGCGGCCTCCCACTTCACCGGAGCGGCGATCCTCGAGGTCGGCACCGGCGCGGCCCGCACCAAACCCGAACGAAGTGCCCTGTTGTCGCGCGCGCTCGAGTTCGCCCGGCAGCATCTCAAACGCGAGACCATACCCACCGCTTCGACATGAATCCCAGGAGCAGGCGATGAGCAAGCTGTCGGAGTTGTCGACCCTCACCAGAGACGACACGGCCACACCGCGCATCGGTGACGGCGAGCGGCCCCACCTCGTCTACACCGCGACGATCGATCCGGTGTTCACCATCGGCCCCAAGGTGCACGGCGGTTCCATGCAGATGCTGGTCGCGCACGCCGCACGCCGGGCGTTCGACGAACTCGCCGCACCCGATGACCGGACCGTCAGCGGCAGCGAGCTGGTGCCCGTCGCGATCGCCAGTGACTATCTGTCGGCACCCGACCCCGCCGAGGTCCAGCTCGAGGTGACCCTGCGTAAACGCGGACGCACCGTGTCGCTGCTGCACGTCGACCTGTGCCAGAACGGGCGCACGATGGTGTCCTCGTCGGTCACACTGGCCCGGCCGGAGACCGGACGGCCGCATCACTCGGCGCCGACGCTGCTCGACGGCGTGCCGATCACCCCCGTGGACGGCGGCATCGACATCGACTCGTCGCCGGTGTCGGAGGTGATGCATCTGGGGCCCGCGCTGGATCTGGTGCTCGATCCGCAGACCTTCCCGGTGGCCAGCGGCGACACCGGCGAGCCGGTGGTCCGGGGCTGGACCAGACCCAAGGGCTGCGACCCCGACGCCGACTTCACGGTCCTGATCTGCGACATCTCGCCACCGGTGGTGATGAACCTCGCGTTGTTCGGCTGGGCACCCACCCTTCAGCTCACCACCTACGTGCGCCGCGAACCGGCGCCGGGATGGCTTCGGTTCGCGGCGACGAGCTCCGAGGTGGGACCCGGGATGTTCGAGGAGGATCACCTCGTGATGGACTCGACGGGGGCCGTGGTGGCCCAATCCCGGCAGCTCGCGTTGGTGCCCCAGCACCGGCACTGACCCCCCGCGGCACCACCGGATCGCACCGCACCGACGAAAGGCTCGAAGGACGTGACCGAACGTATCGCCATCATCGGCGGCGGAAAGATCGGCGAGGCATTGCTGGCCGGCCTGATGGGCGCGGGCACCCCGGCCAAGAACCTGGTGATGGCCGAGAAGAACGAGAAACGGGCCACCGAGATCGCCGACGAGTACGGCGTGCTGGTCGCCGACATCCGGGCGGCAGCCGAGGGCGCACAATACGTGTTCCTCGCCGTCAAACCCGAGGACGTCGACGCCGTGCTTCGTCAATTGTCGTCGGCCGACGACCCGGGCGAATCCGAACGCGTCACGGTGAGCCTGGTGGCCGGGTTGCCGACGGCCCGCTACGAGCAGGTCCTGCAGGCCGGTTCCCCGGTGGTGCGGGTCATGCCGAACACCCCGATGCTGGTCAACGAGGCGATGTCGGCGGTGTCGGCCGGACGCCATGTGGACGCCGAGCAACTCGGCGCCGTGGTGCGGCTGCTCGAGTCGGTCGGCAAGGTCACCGTGATCCCCGAACGGCTGATGGATGCGGTCACCGCGCTGTCCGGGTCGGGACCGGCGTATGTGTTCCTGATGGCCGAGTCGATGATCGACGCGGGCGTCGCGCTGGGCCTGTCACGGCAGCAGGCCACCGAGATGACCGTGCAGACGATCCGCGGCGCGGGCATCCTGATGAGTGACTCGGGGTTGTCGCCGGTGGATCTGCGGGCGGCGGTCACCTCGCCGGGCGGAACCACCGCGGCCGCGATCCGCGAACTGGAGTCCGGCGGGCTGCGGGCCGCGATGTACCGTGCCACCGAGGCCGCCGCCGCAGCGAGTTCGCGGGCCGGACGTCGAGCCGATGTTGAGGGTTTGGGTGGTGGACGCGCCGAACGCGGGACCCCATGAATAGTGGGTTACCGGCCAGAAAACCCCAGCATGTTGTGGTCGACGTGAAGAATCCGTCGGTTTCCTGGCAACTCACGTCGCTTTTTTCACATCTGCCACGCTAAGCTCCTTTAAGCACGTGCGTGTCTGGTGTCCGCCGGAGGGGAAGCCGGCGGCCGCGACGCGTGCTCCGGAGGTATGAGTTTTTATGGCTGCTGAGACTCCTGGTGACAGGACAGGCGCGGTGGGCAACACAGGCTCGGGTTCGCAGTTCCTGACCGTCGCCGAAGTCGCGTCGCTGATGCGCGTATCGAAGATGACCGTCTACCGCCTCGTCCACAACGGGGAACTGCCCGCCGTTCGCGTCGGCCGGTCGTTCCGCGTGCATGCCAAGGCCGTGCACGACTATCTGGAGACGTCTTACTTCGACGCCGGTTAGACCCGCAGGCACCCGGCCACCGCGTCGCGCCGCGGCAAGATGTGCATCTCGGCTCCCGCCCACCAACGGCTCCGTCCGGCCGGTGGGCGGGAGTTCTCGTGTCCTGTGGGCACCCCGCAGCCCGTCATGCGTCGACCTGATTTCGCTGTATGAGGGGGCGGCCGGTAGTGTTGATCCTCGCGTACCCGACCTCCCGGCATGGTGACGGTGGGTGTGACGGCCCAGTTCCGTATGGTGCGGAATTTTCCGTACTCGGCGGAACCCCCGGGCCGATGAGACAGCGTGAAGTGAGGAAGTGGCCCGATGGGTTCTGTGATCAAGAAGCGCCGCAAGCGCATGTCGAAGAAGAAGCACCGCAAGCTCCTTCGTCGTACCCGCGTGCAGCGTCGCAAACTCGGCAAGTGAGTCACCCGCCCCGCGACCCGGGGCGAGTGTGACCCACGGTCTGAAGAGAACCCGCGTACGCGCGGGTTCTTTTCATGTCGGGATGTTCCCGATCACCTCGTGGCGCGTGCCGGGATAGCCTGAACCCCATGTCCGACACTGCGCAGGTGCCCAGAACCGTCCTGGTGACGGGCGCATCGACCTTTCTCGGCGGCTACCTGGTCGCGCGGCTCGCCGCGAACCCCGAGGTCGAGCGTGTGTTGGCGGTCGATTCGCGCGTCCCGCGCAAAGATCTCATGCGGCGCATGGGTCGGGCGGAGTTCCTGCGACTCGACATCCGGCGGCCGGTGATCGCCAAGGCGATCGCGCACTACGAGGTCGACACCGTGGTGCACGCCGCCACGTCGATCATGGACACCGCGGCGCACTCCGCGGCGATCAAGGAATTCACCCTGCTCGGGGCGATGCAGGTGTGTGGTGCCTGCCAGCGCAGTCCGTCGGTCAAACGCCTCGTCCTGCGCTCGAGCGGCATGGTGTACGGGTCCAGCGCACGCGATCCGTCGCACTTCGCCGAGGAGACCCCTGCGGTGCGCGAGCCGCGCTGGGGTTTCGGCCGGGATCTGCTCGACGTCGAGGGTTACGTGCGTGGGCTGGCGCGACGCCGCCAGGACATCGACGTCACCATCCTGCGTCCGCAGGCGATGCTGGGGCCACGGATCACCACGCGGATGGGTTCGTATCTCTCGATGCCCGTGGTGCCCACGGTCATCGGATTCCAGCCGCGCCTGCAGTTCCTGCACGAGGAGGACGCGCTGGCCGCGATGGAACACGTCGCGCTGGCCGGCCGGCCCGGAACGTTCAACATCGCCGGCGACGGAGTGGTCACGCTGACGCAGGCCGTGCGCCGCCTCGGGCATCTCGAGTTGCCGGTGCCCAGCGGACTGCTCGCGCCGGTCACGGGCGTGCTGCAGGACCTGCGGTCGGCCAGGTTGCGCTCCTCGCAGACCGAATTCCTCACCTACGGCCGGGTGCTCGACACCACCCGGATGCGAACCGAACTCGGCTTCGCGCCGCGCTACTCCACGAAGGACACCCTCGACGACTTCATCGAGCGCAGCTCGGTGTCGCCGGTGATCAGCGTTGACACGTGGCGGAGTCTGGAGCGGCGCGTGGTGTCGGCGGCACACCGGCTGGCGTGATGGTTTCTGGCAGGTCCGGCATTAACGATTTGCTCAACTGTATCGGCGCTGCGCAGGTGCACAGCGACGTCGTACCGCCTAAACTTGGGCGGTAGTCCAAGTCCGACGCGAAGCAGACCGCGAGGCTTGTGAACTTCTTCGGAATCTGCGCAGGGCGCATCGTTGTTGGGGGTGGCCTCTATGTCGAATCGCTCGTCAAGCGATGCTCGAACGGCAAAGGTCATCCAGCTCTACGCCAGCCCGTCCGGTGCCGTCGCGTCCGATCCGCGCGAGAGCGGCCGGCGGCGTCACCCGAGTCAGACGATGGAGCGACCGCGACGCGACCCCACACTCGGGCACCCCAACACCGACGGGTTCGGCGGTACGTCGGCACAGATCACCCCCATCAGTGACAACGTCGCGCTCACCGCGGACTCGCTCGGCGTCGAACAGCGCGGCCCCGCACGCAGCCCGCTGTTCAGCCTCGGTGGCATTCGCGGTGCAGTGGCCGATTCGCTCACCGCCACCGCCGGATTCATCCGGGAACGCATGACCGGCGATTACGAGGTCGACGACTTCGGTTTCGACCCGCACTTCACCGAGGCGGTGTGGTACCCCGCGATCCGGCAGCTCTACGAGAACTGGTTCCGCGTCGAGGTGACCGGCGTGGAGAACCTCCCCGACTCCGGCGGTGCGCTGCTGGTGGCCAACCATGCCGGCGCGATCCCGGTGGACGCGATGATGACCAGCCTCGCCGTCCACGACAATCATCCCGCCGGACGCTTCTTGCGAATCCTGGCCGCCGACATGGCTTTTGACATTCCCGGTGTCAGCGAGGTGGCACGCCGGATCGGCGCCACACTGGCCTGCGCCAATGACGCCGACCGCCTGCTGAAGGCCGGCGAGCTCACTGCGGTGTGGCCCGAGGGCTACAAGGGAATCGGCAAGCTCTACCGCGATCGGTACAAGCTGCAGCGGTTCGGCCGCGGCGGCTTCGTCACCACCGCGCTGCGCAACGCCGCCCCGATCATCCCGGTCTCCATCGTGGGGTCCGAGGAGATCTACCCGATGATCGCCGACCTCAAACTGATCGCGCGCATCCTCGGCATGCCGTATCTCCCGGTGACGCCGACCTTCCCGTGGCTCGGTCCGCTCGGGTTGGTACCGCTGCCGTCGAAGTGGCACATCCACTTCGGGCGCCCCATCGAGACCGGCGGGTACGACGAGTCGGCCGCCGACGACCCGATGGTGATCTTCGACGTCACCGACCACGTCCGCGAGGAGATCCAGCAGACCCTGTTCCGGATGCTGAGCCGCCGCGGAAGTGTCTATTTCGGCTGAGCGGGTGGCCGAGCCGGTACCGGTGTGCCCAGCCGGCAGGAATAGAGTTGTGTGGTGAGCTTCGACGCCGATCTCGGCCCCATCAGTTTTGTTGTCGTGCAATTTCCTTCGAGTCCGGTCGGCCCGGCTGGGTTCGACACGCTGCGAGCGCTGGTCGCCGCCGGGCGTATCAACGTACTTGACGTGGAGTTCGTGGGCCGTGACGCCGACGGTGGGCCCGCGCGGCTCGACGCGGCGCAACTCGGTGTCGCCGACCTGGCCGGCGCCGACAGCCACCTGATCGATGACGACGACGTCGCCACCGCGGCGGCCGGATTGTCGGCGGGTGAGGTCGCGGCCATCGTCGTCTACGAGGACCTGACCTTCCTGCAGGTGATCGAGGGCTGGCGGGCCGACGGAGGCTCGGTGATCTCGGAGGGACCGGTGCTTCTCGACGATCTGATCGGCGCGCTCGATGCCACGGAAGGAGACCGGCGATGAGTCTGTTGAAGACGGCGGCGAGGGCCGCGGTGGCCAGTTCGGTGCACGGACGGGTGCAGCGCCGTCAGCAGGAACGCTGGGCCGCCCAACCCGTCGCGCAGGCACCTGTGCAGCAGGTGCCGGTACAACAGGCACCGGTACAACAGGCACCGGTACAGCAGGCACCGGTCCAGCAGGCGGCTCAGCCTGCCGCCGACCCGAGGACCGAGCTGATGAACTCGCTGACCGCGCTGCGGTCGGCCGGTGTGGTCTCCGACGCCGAGTTCGCCGACATCTCGTCGCGCATCTTCGCCTGACCTCGCCGAGCCGGCGATCCGGTCGGCGGCCGCCACGTAGGCTGTCCGCAGATCGTCGGCGGATGCAAGGAGGCATCGGGTGCGTGCAGTGGTGTGTCACGAGGGCGAACTGCGTGTCGAGGAGATCGACACACCCCGACCCGGTCGGGGACAGGTGCTGCTCAAAGTGGTTCGCACCGGAATCTGCGGCTCCGACCTGCACGCCCGCACCCATTGCGACGAGACCGCCGCGGTGACCGCCGCGGTGGGCTACGACTTCATGCGGTCCACCGATCGGGTGGTACTCGGCCACGAATTCGTCGGCGAAGTGGTGTCCTACGGCCCCAAGTGCCGTGAGAAGTGGACCCCGGGCACCCTGGTGGCCGCGCTGCCGATCATCACCCAGGACTCCGACGCGCACCTGATCGGCTTCAACACCGCCGCACCCGGTGCGTTCGCCGAGTACGTGGTGGTGGCCGAGGACATGACCCTGTCGGTGCCCGACGGTGTGCCCGTCGAGCAGGCCGCGCTCACCGAGCCGCTGTCGGTTGCGGTGCACGCGGTGAACCGCGGTGATGTGGGCAAACGCGACGTGGCGGTGGTGGTCGGCTGCGGGCCCATCGGGCTGTCGGTGATCCTGGTGCTCAAGGCGAACGGCGTCAAGACCGTCATCGCCTCCGACCTCTCGGCGGGCCGCCGCGACCTGGCCCGGCGCTGCGGCGCCGACGTCGTGGTGGATCCGACCGTCGACTCCCCGTGGGACATCGCCGCCGCCAAGGGCAAATACATCACCCGTACCGGCGATTTCCTCGGCGCGGCGTTCGACGCCATGCGGATACTGCGGCGCATTCCCGGCCTGCCGTGGTGGCGGGTGATCCCGCTCGGTGATCGGCTCGGTGCCACCCCGAGCGGTCCGGTCGTATTCGAATGCGTCGGCGTGCCCGGGATGATCGAGCAGATCGCCACCAACACGCCGATGCGCTCACGGATCGTGGTGGTCGGGGTCTGCATGCAGACCGACACCTTCCGTCCGGCGATGGCGATCAACAAGGAACTCGATCTTCGGTTCGTGATCTACTACGACCCCGCCGAATTCCGCACCGCGCTGCACCTGATCGCCGGCCGCAAGGTGGACGTGACGCCGCTGCTCACCGGCACCATCGGATTGCACGCGGTGGCCGAGGCGTTCGAGACCCTCGGTGCGGCGCAGCACCACGCGAAGATCCTCATCGACCCGTCGAGCTCCGTCTCGACGCTGTAGCGCACGGCCGCGCAAAGCAGGCCCGCGTCCGGACGCCGGGGGGCTGGGGGCCGGGCGGGAGGCGTGGGGGCAGGCCCGGCGTCGAAAGTAGGGGAGGAATATCCTTCCCCCACTTTTGCGACCTTCCCCGAGAAAAAACCCGGGGAGGAGGCCGAAAGTAGGGGAGGAATATCCTTCCCCTACTTTCGGCAGGGCAGACGCCGGGAGCAACCCTACTTTCGGCAGGCAGGCGCCGGGAGCAACCCAGGGCGAGCGGCAGGCAGGCGCCGGGGAGCAACCCAGGACGACACGCAGGCCGGGAGCAACCCCGGCACACAGACTCAGCCCTTGTTCCGCCACAGCTTCACCGCAGTGGCGGCGGCGCCGGTCGCCGCGCCCACCACCAGGGCGGTCGACGCCCCGTACTTCGCCGCCTTGCGGGCGGTGCGGAAGTCGTACATCTCCCAGCCGCGCACCTTCGCCACCTCCTTGAGGTCGGCGTCGGGATTGATCGCCACCGCCGTGCCCACCAGCGAGAGCATCGGCACGTCGTTGTGCGAGTCGGAGTAGGCGGTGCACCGTTTGAGGTTGAGGCCCTCGCGAATTGCCAACGCGCGCACCGCATGTGCCTTACCCGGTCCGTGCAGGATGTCGCCGACGAGGCGCCCGGTGAACTTGCCGTCGACGCTTTCGGCCACGGTGCCCAGCGCGCCGGTCAGCCCCAGATGGTCGGCGATGGTCTGCGCGAGTTCCAGCGGGGTGGCGGTGACGAGCCACACCTGCTGGCCCGCGTCGAGGTGCCGCTGCGCCAGTGCCCGGGTACCCGGCCAGATCTTGTCGGCGATGTAGTCGTCGAAGATCTGCTCGCCCAGATCGGCCAGTTCGGCGGTGGATCGACCGGCGATGAAGCTCAGCGCCTTGTCGCGGCCCTCGGCCACGTCCTGCGCGTTCTCCTTGCCGGTGATGCGGAACTTGGCCTGCGTCCACGCGAAGTCGAGGACGTCGGAGTAGGAGAAGTACTTGTGTGCCGCGAGGCCGCGGGCGAAATGAACGATGGAGGCACCCTGAATCAGGGTGTTGTCCACGTCGAAGAACGCGGCGGCGGTCAGGTCGACGGGGGTGTCGGGTTCGGTTTCGGTGGGCGGCCGCGATCGCAACGAGTCCACGGCGGCCTTGGCGCTGGCCTCGCCGGCCAACGTCTGCCGCAACTCCTGGGCGGTCTGGCGAAAGCGTCCCGTCGCAGCCGTCGCACGTTCGGAGATCCAGGTGGTCACCCGGCCCGACTCGTCCTCCTCGACCACCTCGAACTCCGCGTCGGGGTCGAGCTCATCGGCATGCAGACCGCCCAGCGGGCCGTCGACCTCGGCGGCGTGACCCTCCCAGTCCTCGCCGCTTCGCCCCGATTCCGGTTCGGCCCCGTCGGCCTGGCTCTCCGAGCCCGGAACCCCATCCTCAGAGGTCACACCCACATTCCACCTCTCACGCCCGCGCTTGCTGCCCAACCCGGTCTCATCCAGATTAGCCGTGGTGTCAGACTGAACTGGCCCCGATACCGAAGGAGTTCCGCCGATGATCACCTTGCTGACCCGGGCCGGGTGTTCGGCCTGCGAAACGGCCTTGCACGACCTCCAACGGATCTGCGGCGAATTGTCCGAACCCCTCGAAGTGGTGGACGTCGACCGCGCCGCCGCCGACGGTGACCGCGAATTGCGCGCCGAGTTCGGCGACCGGTTGCCGGTCATCCTGCTCGACGGCTCCGAGCACGGCTACTGGGAGGTCGACGAGGCGCGGCTGCGCGAGGATCTCGCGGCGCGCAGCGCCTGACGGGGTCGCCGACCCCGCCCCGACGCGGGAGGGCTAGGCTGACACGCATTCGCTGATCTGGTGAAAGTGGGTGTGCGGGAATGAGCGTCGGTTCGGAGGTCGACCACATACCCGAACCGTCGGTTGCCCGTCTCGCGACGTATCTGCACGTGCTGCGCTCGTTCACCCAGCGCGGCGCCCTGGTGGCCTCGAGCAATCAGGTCGCCACCGCGGCCGGGGTCAACCCGGCGATCCTGCGCAAGGACCTCTCGTATGTGGGGGCCAACGGCGTGCGCGGCGTGGGCTACGACGTCAGCAGGCTGATCGCCCGCATCGCCCTGGCACTGCACACCGACAACGTCCACAGCGTCGCACTGGTCGGAGCGGGATCGCTGGGCCGGGCGTTGGTCGCCCACACCGGATTCGGACGGGGATTCCGTGTCGTGGCGATGTTCGACGATGACCCACACCTGATCGGCACCACGATCGACGACGTGCAGGTGCTCCCGCTCGCCGACATCGCGACGCTGACCGATCACGCCGAACCGGTCGCGATCGGGGTCATCGCCACCGCACCCGAGGCGGCGCAGGCGGCCTGCGATGCGCTGACGGCGGCCGGGGTGCGACAACTGCTCAACGTCACCACGGCCACCTTGTCGACGGAGTCCGATGTCGTCGTGCGTCAGGTTGATCTAGCCTTGGAGATGCAGGTGTTGGCGTTTCACGCGTCACGTAGCCCGCTGCCCGCCCCGCAGGGCGTGCCGCGGCCCGGCGGCCTGCGGACGGTCGAGTAGGGGCGGACGGTCGAGTAGGGATGGAAACGGTGACGGTGTGAGTGTTCTGTTGTTCGGGGTCAGCCATCGAAGCGCGCCCGTCGACGTGCTGGAGCGGCTCGCGGTCTCCGACGACGACCGGCCCAAACTGGTCGACGACCTGCTCTCCTCCCGTGCGGTCTCCGAGGCGATGCTGGTCTCCACCTGCAACCGGGTGGAGATCTACGCCGTCGTCGACGCCTTTCACCCCGCGCTCGAAGCAGTGGGGGCCGTGCTCGGCGACCACTCCGGCATGACCATCAACGAACTCACCCGCCACGCCTACGTCCGCTACTCCGAGGCCGCCGTCGAACACCTCTTCACCGTGGCCGCGGGACTCGATTCGATCGTCGTCGGCGAACAGCAGATCCTCGGACAGATCCGTAACGCCTACCTCAACGCCGACGCCAACAAATCCGCCGGGCGCGCGCTACACGAGCTGGCCCAGCAGGCGCTGCGTGTGGGCAAACGGGTCCACACCGAGACCGGCATCGACCGGGCCGGTGCGTCGGTGGTTTCGGTGTCGCTGCACCGGGCGAAGGGTCTGCTCGGCGGCGACACCGCCACCCTGCGTCGCGCCGTGGTGATCGGCGCCGGCGCCATGGGCGGGCTGGCCACCGCCCATCTCGCGCGGGAGAACGTGGAACGGCTCGTGGTGGTCAACCGGACCGTCGCCAACGCCGAACACCTGGCCCGCAACGTCGCCGCCAACCACGGCATCGAGGTCGACGGCATCGGATTCGACGGCCTGCCCGAGGCGATGGCTACCGCGGACGTGGTGGTGGCCTGCACCGGGTCGATCGGCACCGTGGTCAGCGTCGGCGACGTGCACTCGGCACTCGCCGCGCGCACACCAGGCTCGCCGCCGCTGGTCATCTGCGACCTCGGTCTGCCCCGCAACGTCGACCCGGCCGCGGCCCGCCTCCCCGGCGCCCACATCGTCGACATCGACCAACTGCGCGGCGACTCCGCGGCCAAGGCGGCCGCGAACGATGAGGCGGCCGCCCGGGCGATCGTGGCCGCCGAACTCGCCGACTACCTCACCCTGCAGCGTCAGGCGGAGGTCACCCCCACCGTCGCGGCGCTGCGCCAGCGCGCCGCCGACGTGGTGGAGGCCGAGATCCTGCGGCTCGAGACCCGGCTGCCCGACCTCGATGACCCGCAACGCGACGAGGTGGCCAAGGCGGTGCGCCGCGTCGTCGACAAACTGCTGCACGCGCCCACCGTGCGGGTCAAGCAACTCGCGTCGACACCCAACGGCGACCACTACGCCGAGGCGCTGCGCGAACTCTTCGAGCTCAAGCCGGGTGCCGCCGAATCGGTGTCGGCGCCCGAGAGCGGACTCGAAGAGACCGAGCAGGGTGACCGTTGACCCAACCTGACCCGATCCGGATCGGCACCCGCGGTTCCCTGCTGGCGCGCACCCAGTCGCAGACGATCGCCGACGCGCTGACCGCCGCCGGACATCCCGCCGAACTCGTCATCATCCGCACCGACGGGGACGCGTCGGCGGCGCCGGTCACCGAAATCGGTGTCGGGGTGTTCACCACCGCCATCCGCAACGCGCTGCACGCGCGCGAGATCGACGTCGCCGTGCACTCCTACAAGGACCTGCCCACCGCACCCGATCCGGGCCTGCTGATCGCTGCCGTCCCGCCTCGCGAAGATCCGCGAGATGCGCTGGTCAGCAGGGGTAACCTGGTGTTGGGAGCGCTTCCGCCGGGATCGGTGATCGGCACCTCGTCGCCACGGAGGGCGGCGCAGCTTAGAGCATTGGGTCTCGGTTTGGAAATCCGCCCCCTACGAGGCAACCTTGATTCTCGGTTGGGCAAAGTCGCCGGCGGCGAACTCGATGCAGTCGTGGTCGCCCGCGCCGGACTCGTTCGTATCGGTCGTGCCGCAGAGGTCACCGAGGCGTTCGACCCGGTGGTCCTGCTACCGGCTCCGGCACAGGGCGCACTGGCTGTGGAGTGCCGCTCCGACGATGCCCGACTGGTGAGAATTCTCGCCGAGTTGGACGACGAGTCCACCCGCGCGGCGGTCGACGCCGAACGTGCGGTGCTGGCGGCACTCGAGGCCGGTTGCACCGCGCCGGTCGGAGCGATCGCCGAGGTGGTCGAGTCGATCGACGACGACGGGCGCATCTTCGTCGAACTGTCGCTTCGCGCGGCGGTGGCGGCCGAGGACGGATCCGATGTGATCCGCGCTTCGGTGGTGGGACCCGTCGCGCGTGCAGACCAACTCGGCAAGGACCTCGCCGCCGAACTGCTGGATCTGGGAGCGGGCGAACTGATCGGCTCCTAGCAGCAGAGAACGAACTGCAGCCCTCGCCGCGAGGGCAGGAGAGTGCGAACGCATGAGCCGTACGAAGAAGGCCAACCCTGGGCGCATCTTGTTCGTGGGATCCGGTCCCGGGGATCCCGACCTGCTCACCGTGCGTGCGCGGACGGTGATTCACAACGCGACCACCGCCTACATCGACCCCGACGTCCCGGCCGCGGTCGTGGAGATGCTCGGAGCCGCGCACCGATCGGAGTCCGACGACACCGGACGCCGCAGCGACGCCGGGCGCAAGAACGCGGCCGGCAAGACATCATCGGCGTCCGATGCCGGTACACCTGCGGGGTCTGATTCTGCGGGGTCTGATTCTGCGGGGTCTGATTCTGCTGCGCGGGAGTCCACTGCGTCCGAGCCGGACCAGAACCCCGCCGACAGCACCACCGTCGACAACACCACTGCCGACAGCACCACTGCCGACGACGCGTCCGAGGCCGCCGATCAGGTGGTGCATCCGGCGCTCGGCGATCCCACCGAGGTGGCCAAGACGCTGGTTGCCGCCGCCAAGGCCGGCCGCGACGTGGTCCGCGTCGTCTCGGGCGATCCGCTGACCACCGATTCCGTGCTCGCCGAGGTCCACGCGGTGGCGCGCACCGCTCTCGCCTTCGAGGTGCTGCCCGGGCTGCCCGCCGCCTCGGTGGTGCCCAGTTACGCGGGTATGCCGCTCGGTTCGAGTCACACCGAGGCCGACGTGCGCGCCGAGGGTGTCGACTGGGCGGCACTGGCCGCCGCACCCGGCCCCCTGGTGTTGCACGCGACGTCGGGTCACCTCGCCGAGACCGCGAGCGCGCTGACCGAGCACGGGCTGGCCCCGCAGACCCCGGTGGCCATCACCATCAACGGCACCACCTGCGCACAGCGCACCATCGAGGCCACGCTGGCGTCGGTCAACGAACTGGGCAATGCGCTCACCGGGCCGCTGGTCCTGACCATCGGCAAGGTGGTCAGCCAGCGCAGCAAGCTGTCGTGGTGGGAGTCGCGTGCGCTGTACGGCTGGACCGTGCTGGTGCCGCGCACCAAGGATCAGGCCGCCGACATGAGCGAGCGTCTCGTCGGGCACGGCGCCATCCCCAAGGAGGTGCCGACCATCGCGGTGGAACCGCCGCGCAGTCCGGCCCAGATGGAAAGGGCCGTCAAGGGATTGGTCGACGGCCGCTACCAGTGGGTGGTGTTCACCTCCACCAACGCGGTGCGTGCCGTGTGGGAGAAGTTCGCCGAGTTCGGCTTGGACGCGCGTGCCTTCTCGGGCGTCAAGATCGCCTGCGTCGGCGAGGCCACCGCGGAGAAGGTGCGGGCCTTCGGCATCAACCCTGAACTCGTGCCGTCGGGCGAGCAGTCCAGCCTGGGCCTGCTCGAGGATTTCCCGCCTTACGACGACGTGTTCGATCCGGTGGACCGAATCCTGTTGCCGCGCGCCGACATCGCCACCGAGACGCTGTCCGAGGGGCTGCGCGACAGGGGCTGGGAGATCGACGACGTGACCGCGTATCGCACCGTGCGCGCCGCACCGCCGCCCGCCGAGACCCGCGAGATGATCAAGACCGGCGGCTTCGACGCGGTGTGCTTCACGTCGAGTTCGACGGTGCGCAACCTGGTGGGCATCGCGGGAAAACCGCACGCGCGCACCATCGTCGCCTGCATCGGACCCAAGACCGCCGAAACCGCAACGGAATTCGGCCTGCGGGTGGACGTGCAGCCGGAAACCGCCTCGATCCCCGATCTGGTGGACGCGCTCGCCGAGCACGCCGCACGCCTGCGTGCCGAAGGCGCGCTGCCCCCGCCGCGTAAGAAGTCGCGCCGGTCGCGCTCGTAGGAGGTGTGCCGATGGCACCGGTGATCCGACCCCGACGGCTCCGCACCACGCCCGCCATGCGGCGGCTGGTGGCGGAGGCGACGCTGCGTCCCGCCGACCTCGTGCTGCCGATGTTCGTCGCCGACGGCATCGACGACCCGCGCCCCATCTCGTCGATGCCCGGCGTGGTGCAGCACACCTACGATTCGCTGCGCAAGGCCGCCGACGAGGCGGTGCGCGCCGGAGTGGGCGGGCTCATGCTGTTCGGGGTGCCCGCCGCCGCCGACAAGGACTCCCGGGGCAGCGGCGCCGACGACCCGGACGGCGTGCTCAACCGGGCGCTGAGTCTGCTCGCCGACGATCTCGGTGACGCCACCGTGCTGATGGCCGACACCTGCCTCGACGAGTTCACTGACCACGGTCACTGCGGCGTGCTCGACGCGGCGAACCGCGTCGACAACGACGCCACGCTCGACCGCTACGTCTCGATGGCGCTGGCGCAGGCGCGCGCGGGCGCGCACCTGCTCGGGCCGTCGGGGATGATGGACGGCCAGGTGGCCGCGATCCGCGGCGCACTCGACGCCGAGGGCCACACCGACACCGGAATCCTCGCCTACGCGGCCAAGTACGCGTCGGCGTTCTACGGGCCGTTCCGCGAGGCCGTCGGGTCGTCGCTGCAGGGCGATCGGCGCACCTACCAGCAGGACGGCGCCAACCGCATCGAGGCGCTGCGCGAGGTACGCCTCGACCTCGAGGAGGGCGCCGACATCGTGATGGTCAAACCCGCGATGAGCTACCTCGACATCGTGCGCGACGTCGCCGAGATGTCCGACGTCCCGGTGGCCGCCTACCAGATCAGCGGCGAGTACTCGATGATCACCGCCGCCGCCGAACGCGGCTGGATCGACCGCGACGCCGCCATCCTGGAATCGCTCACGTCCATCCGCCGCGCCGGCGCGTCGATCATCCTCACGTATTGGGCAGCCGAGGTCGCGACCCGCCTCACCTGACCGTCGAGCGTGCCCAGTTCCGCGTCGAGCGTGCCCACTTCCGCGTCGAGCGTGCCCGCGGATGGTGGTTTCGACAAGCTCAACCAGCGGGGGAGTACTCAACCAGCGGGGGAGTGCTCAACCCAGCGGGGGCGGCGGGTCGAGCGTGCCCAGTTCCGCGTCGAGCGTGCCCGGTTCCGCGTCGAGCGTGCCCGCGGATGGTGGTTTCGACAAGCTCAACCAGCGGGGGAGTGCTCAACCAGCGGGGGCGGCGAGTCGAGCGTGCCCACTTCCGCGTTGAGCGTGCCCAGTTCCGTGTCGAGCGTGCCCGGTTCCGTGTCGAGCGTGCCCACAACCGGGGCTCGGTGCGTACCGGACACTCCCCACCGCCTCGGATCGGAGTGTCTACCCTGGTAGCCATGTCCGCATCCACCGACCCGACGCAGCGCTCGGGTACGCCCGAGCCCGACGATGGCGGGGTGGGCCGCAAGCGGCCGAAGCTCGTCGACTCGATGGCCATCGCCACCGAGCTCTGGATCGTCGTCATCATCGCGCGGACCGTGGCCTTGGGAGCGCAATACCCCACCGCCCGCAGGCTCATGGACGAACGCATCGCGGGATTGCCGGCCGATACCCCCAAGTCGGAAGTCGACGTCCTCGGTGCGCCTTGGCTGCTGATCACGGTGATGGCGATCATCGCCGCCGTGCTGGTCGCGGCCTCCCTGACCGTGGTCTTGTTCGCCCGACGCGGATACTCCTGGGCCCGGTTCGTGCTCGGTGCGATGGGCTTCTACATCGTCGTCGACCTGGTGTTCTCGTTCTTCGCCGACATCGACCCGCGATGGTCGATGATCCCGCTGGTGATCGGGGGGATCGCCGCGCTGGGCGCCACCGTGCTGCTGCTGCTGCGCCCCGAGTCGGATGCCTACTGCAAGCAGATGGCGCAGTACCGCAAGGGCCCATCGGTTCCACCCCCGACATACCCGTACCAGGGTCAGTACCCGCCCCCGTACGGTCCCGCCCAATACGGTCCGCCCCAGCAGGGGCCCTACGGCGGTCCATACCAGCCGAATCCCCCGACCTACCAGAACCCCCCGACCTACCAGAACCCCCCGACCTACCAGAATCCCCCGGCGGACCAGGGGACAACCCCCTACCAGGGCTATCCGTACCATCCCGGTGAGTGGTCCTATCCGCAGAACCCGTCCGACGACTACTCTTCCGGTCAACGCCGCGACGATCAGACCGCCGAGCCCGACCCCACCGATCCCTCGACTTCGCCGTCCACCAGGCCGTCGTCACGAGAACGCTCGTCTAGAGAAAGCGACAGCAGTGATCCTTCCTGACCCGGCCAAACGCCCCATGCTCGTGGTGTGGGCGTACAGATGCTGGTTGATCTCGGCGGTGCTCCTGGGTCTGCTGGGTGTCGGGTACATCCTGATCGGCATCTTCGCGGACGGCGCGACGTTGGTGCCCGTGGGTCTTGGTGCGTTTGTGCTGGCCATCGGGGTCGCGGTCGCGATGATGGGCACCAAGTCGTACACCGGCGACGTCCGCTGGCGGTCGTCGCTCGCGGCGCTCACCCTGGTCGCGACGCTGATGCTGGTGTTCATCTCGCTGGTGTGGAATGTGATGGCGTTTGCGCTGCTGGCCGCGGTGGTCGGGCTGGTGGGGTCACTGCTTGCCTATCGTCCGGAATCGGAGACCTGGTACACCGAGACCCCTGACACCGACAAGCCACGCGGGGACCGGGCAAACCGGAAGAAGACCGGCCGGGACAAGGCGTGACCTCGGGGCCCGCCGACGCGGCCGCAGAAGGCGAGGAGCCACCCGCCGCCGACACCCCGCCGCCCGCCGACGCACAACCGGCCGCCGACACCCCACCGCCCGCCGACACAGACACCTCGCGGGCCGACCCCGAATCACCTGCCGACCCCGAAACCGCCGACCCCGAAACCCCCGACCCCGAAACCCCCGTCCCCGACGAGACACCCGTCGAACCGGGCGAGGTGCTGTTCTACGAACCCGGCGGCAGTTGGTGGGTCGTCTCCATCGGTCCGGTCCTCGTTGCCGCCGTGCTCATCATGGAGATCACCGGTCCCGGTCAGGTGCATTGGGCCGTCATCACGATCTTCGCGCTCATCCTGATCGGCTTCTCGGTGGTCCAGGTCTATGCCGCTCGCCGCCACGTCAGCGTCGAGCTCACTGACACCACGCTGCGCCAAGGCACCCGGACTCTAGCCCTCGCCGACATCGCCACCGTTTTCCCGGAGAACACCGGCTCCGAGCATGAGAAGTGGGAAAGCGCTCCCGCACTCGGCGAACTCCACGGCGTCCCGCGGCGACGCAAAGGCGTCGGCGTGAAGCTTTCCGACGGTTCGCTGGCGCAGGCGTGGGCGCGCGACGTCGACCGTTTCCGCCGAGAGCTCACCGACGCGCACCTCGCCGTGAAACTCGGCCTGCCGCCCCGCGACGCCGACTGACACCACCGACGGTTCACGGTTCCCCGACGCGCGTCCATCCGGGGTACTGGGTCAAGGTCGGTGGGGTACCGTCGGGGTACATGCGGCGTGGTGGCGGACCGGGGTCGACGATGCCGGGGTTGTTGTGCAGAGCCCATGTGTTGCAATCGATCACCGACTGTTGCTGCTCGCGGGTGTAGCGATAGTGGTTCTGTTCATCGAAGAACAGGAGGTCATGCTTCTGGAATTGCCAGCCGGAGAAGGGGTTCCAGTTGGGCGCGCGTGCGGTGCCACGGTCGACGACCTTCGGTATCCCGGTGGGGGTTCCGGTGCTCGAGAGGCTGACGGTGATCACGAACAGATCATTCAGGACGTAGGGGCGTCCGCCAGGGCCATAGAGGTCAGGGTCCGGGTGCGGCGGGGTAGACGTCGGAGCCGGGCGTGGCTGCCCGAGAACATAGATACCGGCTTGGTCGTTGCAGATCGAAGCCTCGAGCCGGTCTCCGTCGCGGTGGATGGATTGCAGCAGCATTCGTCGGGTTCCACCGAACCGGTATGAACGGTAGGAGTCGAGGATCGGTTTCCCGTTATGGCCGAGGAAGTCGACGAATCCGGGGAAGCCGTCAGCGGGGTCCCAGGTGGCGATGAAGTACGACTCGGCGAAAGCACGTACCACGGTGGCGTCCGGAGCGATGAGGTCGATGCCGTCCGTGGCCTGCCACACGGTGGTGGAGGTACCCAGCAGGCGGGTGGGATATGTGTAACCCCGGGTCGGATCGGCGGGCGCGGGGATGCTCGACGTGCCTGTGTCGTTGCCAGGGGCGCATGCGGCGGTGAGAAGAAGGACAAGCGCCCCTAATGTTCCGTTCCTCAGCCGGCGTAGCGCAACGCTTGCGCGGCCCGCCACGCTACTTGTCACGAAGAAGCCGATCCCGGTAGGTGTTGTAGTCGATGGGGTCTCGCTCATCGCCGGTGGTGTCGTGATACGTGTCGTCATAGCTGCTGAGGTCGAGGTTCTGCCTGCGCAACTCGCCCGCTAGCTGGGTTATCAGCTGGTTCATACTCGGTGCGATCCCATCGTGATCCGGCGGCGACAGCACGTCGGCCAGCGACTTGAGATTTCCGTGCGCGTCGAAGTAGCCCCGCATTTGCGGCGAGACCGAATCCACGCTCGGGTGGGTCGCCGCCCACGCCGACCAGTGTTGCTCCAGCAGCGTGTCGTGCAGGTTGACGTAGGTGGGATATACCCCCTGATCGGGGAACTGGGTCGGCGGCGGATGCGCCCAGTCGATCACCAGGCCTGCGCCGGTAGCGGCGTAGGAGCTGCCCGGGAACGGCAAGAGCTTGATGCCTTCCTTGACCAGCGTATTCACGTTCGATTTCATCGAGTTGAAGTCGGCCGGGCTCATGCTGTCCGAACCCGGATGCTGGTCGTGCCAGGCGTCGAGCTGCGCCCCCATGATGCCGTCGCGAGCGAAATACTGGAGCCAGCCGTTGCGGGCGGCCAGGTCGCCGTCGAATCCGCTTCCGGATCTGATCGCGTCGGGCACGTGTGACGCGTTGACGGTCTGCTGCATCCCGATGTCGGCGATCAGGTGCGACCGCGCGTCGCCGTCGGTGGAGATCAACGTGAACAGGCGCCGCACGCGGTCCTGCATGTCGCCGTCGTCGGCGATGTCGATCGGGTTGCCGTTGTGGTCGAGATGGCGCAGATCCAGATGCTCGACGGCCGCCGGATTGAACCCATAGGTCGTCGGGTCACCGCCGGCGAGCACGTTGAAGTAGGGGCGCGACGCACTTTCCAGCGCCCGGGCGAGCAACGGATTGACCTCGCCGAGTGACGGTTGGTGCGGGCCGCCGATCTCCATCAACGACTTGAAGTTCGACGGGTCGGTGCCGAAGTCGTACAAACCGTGAAATGCCTCGGCGGACAGCCCCGCACGGTAGGCGTTGTGCTGATCACCGGCGAAATCGTCGATCCAGTCGGTGATCCCGCCGACTGTCTTGCCGTTGTCGTGCCACCCGTAGTCGTACAGCGATCGGAGGGTGGCATCGCGGTTGTAATCGGTGGGCAGCCCGGCGGTTTCGCCGCCGTGGCCGGTGAGTACGGCGGTCATCGACTGCTGGTTGAGCGAACCGGCGTGCACCAGGCTTTGCATGGTGTCGTCGAATCGTGTCTCGAAATCCCGGCCGGGTGGAATGTGGATTCCGAGGCCGCCGTCGTTGGCGAGCGCACGATCCATGTAGGTCTGGATACCGTGGCGCAGATTGGGGTTCTCCAGTGCCGCCTGCCCGAGGTTCGAGGCGCGCAGCGTCAGCTGGGTACCGGTCTGCACTCCCGGCGGTAGCGTCGCCCCGGCGAAGAGCTGACCGAGCGCATACGCGTGCACCAGCGCCGGCGCATTCTCCGGGGTGAATCGACCCAGATCGGTGGGGATCGTCTCGCCCAACCAATCCTGTGCCCAACCGGGGAGTTCGTTCCTCCCGCCTGCGGTGCCGCCGCCCCCGACGTGCTCGTTGCTCAGCGTTGCCAGGCCGTTGGCGAAACTCGTTCCCGCCGCCGGACTCAGCCCGTCGAGGCCGTAGCGCAGCGAGAGCGCCTCGCCGGGGTCGAGGCCGCCGAACAGGTTGCGCAGATAAGAGATCACGCCGGGCGGCACATCGGCCGTCTGCCCGTTGAGGAGCGCGTTGATCTGTTCCGGGGTGAGTTGGGCGTCGCCCAGGTGTGTGGCGATCGTGCGCAGTTCCTCGGGGGTCCAGCCGTCCTTGGCCATCTGCGCGTCGCGACGCCCCATCGTCCCATTGAGTGCAAGCGATGCCGGCGTCAGCGTGGTGAGGTTGCCCAGTTCGGTCTTCAGCGAGTTGGCAGCGGCCTGCACGGCATGAAACGTCTCGTTCGCCTGCGCGACGAGTCGCTGACTCCACGACGCCATCGCTGCCCCGTCGCCTGCCTTCGATTTCACCCCCTGACGTCGCTGCAACGTCCACGTCACGTCCCCGGTGGACACAAGTTCGTAGCCCGCGTTGAACGCGTCATTCTGCAGCGAGATGAGAAAGGACTTGTGATTGGCGATGTCTTCGCAACCCTTCTCGATCGCGGTCGCCACGTCGTCGAAGTTCGCGGCGAGATTGCTCAACCACCGACCCTCGGCGTCGGCACGATCGTCGGCACTGTTGC
This sequence comes from Gordonia sp. NPDC003429, assembly GCF_053588575.1. Taxonomy (NCBI): domain Bacteria; kingdom Bacillati; phylum Actinomycetota; class Actinomycetes; order Mycobacteriales; family Gordoniaceae; genus Gordonia; species Gordonia sp. NPDC003429. The sequence continues at coordinate 207,354 of NZ_JBSFQF010000006.1, forward strand.
GGCCGACCCCCACCCATTGGTCGGTGCGGTCGAGGCCGACGACGCTGTTGCGCACCGGGCCCGATTTGTCGAGGATTGAGCCGGCCACCGTCCGCAGGGCAGCGGCCACTGGCAACATGTCGTGCGGGTGCCAGGCGTCGACGTCGACGCGTGCCGGTGTGCTCACGCGAGTTGCCTATTCGTGCGGCTTGGCCGGCCGCTTCGTGTTGCCGGGGTCCCACGCCGCGACAGTCGGCAACTGTCCGGCGTCGTCGAATCGGGTGGCATTGAAGTCGTCGGTGTCGACGCTGGAAGTGGCCGCCACACGCACCAGCGCGCCGAATGCCTCCACCTGGCCTCCGCAATGATCGATGGCGGTGGTCACCGTCGCATCAGCACCATTCGCGACGGGAACGATCGGTGATGTGACGTTTGCTGTGTCGGGGATCGCAGTCGCCAGCGTCGCCATCTTGGTGGACAGGGTCAACGCGCGAATCTGGCCGGCCAGGCCGTCCAGAGTCGTCGCGGCCGCGGTGACCGCGCCCGGGTCCATTGCGAACTTCGCCATCGAGCCCCCCTTGCTTCGGTGATCGTGGCGTCACTATACCGAGGCCATGCGGTACCCCGTGCCATGAGTCCGCCAGGCGAACGACCATGAGCCGATCACCACGACGGTGGCCGCCACCGGCGTCAGTGATTCTCCAGCATGGGCGCGGCCATCAGCGCCTCCGGAATGCCGAACGCGTCCACCAGTTCACGCGCATACGGCCGCAATTCGAGGCACAGATCGTTGACGCCCCGGCGAATTGCCTTGGCGCGCTCCACCGATACGTGCCGGTGCATCATGAACCACGACAGGTCGTCCTCGATCGCCGCGAACACGAACAGGTCGCACACCTTGCCGAGCAATTCGGCCGCAGCCCGTGAATCGCAATCGTTGATGGCCTGCACAAACGCCTCCAACACCATGCGCTCGGTGCGTGCGTGCCCCACCTTCAGCAGGTGATCCTGCGCGTTGTTGAACACCTCGAACGCGTCGTTGTCGTCGTCGGTGGCGCGTCGCAACCGCTGCGCACACGTGCGCACCAAGTGCGCCTCCCGGTTACGGAACAGCCGAATCTGGGTGCCGCGGTTACCCAATGGCGACTTCTCGGTGTCCTCGTCGGAGCTGTCCAGAAGCGTCTGCACCACCTGCCGCACCGCGGTCTTCTCCACCACCACATCGCGTGCCATCGACGCGATGAATCGTACCCAGCCGCCCGCCGACAACCCTTGCACGTCATCGGCATACGCCGACAAAACTTCCTTGGCCACCAGCTGGGTCAGCACCGTGTTGTCGCCCTCGAAGGTGGTGAACACGTCGATGTCACCGCGAATGATCGAGATCTGGTTCTCGTCCAGATAGCCTGCGCCACCGCAGGCTTCGCGTGCGACGTTGATGGCGTGCGACGCGTGCCACGTGGCGTACGCCTTCAACCCGGCGGCATCGGCCTCGAGTTGCCGTTGCCGCCCGGCGTCGGAATCGTCGGGTGAGCCGCTCTGCACCTCGTGCAGTTCCTCGGTGAGCTCATTCTGCGCGAAGGCGACCGCATACGATTTGGCGATGAGCGGCAACAGCTTTCGCTGATGCCCCAGATAATCCATCACGACGATCTCGTCGTCGTCGCCGGGAGCCTCGAACTGCTTGCGCACCAGTCCATATCGCGTTGCCAGCGCGAGCGACTTGCGTGCCGCGGCACCTGCGGTGGCCGCCACCGAGATCCGGCCGCGGATCAGTGTTCCCAGCATCGTGAAGAAGCGGCGGTTCGGGTTCTCGATCGGCGACGTGTAGGTGCCGTCGGCGTCGACATCGCCGTAGCGGTTGAGCAGGTTCTCCGCCAGGATACGCACGTGATCAAACATGATGCGGCCGTTGTCCACCCCGGCCAGGCCGCCCTTGTACCCGCAGTCGCTGGTGGTCACGCCCGGGAGGTCGTTGCCGTCCTCGTCCCGGATGGGCACCACGAAGCAGTGCACGCCGTGACTAATTGGCCCGCTCGCTTCGCTCCCGGCGCCGTGTGATTGCGGCCCGCTCGCTTCGCTCCCGGCGCCGTGACCCTTCGGCCCGCTCGCTTCGCTCCCGGCGCCGGGCGTGATCAGCTGCGCGAACACCGCGGCCACCCGCGCATGCTCGGCGGCACCGCCGATGTAGTCCTTGCGCGCCGACGGTGTGGGGGAGTCGATCACGAACTCCCGCGTCGCCACGTCGTAGGTGGCGGTGGTCTCCAGCGCCTGCACATTCGACCCGTGGCCCGTCTCGGTCATCGCGAAACACCCCAGCAGGTCGAGGTCGATGATGTCGGCGACGTAGCGTTCGTGGTGGCGCGCGGTGCCCAGGTTCTCCACCGCACCACCGAACAGACCCCACTGCACCCCGGCCTTCACCATCAGCGAGAGGTCGGCGTAACCCAGCATCTCGATGGCGGTGATCGACGCCCCCACATCGCCGGTGCCCCCGTGGTCGGCCGCGAAACCCGCCGCGGCGAAACCCTGACCGGCCAGCTCACGCATCTCCTCCAGAATCCGCGTTCGCGCCTCGTCGAGCGTGCGCGACGGATCGGGCAGCAGGTCGTGGCGATCGGCGCGGCCACGCACCTCGTCGCGCGTACTCCGCCATCGTCCGTCGAGCGTGTACCGCAGATTGTCGACGAGCAGCGCCTGCTCGTCGGCGGACAATTCGGTCGAGATGTCGGGAGTTGCGGTCTGCGGCGTCGTCAGATCGCCGACCTCGGACGCCGGCGTCGAGGGGCTTTCGGTGGTGGACATGACTCCACGGTACGGACCAAGCCGTCGCGGGAGGCCGGAATCGCCGCGCACCCGCCGATCAGGGCAGCAGGCCTTGCCTGCGTGCCGCCACCACGGCTTCGCGCCGGTTGTGCACCCCGAGCTTGCTCATCAGATTGCGCACGTAACCCTTGACGGTCTCGCGCCGCAGGCCCAGCCGTTCGGCGATCTCGGCGTTGCCGCACCCCAGGGCGAGATGGGCCAACACGTCGTTCTCCCGCGCCGACAACCGCACCGCATCGCCGACCGGCCTGCCCGACCCGAGACCCGCGAGCCGATCGGAGATCCCCCGCAACCGTTCGGCGAGCGCGGGATCGGCGGTGCTATCGGCGATCGTGCGCAGCGCCAGATAGCTCTCGACGATCCCGTCGGCCACCGCCGGCGAGATGGGCGCCGGATCGGTGCGCGCCCTGCCCAGCATCGCCATCCGGCGATCCACCTCGTCACGCACCTCGATCTCACGCGCGACGCGTCGCGCCGCGAGCACCATCCGGGTGAAGACGGCATCGCCGAAGTCGGTGGGCGCGCGTAATCCGCCGTAGAGCACTGCACGGGTGCGGCCACCCACCACCGCGGGGGCGGCCAGCAGCGATTCGATGCCCTCCGCCGCCACCTCACGGTCGTACTCGTGGCTGATCTCACGTGAGCGCGCGTAGTCGACCACGGCGCCCGGCCGGCGCTCGGCGACGGTGCGCCCGCCGAGTCCGCATTCGGAACTGATCAGGAGATTGCGCAGGATCGAACTGCGTGTGCCGACGAATCCCGACAACACCAGATCGCCACCGGCCACCACGCCACCGAACAGCACCGGCAGCCCCGTCGCCCGGAACCCGCGGCGCAGTTCGGCGCGCACCGCGTCGGCATCACGGGGACGGTGGGCGACGACAGGTGACGCCATCGACGGCTCCTCTCGGCACGGGTGGGGCAGGACTGCGGCACCACCCCTTTTCGGGGGTGGTATCCCTCCAGTGTGATCCATACCGTGGGTGCCACGCCAACGTCGCGGACATCACGCGTCCGCGCGCCGACCCACGGAGAAGACGATGTCCGTCTCGACCCCCACGCAGCCCTCGACTACCGCCGACAACGAGTTCGGCCGCATCGACTGCGGCACGGCCAACCGGTCCGAACTCACCCCGCTGCGTTTCCTGGAACGATCCGCGGAGGTCTTCGGAGACCGCGTCGCCGTCCGCTACGGTGCCCGCACCGCCACCTACACCGACCTCGCCGACGAGGTACAGCGGCTTGCCCGGGTGCTGCGCGCTCGCATCGCCCCCGGCGAACGCATCGCCTACCTCGCGCCCAACATCCCGGAGATGCTGGTCGCGCACTTCGCGGTCCCGCTCGCCGGCGGCGTGCTGGTGGCGCTCAACTCGCGACTGGCCGGACCAGAACTGGTCTACATCCTCAATCACGCGGGCGTCACCACCCTGTTCTTCGACGCCGAGTTCCGGCACACCGTGGCCACGATCGCCGACGAGGTGGCCGAACTGACCACCACCGTCGAGATCACCGACGCCGAGTTCGGCGTCGTTCCCGGTGCCGTCGAGGCGTCGGGCATCGCGGGGCTCGTGAGCTACCCCGATTTCCTCGCACTCGACCCCGGCGGCGACCCGCTGCCGTGGACGGTCGACGACGAGAACGCCGTCATCACCATCAACTACACATCCGGTACCACCGGAAAACCCAAGGGCGTCATGTATACCCACCGCGGTGCCTACCTGAACTCCTTCGGTGAGACCTTCCACAACCAGTTCACCGGGCACACCCGGTATCTGTGGACGCTGCCGATGTTCCACTGCAACGGCTGGTGCACGCCGTGGGCGGTCACCCAGGCATCGGGCACCCATCTCTGTCTGCGGGCGGTGCGCGCCGACGCGGTGTGGGACGCCATCGACGATCTCGGTGCCACCCACATGTGCGGTGCGCCGACGGTGTGCACCACGATCGCGGGATCGCCACGCGCACACCAACTCGACCGTCCCCTGCGCATCACCACCGCGGGTGCGCCCCCGTCGCCGACGGTCATCGGCGCCCTCGAGGCCTTGGGCATCACCGCGGTGCACGTCTACGGACTCACCGAGGTGTACGGGCCGTACACCATCTGCGAATACCAGGACGCGTGGGATCATCTGGCTCCCGCCGAGCGCGCCGCCAAGCTGTCGCGGCAGGGCGTCGGCATGGTCCAGGCGGAGCAGGCGCGGGTGGTGCGCCAGGGGACGGTACCGCTGGTCGACGTCCCCGCCGACGCAAACACCATGGGCGAGATCGTGTTACGCGGCAACAACGTGATGGCCGGATACTTCCGCGATCCCGACGCCACCCGGCAGGCCTTCGACGGAGGCTGGTTCCACACCGGCGACCTCGGCGTCATGCATCCCGACGGCTACATCCAGCTGCGCGACCGGGCCAAGGACATCATCATCTCCGGCGGCGAGAACATCTCCACGATCGAGGTGGAACAGGCTCTGGTGAGCCATGATTCGGTTCTCGACGTAGCGGTGATCGGCATCCCCGACGAGAAGTGGGGCGAGCGCCCGCGCGCCTATGTGCTCCTCAAGGAGGGCCAGACGCTCACCGGCGACGAACTGATCGAGCACGCACGCCGGCTCCTCGCCGGCTACAAGGTGCCCCGCGACATCGTCTTCGCCGACGAACTACCGCGAACCTCCACGGGCAAGGTCCTCAAGTTCGAACTGCGCAAGCAGGCAGCCGGCAGCTGACGACGGTTTGCCGAACAAACCCCAGCTGCGCCGCGAAATCTGTACAGAATGGGCGCCTCTCGTGAACGCGACCCGCGCTGGTGCGGGCCGAGTGTCTCAGAGCCGCCCATTCTGTACGTCTCCCGGCTGCTGTGTGTGACGCCGCTCGCGGTGATGGCCCTCCCGCACGGCAAACATGATGTCGGCCTCGGCCTCGGCCCAGTTGTAGATCACGTCCTCGTAGGTCAAGCGCATGCGCAGGAGGTTGTGCTTGGTGGCCACCCGGTCCCGTCGCCGATCCTCGGCGTAGCTGTACGGGTTCTCGTGGTACGCCCGGCCGTCGACCTCGATGATCAGCCGGTTGCCGACCACCAGATCCACGTGACCGATCCCGTCGATCTTCACCTGAACGTTCACGTGCACCCCCTTCGCCCGCAGCCGCAGCCGAACCATAGTCTCCGTTCCCGACTGAGCACGTGCGTCGATGCGGTCGAGCAATCGGCAGACCCTGATCGGTGCGCCGGTGAAACACGACTCCACCTCGGTGGGGGTGAGGAGTCGGCTTCCCATGTCGGGGACCAGCAGTCCGGCGTCGAACCGGAGCGTGCGGTTGAGAATCGAGTCGCACACCACGACGATCCCCTCCGCATCAAGGCATCGCAGCGCGTGACGTAGCGCCACGTCGATGTCGTCCACGGCGACGGTCACCGGGCCCGGCGGTGTGAACTGACTGCAATAGCGCCGAGGATGGGCGCGATGTGCCTTTTCGTTCCCCCGCACGTGCAGGGTCTTGACCTGCGGCGGAACCCAGACGCCTTGACGGCGTAACACCGAAGTGCAGGAGAGGCTTCCGCCCAACCGAACGGCCTCGACCACAACGGGATCCGCACCGGCATCGGCGTACCACCCGCGCCGGACCTGACTCCACGAACCGTCGGCGAGACCACGCCGCAGTTGTGCCTGTGTGACACCCCGACGCGAGAGTGTCGCCCACGAGAACACCCCGAAATCTGTGGCGGCGCAGAAATCTGGCATGCGGAGAGTCTGTTGCCGAACCCCAGCACCCGCGGCGGCCCGTCCACACCTGTGGATGGGCGGTTTGCGTACAGAACGGGCGCCTCTCGCGGCACCGGAGTCCACCAGCGAGGATCGCGGCAGTTTCCGCCGCCCATTCTGTACGGAAATTGCCGACCGGGGCGGCCGAATCGCCGCCGATAGCGGTGTAGCGCCTCCCGTCGACCGCCCGCGGTGAATACTGGGATCTATGGCACTCGGTGACAGCAACGGAACGGACTTCCGGCTCCACGTTGTCGCCGAGGCCATCCGGCTGTTCGCCGAGAACGGCTACGAATCGACCACCGTCGAGCAGATCGCGGCCGCCGCCGGGATCTCCCGGCGCACGTTCTTCCGGCAGTTCGGCTCCAAGGAAGACGTCATCTTCGCCGACCACGAGAGCCTGATCGCGCAGGTCGGCGAGCAACTCGCCGCCGACACCGCCGATCCGTGGACGTCGGTCTGCGCGGCCGCCGAGCTGGTGTTCACCCATTTCCTCGCCACCCGCGACCTCGCGCTACGGCGGATGCGGGTGGTGCAGCAGGTGCCGGTGCTGCGCGATCGCGAACTCGTCACCACCTACCGCTACCAGCGGGTGTTCGAGGAGCATCTGCGTCGTCGGCTGCCCGACGAGCCGCGGGTGCGCCTGGTGACCTATGCCGGAGCGATCACCGCCGCCCACAACTACCTGTTGCGGTCGATGATCCGCGGCGATGCCGGTGCCACGCTGGAGCGGCTGCGCGCCGAACTGAGTCGCATCCGCGCGGCACTGAGTGCCACCGACGACGTCGGCGATCGGTCGTCGATCGCGGTGGTGTCCTACCCGGCAGGCTCCGACCCCGACGAGGTGGCGCACGCTGTGCGCGCACAACTGCAGGGGGAAACCCCACGGGGACGGCACTGAACAGGAACAATGGACCACGAAGACGCAGGCGCCCGCGCCCGCCCCGATTGACATGGCACTCAGTGTCGTGTTGAACTAAAACAAACAGGAAAACTGGCACCGAGTGTCGTGAGGAGCCGTCATGGGTTTTGGAAATCCCGAGTTCAACCTCTTCGAACTGCCCGAGGAGCACGTCGCGCTGCGTGAGGCGATCCGCGCGCTCTCGGAGAAGGAGATCGAACCGTACGCCGCCGACGTCGACGAGAAGGCGCGGTTCCCGCAAGAGGCTCTCGACGCGCTGGTCGCGTCGGGTTTCAACGCCATCCACGTGCCCGAGGAGTACGACGGCCAGGGCGCCGACTCCGTCGCCGCCTGCATCGTCATCGAGGAGGTCGCGCGCGTCGACGCCTCGGCCTCGCTGATCCCGGCGGTCAACAAGCTCGGGACGATGGGCCTGATCCTCAACGGGTCCGACGACCTCAAATCCCAGGTGCTGCCGTCGATCGCCTCCGGCGAGGCGATGGCGTCCTACGCGCTGTCGGAACGCGAGGCCGGTTCCGACGCAGCGTCGATGAAGACCCGCGCCCGCGCCGACGGCGATTCCTGGGTGCTCAACGGCTCCAAGTGCTGGATCACCAACGGCGGCAAGTCCACCTGGTACACCGTGATGGCCGTGACCGACGCGGAGAAGGGCCCCAACGGCATCTCCGCGTTCATGGTCCACAAGGACGATCCGGGCTTCGTCGTCGGTCCCCTCGAGAAGAAGCTGGGCATCAAAGGCAGTCCCACCGCCGAACTCTACTTCGAGAACTGCACCATCCCCGCGGACCGCATCATCGGTGAGCCGGGAACCGGCTTCAAGACCGCGCTGCAGACCCTCGACCACACCCGCCCCACCATCGGCGCGCAGGCCGTCGGCATCGCCCAGGGCGCGCTCGACGCCGCCATCGCATATGTCAAGGAGCGCAAGCAGTTCGGCAAGACGATCAGCTCGTTCCAGGGCGTGGAGTTCATGATCGCCGACATGGCGATGAAGGTGGAGGCCGCGCGTCTGATGGTCTACACCTCGGCCGCCCGCGCCGAGCGCGGCGAGAAGAACCTCGGGTTCATCAGCTCCGCGTCGAAGTGTCTGGCCTCCGACGTCGCGATGGAGGTCACCACCGACGCCGTGCAGCTCTTCGGCGGCGCCGGCTACACCCGTGACTTCCCGGTGGAGCGGATGATGCGCGACGCCAAGATCACCCAGATCTACGAGGGCACCAACCAGATCCAGCGCGTGGTGATGAGCCGGGCGCTGCTGCGCTGACCTCGTCGCCGCCCATCGACGGCCAGAAACCCCGCCTCTCGTCGGCAACACTGCGCACGCGCGGTGTTCGTCGCGACAGGTGGGGTTTCTGCGTCGACCGGGTGTCTGCACGGGGGGTCACGCCGCCCTCGGCTCCGCCAACATCGACGTGAGGCGCGCGATCAACCGGCCGCGTCGGCGTTCGTGCTCGAGATCTTTCCAGTACCAATGGATTGGCCGATGTCCGGCCTCGAGAAGCGCGCCGTCCTGCTCCTTTTCACTGAGAAGCCGCTCCTTTCCACCCTGATCGTCGTCGTACTTCGACATGCCGTCGGCCTGCCCGACGACGCGCCGCTCCCGCCAGTAAAAGTCAACGCGCGCAATGAAATTGCCCAGCAAGTCAAGAATTTCAACCTGCAACTCTGGCGCGGGTAGACCGACGTCGGAGAACAGAACGCGGCTGCGAGATTCGAATACCGACTCCGACGCCGCGTCGAGTTCTGCGACGACGCGCCGAGCCCGCGCGGCTCCGGTCATGCCGCCGATGAGGTCGAGTTCGTTGGCGAGGTCGGCGACGCTGCACAGACCCAGGTGCAGGGCTGCATCGCCGACGACGACCGCCGGCTCCCGTGGTTCGCGCCGCGCGATGTCGATCACGACGCGTGCCGGGGACACCACCGGAACACCGTCGACAACCACGGTCGATTCCGGGCGCCGATCGGTGATGATCCGCGTTGCGCCCGACGACTTCGATCGTGCCTGTGCACCGCTCACCGCCATCGTCACCCGACTGGTGTCGAGACCCCACACCGGCAACTGCAGCACCGCGGCCGCCGACGCATCGGCAAGCGCACGGCCCGGCGGGAGGCGCCGGCCGTAGGCCAAAGACAGTTCCCGATGTCGCTGTTCGGGGGTGCCGTCGAGGAGTGCGGAGTCGATGACGACTCCGTGACCGAGTGCGGTGAGCAGTCCGGTTCGCACGGCGCTGCGGATCTCGTGGTCGGCGTAGCCGGCGTCGATCAACTCACCGCGGAACATCGCGTGGGGTGCGGGCGCGAGAATCTTCATGGACATCCGACGCCGCGGCGCCGCATCCGGTTGCGTTGAACTCGCCCATCTGCCAGAAACCCCACCTCTCGTCAGGAACACTGCGCACGCGCAGTGTTCGTGGCGAGAGGCGGGGTTTCTGCGTGACCGACCGCCCCCGTCAGGCGTAGGCGGGACTGAACTGCAGGTTGGCGTGTTGCCGGTTCGACGCGTCGCGGAAGTTCTTCAGCGCCCGGGACATGTGGAAGCCGTTGGTCACGATCACCGCGCCGCTCGCACCCATCGCCTTGAGCATCCGCACCGTGAACTCCGCGTTCTGCACGGTGGAGAGCGACGCCGACTCGTTGACCATCTGCCACACCGGCACACCGCGCTGCAGGAGGCCGATGTTCATGAACTGCGCCTCCGACACCGGTAACCACCACGTGTCACCACCGGAGACGATCACCCGGTTGAACGGATGCGTCCGGGCAAGGCGCGCACCGAGATTCATGCGCTGCTGCAGAATCTCCGGCGCTTGCCCCAGCAGTCCCACCTTGGCCCCGAGTACGACGATGTAGCGCGTCGGCGGACTCTGCCAGAGAAAGATGCTGGTGGGGGAGAACAGGTCGTAGGCGAGGTCGCTGGAACTGCTGCCGGTGTCGGCGTGGGCCTCGGCCGGAGCCGCGACCACACCGCCGGCGGTCACGCCAACAGTGGTCACGACGGTGGCGGCAAGCGTGATCGCGAGTTTCCTGAGACGCATGAACAAGCAGCCTAGAGCTGCTACTTTACGGGACTAAGGACATCAGCAATCACTTTGGTAACAATAAGCACTTGTGTTACAGCCATACTTCACAACGGGCCGGCGCCTGCCGGACGACGCGTCGCGGCAGGCAGCCGGCCAGGTGAGGCGTCCGGTCAGGTGAGGGCGACGTACTTCACGGTCAGGTACTCGTCGATGCCCTCCGCGCCGCCCTCGCGGCCGATGCCGGACTGCTTCACCCCGCCGAACGGCGCGGCGACGTCGGAGATCACCCCGCGGTTCACGCCCACCATGCCGGCGTCGAGGCGCGACGCCACTCGCATCGCCCGGTCGAGGTCGCGGCTGAAGAAGTAGGCCGCGAGCCCGTACTCGGTGGAGTTGGCGGCCTTGATGGCCTCGTCCTCGGAATCGAAGGTGCTGACCACCGCGACCGGACCGAAGATCTCGCCCCGGGTGACCGGCGCGTAGGGGTCCACCCCGTCGACGACGGTGGCCGGATAGAAGAAGCCCTTGCCCTCGGGGACCTTGCCGCCCAACCGAACCCGGCCGCCGTGGGCGACGGCGCTCTCCACCGCCTCGGCCACTTTGTCGCGCTGCGCGGCGCTCACCAGCGGACCGAGCGTCACACCGTCCTCGTAGCCGGCGCCGAGCCGCACCGCGGCCATCTTCTCGGTGAGTTTGGTGGTGAACTCCTCGGCCACCCCGGCCTGCACCAGGAAGCGGTTGGCCGCAGTGCACGCCTCGCCGCCATTGCGCATCTTGGCCAGGAAGGCACCGTCGACGGCCTTGTCCACGTCGGCGTCGTCGAACACCAGGAACGGGGCGTTGCCGCCGAGCTCCATCGACGTGCGCTGCACCCGTTCTGCGGCCTGCCCCAACAGATTCCGGCCCACCGGCGTTGACCCGGTGAAGCTGATCTTGCGGATCCGGTCGTCGGTGATGATCGCTGACGACACCTCCTTCGCGTTCATCGTGGGCAGCACCGAGAGCACACCGCCGGGCAGTCCGGCCTCGGCGAAGATCTCGGCGAGCGCGAGCATGGTCAGCGGGGTCTCGTGGGCCGGTTTCACCAGCATCACGTTGCCCGCGGCCAGCGCCGGCCCGATCTTGCGGGTACCCATCGCCAGCGGGAAGTTCCACGGTGTGATCGCCAGGCACGGCCCCACCGGGCCGTGGGTCACCAGGATGCGTCCGGTGCCCGCGGGGGAGTGGGTGAAGCGGCCGTCGATGCGCACCGCCTCCTCGGCGAACCAACGCAGAAACTCGTTGCCGTACTTGGTCTCCGCCAGGCTGTCCGGCAGCGCCCGACCCAGTTCCAGGGTCATCAGCATGGCCAGGTCGTCGGCGCGCTCGGCCACCAATTCGAAAGCGCGCCGCAGGATCTCGCCGCGTTCGCGAGGCGGTGTGGCGGCCCAGTCGCCGGCCACCCCGGCGGCCACGTCGAGCGCTCGTTTCGCGTCCTCCACAGTCGCGTCGGCAACCTCGGTCAGCGATTCCTCGGTGGCGGGGTCGATCACGGTGAAGGTGGCGCCGCCGGTCGCGGGCACCGATTCGCCGCCGATCCACAGTCCGGTGGGCACGCCGTCGAGCACGGCCTGGGGGTCGAGTACCTGTGTCGCAGTGTCAGTCATGTGAATTCCCTTCGTGGTGGCACGCGTGCTGCGACGGTGACGGTTCGACGTCGAGCGATGGGTTGCGGTCGAAGAACCCGAACGGCTTGAGCCAGAACGACACGATGTCGGCGGGCATGATCGGCCAGTCCTCCGGCCGGGTGATGTGGTGGATGCCGAACGTGTACCAGAGGACGACGTCGGTGTTCTCGATCGGGCGGTCGGCCTTGGTCCATTCCGCCAGGCCGGTGTCGCGCTCCGACTGATTGACGAATTCGCCTGCGGGCCAACGCTCATCGGGACTGTTCGGGGTGACCCACAGCGTGTGTCCGATCACCGTGGCGCGGCCGAAGATCGGCGATGCGGGATCGAACATCGACGGGAAAGCACCCGAGGGCACCAGCTTGTAGGCGGGATTCAAGCCCAGCGAGGTGGTCACGTTCGGATTCGCGATCTTCCAGGTCTTCTGCGTCGCGTAGTTCGGGTTCTGCTTGCCCTCCGACTCGGTGCGCAGCGGCGTGTTCTGTTGCACCAGCGACAGACCGTACGGGTTGTCGGGGCCCATCGGCTCGGCGATCGTCTCGCTGGCGAAGACGGTGTTGTCGGTGCCGTCGATGTCGAGATCCATACGCGCGGTGAGGAAATGCTGATGGAACGGAGCGTACGTGCGGTTGTCGACGGTGGTGCCGTTCGGGTTCGCGCTCGCGCCCGGCGCGATCGGCGTGGTCACCATGATGCCGGTGGCGCGCACCTCGCATTCGATGTTGCCGTCCTGATACAGCCGCCAGTACACGAGGTACTCGTAATTGGCCACCGTCACATGGAAACTCACGGTCAGCCGCCGCATGCGACGGACTTCGGCACCGGCGTCGTGGTCGACATGCTTCCACAACACGGCGTTGTCTTCTTCGTGGATACAGATGGCGTTGGTGATCGTGTACGGCTCACCGGCACTGTTGTGCAGCACCGCGTCGAGGTAGCGGATCTCGCCGAGACAGTCGCACCCGAGTTCGAGCGACGTCGTCATGAAACCCAGACCCCACTCGCCGATGTCGAAAGCGGTGCGGCGGTAGTGATCCACACTCGGATCGCGGTAGGGAACCACCATCTCGGCGAACGAGAGCCGATGGGCGATCGGGCGCACGCGGCCCGCGTCGGTGTAGCTGACGGTGTGCAGGGTCATGCCCTCGCGATAGTTGAAACCCACGCGCAGCGACCAGTTCTGCCAGGTGAGCAGATTGCCGTCGATCTGGAACGACGGGCCGTCGGGCTGCGTGATCTCCAGTGTCTTCAGCGGCGGCCGATCGAAGGTGTCGCGGATGCGTTGCGGAATGTGGCGCGGCACATACTCGCCCATCGTCTCCGGCTGATCAAAACCGGTGGCATTGGCCCCGCTCGCTTCGCTCCCGGCGGCCGCCGCGTCCTCGATACGCAGCACCTCCATCGTGTTCACGTCGATCACGCAGTGCAGCCCGGTGATCGGCGTGGCATACGGGTTGGCGCCCGGCTCCTTGCGCAGCCATGTGTCCGACCAGCCCAGCCGCCGGTCCTTGTATTCCTCCGGCATCACCGGACCGCCGTAGGTCCAGGTGTCCATGAACACCAGATCCATGTCGGTGATGCCGCGGCGGGCAAGTGCCGCTTGCACATCGGGGTGTGCGCGCAGCACCCGGTCGCATTCCTCGAACTCGTCGACGGTGAAATTCGCCTGCACGCCGGGGACGAGTTCGAAGGACTCCACCGACTCGCCCGAGAGTGAGACGAACGACTTATAGGTCGTGTTCTCACCGGTGTTGAAACACACCACCACCGCGCGCCGCGGCGGCAGAGTGCCGTCGGCGTCGTAGGCGGCCAGCTCCGACTTGGTGGGTTCGACGAGTTCGATTGAGGCGTAACGCCATCCGTCGCCGACGCCTTGCTCAGCGGAGAGCAGTGCGGTCACTGCGCGGAACTCGTCGGCGGTGAGCGGCTCGAGGGGATGCATGGGGAACGTGGCTCCTTGTGTCGTGACCGGCGGTTCAGGCGTTGGCGCGGATGGCGTCGGCCAGCACCGACAGTCCGTCGTTGAGCAGGTCGTCGTCGATCACCAGCGGCGGCAGCAGACGCAGCACGTTTCCGTAAGTGCCGCAGGTCAGCACGATCACACCCTGTTCGAGTGCCGCCGCCGCAACCGTCTTGGTGAGGTCGGCGTCGGGTTCTTTGCTGCCCGGTTTCACCAGTTCCACCGCGATCATCGCGCCGCGGCCACGGATGTCGCCGATCACGGCCTTGCCGTCGGCAGCCAGCTGACCCGCGGTGTACGTGAGCTTGTCGAGGACGATCTCCTCGATGCGTCGGGCGCGCGCCGGAAGGTCGAGACGCTCCATCTCGTCGAGGGCGGCGAGCGCGGCGGCACACGCCACCGGGTTACCGCCGTAGGTGCCGCCGAGTCCGCCGCCGTGCACGGCGTCGAGCAGGTCGGCGCGGCCGGTGACCGCCGAGAGCGGCATGCCGCCGGCGATGCCCTTGGCCATGGTGATGAGGTCGGGCACGATGCCCTCGTCCTCACACGCGAACCATGTCCCGGTGCGGGCGAATCCGGCCTGTACCTCGTCGGCGATCAGCAGCACCCCGTTGTCGGTGCACCACTGCGCCAGGGTGGGCAGGAAACCCGGTGCGGGAACGATGAATCCGCCTTCGCCCTGAATCGGCTCGATGATGACGGCCGCGGTGGTCTCCACACCCACCTGCTTCTCGATCATCGTGATCGCGCGACGTGCTGCGGCCACACCGTCGCCACCGAGGTCGTCGCGGAACGGGTAGCTCATCGGCATCCGGTACACCTCGGGCGCGAACGGTCCGAAGTTGCGCTTGTACGGCATGCTTTTCGCGGTCAGCGCCATGGTGAGGTTGGTGCGGCCGTGATACGCGTGGTCGAAGGCGACGATCGCGTCGCGGCCGGTGGCCAGGCGGGCGATCTTCACCGCGTTCTCCACCGCTTCGGCACCCGAGTTGAACAGCACGGTGCGCTTCTCGTGATCGCCCGGGGTCAGGGCGTTGAGTTTCTCGGCCACCGCCACATATCCCTCGTAGGGGGTCACCATGAAGCAGGTGTGGGTGAAGTGGCCGGCCTGGTCGGCTACCGCGGCGGCGACGGCCGCATTGCTGGCGCCGACCGTGGTGACGGCGATCCCCGAACCGAGGTCGATGAGCGAGTTGCCGTCGACGTCGACGATGACGCCGCCGTCGGCGTCGGTCGCGTAGACGGGAACACTGGAGCCGACACCCGCGGCGACGGCGGCCGAGCGACGGGCGGCGAGTTCGGCCGACCGCGGACCGGGCAGCGCCGTCGCCAGATGCCGTGTCTGCGGCAGGCGATACGAGATTTCAGTAGCTGTGGTCATGAGATCAGTGTTCGCCCCCAACGGCCACGATGAGGCTCGCCACTATGTACAGCAGATTCGTATCGGCACGACAAGTTGTCCAGTAGGTGCGTACGGTTGATCCATGACGACCGTGCGCTGGTTGGTGGGCCAACGCGCCCTCGAACTGACATTGCGTGCCGGCGCGGCCGGCCTCGACCGCACACTGGACTGCGCGGTGAGCTCCGAGCTGACCAACGCCGCCGACTGGCTGTCGGGCGGTGAGGTGTTGCTCACCACGGGCCTGCGGCTGCCCGACGACCCGGCCGCCCATCGCGAGTTCGTCCACAGCCTCGACGCGGTGGGTGTGGCCGGGATCGGGTTCGGCCTGGGGCTGGGCTACGACGACGTGCCGGACGCGCTCGTCGCCGCCGCCGACGAGGTGGGAGTACCCGTTTTCGAAGTGCCGCTACCCATCCCGTTCTCGGCGATCACCCGCGCGGTGATCGACCAGATCGCCGCCCAGCGGTCGGCGCGGCTGGTGTCGGCCACCCGGGCGCAGCCACGGATGACCCGCGCGGCCGCCGCCTCCGGACCCGCGGCGGTGGTGCGCGAACTCGCCGACGCCGTGGGCCGGCAGGTGGTGCTGCTCGACGCGCGGCACGCGGTGGTGTCCACGGCTCCCGGCCGGGTGAGCCAGAACCGGATCGAGCAGATCCGTGAGCTCGTCGGCCGCGACCCGGCCTCGGCCGGTGCCGTCCGGGTGACCGACGACGCGACCTTCACCATCGCCCGGATTGCATCTGGCCGCAACACATTCGGACATCTCGGACTTGTCGGACCGGAATCTCCCGACGACGTGGCCCGCATGCTGATCGGTCATGCGGTGTCGCTGCTGGCCATCGAGTACGCCAAGCCGCAGCAGGTGCGACGCGACGTGGCCACGCTTCAGGGCGATGTCCTCGCGAGCGCGATCGAGGTGGCCGTGGGCGAGAGGTCGCGTGCACTGCTGTCCCGCGCGGGTGACCCGTCGGGGCGTGTGCGCGCCGTGGTGTTCCGGTTTCCGTCCGACGACGACGCGGCGCGCGCGGCCGAACGCCTCGCCGACGAACTCGAACGCCGGTGGCGGCCGGCGTTCGTCCATCGCGACGCCGACGAAGTGATCACCCTGATCCGCGGCGACGATCACGTGCAGTTCGCGGTGGGCCTGCTCAACCTGCTCGGCACCCATGCCGCGGCGCGTGGCGGATTGGGGGCGGCGTCGGCGGTGGCAGAGGTGTCCGACTCGGTGCGTCAGGCGCGGTTGGCATCGCGCTCGGCGGCGGTCGGCCAACTCGTCGACCTGCACCAGACGCGCTCACTGCTGACGCTTGATCCGGTACGTGAAGCGTTGCGCGACAGTCACTCCCATCGACTCGCACCGATCATCGAGCATGACGGGCAACACGGGGCGCGGCTGTATGAGAGCCTGCTGGCCTATCTGGAGGCCAACGGGAACTGGGGTGTGGCCGCGGATGGACTGGGCATTCACCGCCACACCCTGCGTGGCAGGATGGAACGAGTGGAGGATCTGCTGACCGTCGACCTCGCCGATGCGCGGACACGCGCGGAACTGCTGCTGATCATGCTGGGTGCGGACGCATGAGAGCGGTCGGGGTGGTGATGGTCGTCGTGGCGGCGCTGGTGGTGGCGGGCTGCGGCGGTACCTCGTCGTCGTCCGAATCCACATCGGCCTCGACATCGGTTGGGGCCGAACAGGAATCCACCGGCGAACAGGCCTCCGCACCCTACGTCAACCTGGGTGACAGCTACGCTGCCGGCACCGGCCTACGGCCGCTCGCCGAAGACTCGGAGTTCCAGTGCCAGCAGTCGGGACGCAACTTCGCAAGACTCGTCGCGCAGCAGCGCCGGATCGCGCTCACCGACGTCAGCTGCGCCGCAGCGAGCACCACCGACTTCTTCACCTCCCAGTACTTCGGCGTCGGACCGCAACTCGACGCTCTCGGACCACGCACCGAGATCGCGACGATGATGATCGGCGGCAACAACGGCGACGTGTTCAGCGACACGCTGCGGCTCTGCGGAGAGGCCGCGGCCACCGACCCCACCGGCTCACCCTGCCGCGAGCGATACGGTTCCCGGTTCGACGACGCGGTGCGCAACACCACCTACCCGGCGCTGGTGTCGGCGCTGCGTGCGGCGCGCCAACGCGCGCCGAAGGCCCACATGGTGATCGCCGGATACCCGTGGATCGTGCCGCCCACCGAGGGCTGCTATCCGCGGATGCGGGTGGCCGCGGGCGACGTGCCCTACGTCCGTGAACTTCAGGCCACCCTCAACGATGCGGTGCACCGGGCCGCCGACGCGAACGGGATCACCTTCGTCGACATGTCGGTGGAGGGTCACGACGCCTGCCGGCCGGTCGGGCAGCGCTGGATCGAGCCGCAGGAGGGATCGTCGGCGCCGATCACAGTGCATCCCAACGCCGCCGGGCAGCAGGCCATCGCCGACCGGGTGCAGGCCGCGCTCGATCGGTAGGAACGGCGCTCGCTGCTCGCCACAGCCGCGGCGCCAGAGTGGACTCGCAACAATAGTTGCTCCGAGACCCCTGTCACGCCGCGGTAGTAGTGCGGCCGCTTTCTTCACAAGCCCATGGGCATCCCCAGAAATCTGGATCGGCGTTCTCAGATCGGCTGATCGGCCTCACCTCGCCCGCACACTGCGCACGTGAACCCCGAGAACCTTCAGCCCACGCACGGAGTGTGGTCCTGGTCGGAGCTTTGCGCCGCGGGACTATCCCAGACAGACGTCCGCCGGGCGTTGAACCACGGGGATCTCGTTCGGATCAGGCGCGGCTGGTATGCGACCGGCAACGCGGACACGGTGGTGGCAGCGGGGGTCGCGGCCGGCGGAGTCCTGAGTTGTCTATCGGCGCTTCGGCACCACGGGATCTGGGTGCCGACACATCAGCGCAAGATCCACGTACGTGCCTGCGAGTCCGCCCATCGCAGGAACGATTCGCGCCGATTCTGCAGCCAATATGGTCCGCCGGAACCCGAATGCGGCGCTGTTGACGACGTGAGAACTGCGCTGCGTCACGCACTCAAGTGTCTCGACGACGAGGGGATCGTGGTCGTGTGCGACTCGATACTCCACCTCGGACTGCTGGAACTCCGCGATCTCGACGACGTGTTTGCGGCTGCGCCCCGGCGTGTCCGCCGACTGCTCGACCACTGCGATCCGACGGCGGAATCCGGTACCGAGACCATGGTGCGGCTGCGCCTGAGGTTGCTGGGAATCGGGGTGTCGACCCAGGTACGGATCATAGGGCTGGGTCGAGTCGATCTTCTGGTGGGGACACGTTTGATCATCGAGGTCGACAGCGAGGAATTCCACGATCGGTCCGCAGCCCAGCGAGCCCGTGACCGTCGACGTGACGAGATCGCCACCGACCTCGGCTACATTCCGCTTCGGCTCGATTACAAACGGGTGATGTACGAGTGGGCCGACGCCGAAGCGACCATTCTCGACATCGTCCGCCGTCGGGATCATGTGAAGAAGCTCCCACGCCATAAGCGCGGTTCCGGGGGCGACTCGCGACAATTATCGTCGTGACGACGCGCTGGCGCCGTGCCTGTGGCATCGGCAGCCAAAGCCCTGACCAGGTCGGATTTTATTCGGTCGGCACCATTTGGAACACTGGAGGCCGTGACCCGATCCGCTGCCGTCGCCGCCCGCTCCACCGAGATGTTCCAACGGGCGCGCCACGCGATCCCCGGCGGGGTGAATTCCCCCGTCCGGGCGTTCTCGGCAGTCGGTGGTGATCCCCGGTTCATCGCCTCGGCGTCGGGGTGCCGACTCACCGACGTCGACGGCAACACCTACGTCGACCTGGTCTCCTCGTGGGGCCCGATGATCCTCGGCCACGCACACCCCGCGGTGGTGGCAGCGGTACAGCGTGCCGCCGCCGGCGGCTTGTCGTTCGGCGCGCCCACCGAGGCCGAGGTCGAGCTCGCCGAGGAGATCATCGACCGCGTCGACCCGGTACACCGGGTCCGCCTGGTGAATTCGGGCACCGAGGCCACCATGTCGGCCATCCGGCTGGCCCGCGGATACACCGGCCGCGCCAAGATCATCAAGTTCTCCGGCTGCTACCACGGACACGTCGACGCGCTGCTCGCCGACGCGGGCTCGGGTGTCGCGACCCTCGGTCTGCCGACCACCCCCGGTGTCACCGGCGCCGCCGCCCACGACACCATCGTGCTGCCCTACAACGATCTCGCCGCCGTCACCGAGGCCTTCGACACCTACGGCGACGAGATCGCCGCGGTGATCACCGAGGCCGCCGCCGGCAACATGGGCGCCATCGCCCCGGTCGAGGGGTTCAACGCCGGGCTGTGCGCGGTCACCCGCCGACACGGCGCACTGCTGATCATCGACGAGGTCATGACCGGATTCCGGGTGAGCCCGGCCGGCTGGTACGGCCTCGAGGGTGTGGGTGCCGACCTCTACACCTTCGGCAAGGTGATGAGCGGCGGCCTGCCGGCGGCCGCGTTCGGCGGACGCACCGACGTCATGGAGAAGCTGGCGCCCATCGGCCCCGTCTATCAGGCCGGCACGCTCAGCGGTAATCCGGTGGCCGTGGCCGCCGGGCTGGCCACCCTGCGTCACGCCGATGCCGACGTCTATGCGGCGCTCGATGCCAACGCGCAGCGTCTGGCCGACCTGTTCACCGAGTCGTTGTCGGCGGCCGGGGTGGGCCACCGGGTGCAGATGGCGGGCAACCTGCTCAGTGTGTTCTTCACCTCCGATCCCGAGACGCCGATCATCGACTACCAGACCGTCAAGACCACCGAGACCTGGCGTTTCGCCCCGTTCTTCCATGCCCTCCTCGACCGCGGCGTGTACGCACCGCCCAGCGCATTCGAGGCCTGGTTTGTCTCCGCGGCGCTCGACGAGGATGCTTTCTCGGTGATCGCCGACGCTTTGCCCGCCGCCGCGCGGGCCGCTGCGGAGGCCACCCGACCGGCCACCGGACCGGCCACCGCACCCGCGCAAGTAGGGGAGAGCTCCTGATGCACACGATCGTCCACATGATGCGCCACGGTGAGGTGCACAATCCGGACGGCATTCTCTACGGCCGGCTGCCCGGCTTCAAACTGTCGGCGACGGGCCGCGCGCAGGCCGAGAAGGTCGCGGGCGTTCTCGCCGACCACGACGTGACCGCGGTCTTCGCCTCCCCGCTGCAGCGCGCCCAGGAGACGGCGAGTCCGGTCGCCGCGGCCCACGACCTCTCGATCCTCACCAACGACCAGCTCGTCGAGGCCGAGAACGTGTTCGAGGGACTGCGCGTATCCGTCGGCGA
Source organism: Gordonia sp. NPDC003429 (assembly GCF_053588575.1). Lineage (NCBI taxonomy): Bacteria > Bacillati > Actinomycetota > Actinomycetes > Mycobacteriales > Gordoniaceae > Gordonia > Gordonia sp. NPDC003429. The sequence goes on from NZ_JBSFQF010000006.1 coordinate 228,187, forward strand.
CGGCGCCCTCACCAAACCCCGACACTGGCTCAAGCTGCGCGACCCCTTCACCCCGTCCTGGGGCGAGCCCTACATCCAGCTCGCCCACCGGATGCTCGCCGCCGCCAACAAGGCCCGCGACGCCGCCCGCGGCCACGAGGCGGTCTGTGTGAGCCATCAGTTGCCCGTCTACACGCTGCGCCGCTTCCTCGAAGGCCAGCGCCTGTGGCACGACCCGCGTCGCCGACAGTGCTCGCTCGCATCGCTGACCAGCCTGATCTACGACGACGACGCGCTCGTCGACATCATCTACTCGGAGCCGGCCGGGGCGTCGGATCCGTTGGCGACCGGGGCGTGAGTCGGTAGTAGACGTGCGTAGAACGACCCTGATGACCGCGGTGTTCGCGGTGCTGTCCACGCTTGCCGTGCTGCTCAGCGCCTGCGGCACCGGCAAGGATGCGGTAGCGCAGGGAGACACCTTCCAGTTCGTCTCCCCGGGCGGCCAGACGGTCATCACCTACCCCGAGGCCGACCGCAAGCCGATCGCCGATCTGACCGGCCCGGATCTGGTCACCGACAAGCCCATCGACCTCAACCGCGATTTCGCCGGCCAGGTGGTGGTTCTCAACGTGTGGGGGTCGTGGTGCGGACCGTGCCGCGCCGAGGCCGATGACCTCGAAACCGTCTATGAACGCAACCGCGACAAGGGCGTCGCGTTCCTCGGCATCAACCTGCGCGACGACCGGGATTCGGCGCGCGATTTCGTCGCCGACCGCAAGGTCGGGTATCCGTCGATCTACGACTTCGACGGCGCCACCCTGGCCGCGCTGACCACTCCGACCTCGGTGGTGCCCACCACCATCGTCCTGGATCGGCAGCATCGGCCCGCGGCGGTCTTCCTCAAGACCGTGTCCGCCGACGAACTCGACGCGGTGGTGACGCGGGTGGCCGCCGAGGACGGCGGGGCGAAACCGTGAGCGGGATGGGCACCACCTTCGCCGACACCGTCACCAGCGGGCCGCTGCTGCTGGCGCTGGCCGCGTGCATGATCGCCGGTCTCGTCTCCTTCGCCTCACCGTGCGTGGTGCCCCTGGTTCCCGGGTATCTGTCCTATCTCGCCGGCCTGGTCGGCGCCGAGGCGCCCGCGGTCACCGCCGACGAGCCGGCCAAGCGTGGTCGTTCCCGGGTGGCGATGGCGGCGGGGCTGTTCGTGCTCGGGTTCACCGTCGTGTTCGTCGCCGCCACCGCCACGGTGCTCGGCATCACCAGCACCGTGATCGTCAATCATGAACTGCTGCAACGCATCGGCGGTGTGATCACCATCATCATGGGGCTCGTGTTCATCGGCCTGATCCCGATGATGCAGCACGAGTTCCGATTCGCCCCGCGCAACGTGTCCAACATCGTGGGCGCCCCGCTGCTCGGCGCGGTGTTCGCACTGGGCTGGACCCCATGTCTGGGGCCGACGCTGGCCGCGGTGATCGCCACCGCCAGCGGCACCGAGGGGGCCACCGCGGCCAAGGGTGTGGCGCTCATCATCGCCTACTGCATCGGCCTGGGTATTCCGTTCGTGATCCTCGCCTTCTCGTCGGCGTGGGCATTGCGCAGCCTCGGCTGGTTGCGGTCGCACGCCCGGGCCATCCAGATCTTCGGTGGGCTGATGCTGATCGCGGTCGGGGTGGCCCTGGTGACCGGGCTGTGGGATCAGTTCATCGTGTGGGTGCGTGACGCATTCATCACCGACACGGAGTTGCCGGTATGACGCAGGTACTCGACGCGCCGCCGAGCCCCCCGACGCCGGATCGTCCCCACTGGGTGCGACGGCGGGTGCTGTGGCCGCTGCGCAATCTGTGGCGGGCGCTCACCTCGATGCGCACCGCGCTGGTGCTGCTGTTCCTGCTGGCACTGGCCGCCATCCCCGGCGCATTGCTGCCCCAGCGTGAACTCAACGAGCAGAAGACGCTGCAGTACATCTCCGATCACGGCCGGATCGGCGAGTGGATGGACAAGCTGCAGCTTTTCAACGTGTTCTCCAGTGCCTGGTTCACCGCCGTCTACGTGCTGCTGTTCGTATCGCTGGTGGGGTGCCTCACCCCGCGGATGTACGAACACGCCAAGAGCCTGCGCGCCAAACCCGTCGCCGCGCCCCGCAATTTGTCGCGCCTGCCGCGTCACATCACCGAGACGGCCGACGGCGACCCCGCAGAACTCGCCGACCGCATCTCGGGAAATCTGCGGGGATGGCGCCGCGAGGTCACGGTGCGCGAACCATCGAAGGCATATCCGCAGGGCTGCGTCGAGGTCTCCGCGGAGAAGGGTTACCTGCGCGAATTCGGCAATCTGGTGTTCCATTTCGCGTTGCTCGCGCTACTGGTGTCCATCGCCGTCGGCAAGCTCTACGGCTACGAGGGCACCCGCAGCCTCGTCGCCGACGGGGAACAGGGACTGTGCAACACCTCCACCGCGGTCTACGACTCCTTCCGTGCCGGAGCCCTGGTCGACGGCACCGACCTCGAGCCGTTCTGCATCCGCATCGACGACTTCTCCGCCACCTTCCTGCCCAGCGGGCAGCCGTCGATGTACGACGCGAAGGTCCGCTACACCACCGATCCGGCAACCCCGGCCTCGCAGTGGAATTCCACCTCGGTGCGCGTCAACGATCCGCTGCGCGTGGCCGGCGACCGCGTCTACGTTCTCGGCAACGGTTTCGCCCCCACCTTCACCGTCACCTTCCCGAACGGTGAGAAGCGCACGCAGACAGCGCTGTTCATTCCGGAAGTGATGTCGACGATGTTGTCGTCGGGTGCCGCCCGCTTCGACACCCCCGCGGGCCTCTACCCCGACGAGGACACCCGCCGCCAGAAGCAGATCGCGATCGAGGGCCTGTTCGCGCCGACCGCGACGTTCGACGGCACGCTGCTGTCCTCGTCGTCGCCGGTGCCCGACGATCCGACCGTCGCGATCCGCATCTACCAGGGCGACACCGGCCTCGACACCGGCAAGGCGCAGAACGCGTACTCGCTCGACATGGACCTGATCCACCAGGGACGCCTGGTGCGCAAGGCGCAGGCCAATCTGCAGGTCGGACAGAACGCCACCCTGCCCGACGGCACCCAGGTCAGCTTCGACGGCTACAAACGCTGGGTGTCGGTGCAGGTGTCACACGACCCCGCCCAGAAGTGGGTGCTGGTGTCGGCGATCGTGATGCTGCTGGGCCTGGTGACCTCGCTGCTGGTCAAGCGTCGTCGCATCTGGGCGCGGCTGGTACCCGTTGCCGACAACGCTCCATCCGGATCTGCCGCATCCGAATCGGCCGCATCCGATCCTGCCGGGTCGAATCCCGCTGCATCGAATCCTGCTGCATCCGATCCCGCCGCATCGATTCCCGATGGGCGACGACGTACTGTAGTAGAAATCGCCGGACTGGCCCGCACGGACCAGGCCGGATGGGGCGACGGTTTCGATGAGCAGGCCGCGGCGCTGCTCGACGAACCCGGAACCGCCGGCGGCAGCACGGCATCCCGCCTGTCACGACGACGGTTGTGACCGTCCCACCACCACACGCGAACGAGGTAGGCAGCGATGAACACAGGATCGGCGCAGATCGACGAGACCCTGGCCCGGTACTCCGACCTCCTGTTCGGCACCGCCATCACTGTCTACGTCATCGCGATGTTCCTGTTCTTCGCCGCGCTCGCCGGTGCCCGCAGCCGCAAGCTGAGTGCCTCGGAGGCACTGGTCAGCGCTGGTGGCGGCGGTGTGGACATCCGCACACCGGGCCGCGTCGACGGTCCGGGCAAGGTCGAGGGACCGGCGCGGCGCACCTTCTCCGAAAAGCTCGGCAACATGGCCTATCCGGTGGTGTTCGTCGGTCTCGCCGCGCACATCGCCTCCATCGTCACCCGTGGCATGGCCACCGACCGTGCCCCCTGGGGCAACATGTACGAGTTCATCTCGCTGACCTGCGCCGCCTGCGTCGTCGCGGGTCTGGTGGTGCTGCGCAAGCCGGTCAACCGACCATTGCTGTCGTTTGTGCTCCTGCCCGTGACGCTGCTGATGTTCATCGCCGGACGCTGGCTGTACACGCAGGCGGCGCCGGTGGTTCCCGCGCTCAAGTCGTACTGGTTGGCCATCCACGTGTCGATCATCTCGATCAGCTCCGGTGTGCTGCTGGTGTCCGGGGTGGCCAGCGCGCTGTACCTGGTCAAGATGCGGTGGGGTGCGTCGGCCGAGTCGGTGTCGGATACGGGCGGCGGCATGGTCGGGTCACTGCGACGGCTTGTCGCGCACATCCCGTCGGCCGACGCGCTCGACCGCCTCGCCTACAAGTGCGTGGTGTTCGGGTTCCCGCTCTTCGGCCTCGGCATCATCTTCGGCGCCATCTGGGCCGAGGCGGCGTGGGGCCGGTTCTGGGGATGGGACCCCAAGGAGACCGTCTCGTTCATCGCCTGGGTGATCTACGCCGCGTATCTCCACGCCCGGGCCACCGCGGGCTGGCGTAACACCGCGGCCGCGTGGATCAACGTCGCCGGGTTCGTGGCGCTGCTGTTCAACCTGTTCATCATCAACCTGGTGGTGTCCGGCCTGCACTCCTACGCGGGACTCTGAACCGGGTCGGCAGTACGGGCTCGGCGGGAATCCGGGCTACGCCTGGGTGTGTGGCTCGCGGAGCACCGCCTGCGCACGGACCACCTTGAGCAGATCGATGATGACGTCGATGGTCGTGGGACACAGCGAGTCGATGTCCACCCCCGACAGATGCGTTTCGGTGGCCACGAGAAGCTGCGCGTAGTCACGCTGGCGGCGCACCCGATCGAGATCCTCGTCGGGATTGGACAGAAAATAGGTGACGCTCACTTCGAATGCGCTGGCAATGGCTTCCACCGTGCGAAACGACGGTGTCCGTGCCTTGCCGGTGCGCAGTTGGGAAATATAGGCGTCGCTCAGTGAAAAGCCGCGGGCGTTGGCCTTTTCGGCGATCTTCTTTCCGGTGTAACGCAGGCCGTTCTCGTCGCGCGCTCGCTCGAAGAGAGCGCCGAGCTTCGCAGCGAAACTGGGGTCGTCGTCGATCGCGGTATCCCTTTCGCGCGGAGCCGAAGATCGTGCTGCGAAGCCAATTTTACCCGTCGACGGGTCGGCGTGGCTCGACGATGTGGCCGGACGGCTCAGCTGTCCTCATTACCGCCGCGCGCACGACGGTCGAGATCCTGGAGAAACTCGGGATCGTCGTCGGGGCCCACCGGCCCGCGCGTGCGTACTCGACGCTCGGTCACCTCGTCGTCGTCGTTCACCAATTGCGGTCCGAATGCGCGCCACAGGAAAAAGCCGACCGCGATGACACCCACCAAGGCGAGCAGAAAAGTCATGAAAACCTCCGTCACCCAAGACTACGTGAGGTCAGAACGTACTGCCGCAACTCGGACAACTGTGCCATTCCGAATGCACCCGTTCGTATGACGGATCTGCGGAAGCGACGTCGACCCCGGCGGTCTCTCGAACCGTACTGGTCCCTCGAGCCGTTTTAGGGGGTGCGGCGATTGAGCAGTGCCACCACGTCTTCCTCACGGAAACGACGATGTCCGCCCGGAGTGCGGATGGACCCGAGAATCCCGGAGCTGGCCCAGCGGGCGACGGTCTTGGGGTTGACGTTGAACATGGCGGCCACCTGGCCGGGTGTCAGCGTGTGCTGGCTGGCCAGTCCGGGTGTGATCACGCCGCCGTTGAGCGAAGTGGGCGTGGATGTCGGAGCAGGATGGGCGATGGTCATGGTTACCCCTTCACTGGATGTGCTCGCGGCACGAAAACCGCGACTAGCCATGAATACACGCAAATCGCCCAGGTACTCGAACCGTCAGTGGCAGGTAAAGAGAGTCAAAAGGTGCCTGTGACCTGCAGACACCGCTCAGGCGGGCAGTAGGCTTGGCGTGTGAGTGCAGAGCAGGAACCGGCGCAACCGGACGCGAAGAATTCGGACAACCGCGACACCGCAGGTCAGGGCCGTACGAGCATCGGCCAGCTGGTGATTTCGATGGTCCTCTACACGCTCGCTCGGCTCGGATTGGTGGTCGTGGTGGCCGCGGTCATCATGGGTGTCGGCGCGATCGCCGGGGTCACGGTGCCGATTCTGGTGGCCGCGGCCTTCGGTGTGCTGATCGCGCTGCCGCTGGGCATGGTGTTGTTCAAGAAGCTGCGGGTCCGGGTCAACGGTCAGATCGCCGCGATCGACGCTGATCGTCGCCAACGCCACGAGGAGTTGCAGTCCAAGCTGCGTGGCCAGTCCACCGGCCGGTGAGTGTCATGGCTGATGGGTCGCTGGGCGTGTGGCCGCACCGCGATGTCGACCGTCGCGCCGACCGCTCGTGGACCGAGAACGCCGTACGGGTGATCGAGGCCGATGCCCGCCGCAGCGCCGACACCCATCTGCTGCGGTGTGAACTGCCGGACTGGAGTCGCTGGCGCGAACCCGACGGCACCGAGGTGGGTGTGGATCTCTACGTCAAGGACGAGAGCACCCATCCCACGGGATCGTTGAAACACCGGCTGGCCCGGTCGCTGTTCCTGTACGCCATCTGCAACGGCTGGATCAACGAGGGCACCACGGTCATCGAGGCGTCGTCGGGGTCGACGGCGGTCAGCGAGGCCTACTTCGCGCACCTGATCGGCGTGCCGTTCGTCGCGGTGATGACCTCGGGCATCTCGCCCGCGAAGACCGCGCTCATCGAACGTGAAGGCGGCCGTTGCCATTTCGTGCCGCACGCCTCCGACATCTACGACGAGGCGTTGCGGCTCGAGGCAGAACTCGGCGGGCACTTCATCGACCAGTTCACCATGGCCGAACGCGCCACCGACTGGCGTGGCAACAACAACATCGCCGAGTCGATCTTCGCGCAGATGGCCGACGAAGATCATCCGATCCCCACCTGGATCGTAGTGGGCGCCGGTACCGGCGGGACGTCGGCGACGCTCGGCCGGTATCTGCGCTATCGGCGGCATCCCACCTGGCTTGCCGTGGTGGACCCGGAGAACTCGGTGTTCTTCGACGCCTACGCCACCGGTGACGGGTCGTTGCGCAGCGAGATCGGTTCGCGCATCGAGGGTATCGGCAGGCCGCGGGTGGAGCCGTCGTTCGTCTCGCAGGTGATCGACCGGATGATCGGTGTTCCCGACGCGGCATCGGTGGCCTCGGCGCGATGCCTGAGCGCCCGGCTGGGTCGGCGGGTGGGCGGCTCCACCGGCACCAACATGTGGGGTGCTCTGCAACTCGTCGCCGAGATGGTGGCGCAGCGGCAGGCCGGCAGCGTGGTCACCCTGCTGTGCGACTCCGGCGACCGCTACGCCACCACCTACTTCGACGACGACTGGGTGGCCGCCGCCGGCCTCGACCTGGCCCCGCCCACCGCCGTCCTCGATGAGTTCTACGCAACCGGCACCTGGTCCGCTGGTTGAGCGTTTCTCGCCGGTTGAGCGTTTCTCGCCGGTTGAGCTTGTCGAAACCCCCCCGCTGGTTGGGCACTTTCCCCGCTGGTTGAGCGTTTCTCGCTGGTTGAGCTTGTCGAAACCCCCCACCGGTTGAGCGTTCCCCGCTGGTTGAGCGTTTCTCGCCGGTTGAGCGTTCCCCGCTGGTTGAGCGTTTCTCGCCGGTTGAGCGTTTCTCGCCGGTTGAGCTTGTCGAAACCCCCCACCGGTTGAGCGTTCCCCGCTGGTTGAGCTTGTCGAAACCACGCTGGCTGAGCACTTTCCCCGCTGGTTGAGCTTGTCGAAACCACGAGCGTGCCCGATGCGGCGGTGTCGCCGAGCTCAACCGCCCCCGATGGGTGCGCGGTTAGGATCGCGATGTGACTGTCGTGGTGCAGGCGACGGACCTGGTCCGCGAGTATCGACTCGGCGACGAGCGTGTGCGCGCCCTCGACGGCCTCGACCTGTCCCTCGACGGCGGCCAGTTCGTCTCCGTGGTGGGGCCATCCGGCGCGGGCAAGAGCACACTGCTCCACATCCTCGGCGCCCTCGACACCCCGACGTCGGGCACCATCCGCGTCGACGGCATCGACCTCGGTGCGCTCGACGACAACGCCGCCTCCGAATTCCGCCGCCACCGCGTCGGGTTCGTGTTCCAGTTCTTCAATCTCGTACCGACGATGTCGGCGTGGGAAAACGTGGCGCTACCCCGCCTCCTCGACAACCAGTCGTTGCGCGCCGCCAAACCCCGCGCCGTGGAACTGCTCGAACGCGTCGGGCTCGGCGACCGGATCGATCACCGACCGTCGGAACTGTCGGGCGGCCAGATGCAGCGCGTGGCCATCGCGCGCTCGCTCATCATGGAGCCGGCGATCCTGCTCGCCGACGAACCGACCGGAAACCTCGACTCGCGCACCGGCCAAGCCGTCCTCGACCTCCTCGCCGAGGTCGCCCACGATGCGCCGGACCGCCTCGTCGTGATGGTCACCCACGATCCCGGCGCGGCATCGGTCGCCGACACCACCGTCACCGTGCGCGACGGGAAGATCGCCCATTGAGGGACATCCGGACGGTGCGCGAGGTGCGCTCGGCGCTCACCAGGGTGCGGGTGCTGAATCTGCGTGAGCTCCGCAACCACCGACTGCGCGTGCTGACATCGATGACCGTCGTGATGATCTCGTCGGCATTGCTGGTCGCGGTGCTCGGCATCTTCGGATCGTTCACCGAGTCGGTCCGACAGTTCGACGCGGCGATCAACGGTGCCGCGCAGGTCGAGGTGGCGTCGATCTCCGACGCGGGGGTCGACGCCGGGCTGGCGGGGGAGATCCGCGCCGCGGTGCCCGACGCGCAGTCGGTGGTCCCCGTCATCCGGGGTCAGGTGATGGTCGACGGCCGGCCGATCACGTTGCTGGGCTCCGACTTTCGTGTCACCGCATTGTCGGGCGAACTGCGGTCGGCCGACCAGGAGGGTGGCGTCGACCAGCAAGACCTCATCGACGGTGTCATCGTCGGCTCTGGTACGGGATTGTCTGCGGGACAGCGCATCACGATCGACGGCACGCAGGTCCGGGTGCTGCGCGTGGTGAGCGGCGACGATTCCCGGCAACTCAACCGCGGCGACTTCATGTTCGCGTATCTGCCGCTGGCACAACGACTCACCGGAATGGACGGCAGGGTGTCGTCCATTCTCATCGTCGCGCGCCCGGGCACGAACCTCGATCAGGCTCGAGCCCAGGTGAATTCGGTGGTCGCGGGCCGTGCGGTGGTGGTGAACCCCGACTTCCGGACCAAGCAGGCGGAAGTGGCGTCCTCGGTCACCCGGGACTCGACGCTGCTGGTGGCGTTGATCTCATTGGTGATCGCCGCGTTCCTCGTATTCAACACGATGAACATGGCCGTCGCCTCGCGGCGGCAATCGTTGGCGATGATCCGGGCGCTGGGCGCCAAACGACGTCACCTCGTCGGCGACCTGCTCGTCGAGTCGGCGTTGTTCGGTCTGGTGGGCGGGCTCATCGGAGTGCCGGTCGGTGTGTTGGCCGGCCGGTGGGCGGTGTGGCGGGTGCCCACTGCCACACGCGATTCGATGACTATTGCCGTCAACTATCACCTTCCCGTCTACGCCGCGGTGGTCGCGGTGGCCGCATGCGTCGTGGCGTGCGTCGGTGCCACCTCGCTGGCCGCGCGTTCGGTGTTCGCGGTGTCGCCGGTGGAGGCGATGGTCCCGGGCGAGGTCGCCGACAGCGTCGCGATGCGACGATGGCTGGTGTGGTCGTCGGCGATTGTCGGTTTCGCACTGCTGATCGCGTCGTGGGTGATCGCGACGCAGGTGCCGGGGCGGGCGGCGTTGCTCGCGGGTGCGGTATACGCCATCGGCGGACTCGTGGTGTGCTTCGCGCTCACCAGGCCGCTGGTTGCTGCCGTCGTCCGAGTGGCGCGGTTGTTCGGCGGTCCGGGGCGGCTCGCGGCGGTAAACACCGAACGGTCGCCGCGTCGGGTGTGGGCAACGTTGATGACGGTGGCCGTGGCCATCGCAGTGGGTATGGGTACGTCGGGTGCCCTCGACAACCTCGTCTCGTCGATCTCTACATCCCTTGACGGACTGGGTGATCCCGACTTCTACGTATCCTCGACCTCGCGCGAACAGGTGCCCACCGGACCGCCGCTGTCGCCGGAGATCGCGCCGCAGGTGCGTGCCGTACCCGGCGTGGCCGAGGTGATCGGCGCCCAATGGGCCAACGTCAACGTGGGTGCCGATCGGATTCTGCTGCAGGGCCTCGAACCGGGCTCCACTGCGCCATTCATCAAGAAGGCCAGTCCTCAGGCGGTGCGCCAGGTGCTCGACGGCGACGGCGTCATCCTGTCGAGTGTGCTGGCCCGATCGCTGGACAAGGGGATCGGTGACACGCTGCGACTGGCCTCGCCGACGGGATATCACGATGTAGTGGTGCGCGACGTCGTCGACTACGTCACCATCTATTCGGGAACCGGAGCGATTTCCAATGCTCTTCTCGCACAATGGTTCAACCGTGACGGCGACACCTATCTGCAGGTGATCACCGCGCCCGGCGCCGACAAGGACAGCGTGCGGATGCACCTGCATCGGATCGCCGACGCCCATCCGTCGGCAGGCGGAGTACCGGTGCAGGTCTACACCGGTGCCGAAGCGCTCGCCGCCACTCAGCAGTCCGCGCAGCAGGCAGGCGCGTTCACCGTGGCCATCCAGTGGATCGTGTCGGCCGCTGCTGCCGTGGCGTTGCTGAACACCCTGCTGCTGTCGGTGCTCGAGCGTCGACGCGAACTGGGTGTGCTGCGCGCGATGGGCGCGTCGCGCCGCTTCATCTCACGCATGGTGGTGGCCGAGGCGGCAGCCGTGGCCGTGGTGGGCGCGATCACCGGCCTGGTAATGGGTACAGGACTGCACGTACTTGCGGACAAAATACTCTCTGCGACAACGTCATTGGACATCTCGTACGCGCCCCGACCATCCACTCTCATCTTCGTCGCGGTCTCAGTGGTGCTGTGTCTTCTCGGTGCTTACGTGCCTGCGTACCGCGCCGCCCGCATGAACATCACCGCGGCGATCACGACCGAGTAGTCCAGAAGGGTCACGTCTGGGGCGGACGAGGTGCACCGGTGCAGTCGACGGTGCCGTGCAGTGACCCTTCTGGACGCAAGAGGCGGCACCACAGCTGTGCAGAGCAACGTCGGGAGCAACACCCGTCGGTCGGATACTACCTCGCATGTTGGATGTCGGCGTGTACACCTGGGCAGAGCTGACCCGGAACGGCATGACCCAGTCAGAGCTGCGTCGTGCACTCGCGGCGGGCGACTGCCTGCGACTGCGTCGCGGCTGGTACGCCACCCGCACCGCCGACCCGCTTGCCGTCGAAGCGGTGCGCAACGGCGGTGCGTTGAGTTGTGTCTCGGCGCTCTCGAAGTACGGGGTTTGGATTCCACCCGGACTCGGCGAGCTGCATATTCGCGGGTGCAGTCAGTCGCATCGTCGGTGGCCCAGCCGCTTCTGCCGACAGTTCGGCCGACCCGAGTCCGTCCACCACGCCGTCGATGATCCGCTCACTGCGCTGCGGCACGCGATCAGATGTCTCGACCACGAGGGAGTCATCGTGGTCTGCGATTCGATGCTCAACCGCCGTCGTCGCTATGACCGAGGCCGGCTGAGGTCGGTGGACGAATCCCTCGTCCCCACCGCCGCCGACATTCGCTCGGTATTCGACGGTGCCCCACGGTCTCTCGTCACGTGCCTCGACAGGTGCGATGACCGCTCGATGTCGGGGACCGAGACGATGGTGCGCGAAAGGCTCCGGTCGCGCGGGATTGCCGTGCGAGTCCAGGTCCACATTCCGGGGCTGGGGCATGTCGACCTCGTGGTCGGTGATCGGCTGGTGGTCGAGGTCGACAGCGTGGCTCACCACACCGGCGAAGTGAACTACACCGAGGACCGGCGCCGCGACCGCGCCGCTGCCAGGCAGGGGTATCTGCGGATGCCTTTCACCTACGAGGACGTGGTGTACCGCTGGCGGGAGACGGAGCAGGACATCCTGTACGCGGTGCACAACGGCCATCACCGCAACCGGCGCCGACGCGGTGACTGCGCGCGCTGACCGGTCCACAACCGTCACTGAATAGACACAACCGTCACTGAATAGAGGAGTGATGTGTACCGGTGCAGGTGAGGGTCGTGAGCGGTGACGGTTGTGGACGAGATTCGAATGTCAAGGTTTATTGACATCAACCGTACGTCAACATAACCTGACAACATGCACGACGAACCGACAACACCCGAGCAGGTCCTCGCCGGAGCCGCCGCGAGCGACGACCCGGGCACCGGACTGGCCGCTGTCCGCGCCTTGCGGACCCTGGCCGACCGGCTCGAGGAGGTTCAGGTGGCCAACGCCCGGAGCAAGGGCTGGAGCTGGCAGGCGATCGCCGACATCTTGCAGATCAGCCGCCAAGCCGTGCACCAGAAACATTCACAACGTGAGGCCCAGTAGGGCCAGAAACAGGAGAACCATCATGTTCGGACGATTCAGTCGAGACGACAGGATGCTGCTGGCATTCGCCACGCAGGAAGCCGCCGACCTGGGACATCGCCAGCTCGGCAACGACCACCTCATCCTCGGCATGCTGTGCAACGCGCGTTCGCCGTTGTTCGGTCTGCTCGGTGAGCAGGGTCTGACGCTCGCCACGGCGCGTGACGCCGCGCGGGCATATCACGAGGAAAACGACGCCGACGACGTCGCGGCCGCCGAGCAGAGCGCCGCCGAGCGCTACGAGGAAGACCGCGAAGCACTCAAGAGCATCGGCATCGACCTCGACAAGGTGCGTGAAGCCGTGCGCGACCGCTTCGGCGACGACCTGTCCGAGGGTTGGGCGCAGCGGCCCGAGCGTGGCCGCGGTCCGCGTGGCCGTGACGGTGGTCCCCGCGGTCGGGGCCATGGACACGGCCACGGACGCGGTCGAGGCCGCGGACGCCAGGGCTTCGGTCCGGGCGGCTTCGGCCCAGACGGTCCGCAGGGCTTCAGCCCCCAGGGCTACGGACCCCAGGGCCCCTTCGGCCCCGACAGCCCGTTCGGCCCCGACAGCCCGTTCGCGGGTGAGGGTCCGTGGGAGCCGGGTCGTGGACGGCGTGGCCCGCGCGGACGTGGCGGGCGCCCCCGCTTCGCCCCGGAGACCCGCGACGCGCTGAAGGCAGCCGTGGAGATCGTGCGTGAACGCGGCGACGACCGCCTCCGCCCCGAGTACCTACTTCTCGGGATCATCGAGGTCAACGACGACGCCTCGCGCGCCGTGATCGAATCTGCCACCACCGCAGACGCTTTGAAGGCCGCCGTACTGGCGAGCCTGCCGGAGGCCGACGCGCAGGTGTGAGCGTGAGCGCGAACACAACTACGGTCGGAGCGTACCGCCAACGCAGTAATTGCGTTGGCGGTGCGCTCACGCCGCAGTTGTGTATGAATCCCGCGCACAACGCCCCGATCCCCGGGCATTCACCCCAGCACCAGCCCGACGGCGGTCAGCACCGACCACGCGAGCATCGCCATCCCGGTACCACCGAGGGCGGGGATGAGCCCGGGTCCCGTGGCCCCCTCACGCACCGGTCGGTACGCGACCCAGATCAGTGGCGTTGCAAGCAGTCCCAGCAGCGCCCACGGGGTCGCCGCGATCAGCACCACACTTGCCACCAGCGGCATCGCGAGCAGCACACCGTAGAGCACCCGGGTCCGCTTGTCGCCGATGCGGACCGCCAGCGTGTGTTTGCCCGACACCGCGTCGGTGGGGATGTCACGCAGGTTGTTCACCACCAGGACCGCGGTCGACAGGCTGCCCACCGCCACCGCGCACGCCAGCCCCACCCAGTCCACCGCACCCGCGGTGACGTATTGGGTGCCGAGCACCGCGACGAGACCGAAGAACACGAACACGGCCACTTCGCCGAAACCCAGGTAGCCGTAGGGTTTCGAGCCGCCGGTGTAGAACCACGCTCCCGCCACACAGACGGCTCCGAGCACCACCAGCCACCACGCCGTGGTCGCGGCCAGCACCACTCCGCACACCGCGCCCACCCCGAAGCAGATGAACGCCGCGCGTTTGACCGCACCGGCCGACGCCGCACCCGAGCCCACCAGCCGCATCGGACCCACCCGGTCGTCGTCGGTGCCGCGGATGCCGTCGGAGTAGTCGTTGGCGTAGTTCACCCCGATGATGAAGGCGATGGAGACCACCGCCGCGAGCACCGCCTTCCACCAGACGATGTCACCGAGGTGCAGAGCCGCGCCGACGCCGGCGACCACCGGGGCGATGGCGTTGGGAAGAGTCCGCGGACGCGCGCCCGCGATCCACTGCTTGGGGGTTGCCACATATCAGATCGTGCCACGAGGCCGACGCTCGTCGTCGGCCAGGCGATCTACTGCTGTGTGGGCAGCCCGAAGGCGGTGAGCACGGTCTTGGTCCACAACTGCTGTCCGGCCGCGTTCGGGTTGACGTCGTCGGACATCGACCCCGGCTGCACTGCTCGGCACTGGGCTCGCCTGCGACGCGGCGGACCCGCTGGAGCCGCGATTCGAAGGGATCATGAGCCCCACGATTCGCACCTCACCAACACCACCGCCAAGGTGCTCGAACCTGCGCTCACCCGCCACTCCGACGAGGCGCAGTTCGACTACAACGCCCGCTGACGGTCGAGTCCGGGCCTCCTGCGTCTTCCCGCGGACGTATGTCCTTCCCGCGGCATGGATCTCTTGCGCAGGAGGGAAATGGGTGCGCGGCAGCAGCAGCGGTTTGCCCCACGACTTCAGCGCCGACGCCCACTCGCGCAGGTCGCCGTCGAACACCCCCCGACGCGATCCGGCGAGTGCTTCCAACCGCTGGATCGGGGTGCGGTCGGGAGCTCCCGACGGAATGAAGGCGCCCCACTGCTTGCGCGGAGATTTCGGTGCCTCCGGAGCCGTCGACCGTGCGCGGGCCGCCAACGTCAGCGACGCCGCAGCCAGCGCGCCCAGGCGCAGAACATCACGGCGGCGACGAGATGTCGGTCGCACCACGGCTTGGTAGTTCCCCTCGCGGGTTGCGGCGTGGCGGTGACCCGACCCGCCGGCGTGAGGGCCTCGATCCATTCGTCCCACGTGACGTCAGACGTGTACGCGGAGTGCTGATGAATAGTGTCCGCTGGATAGTCTCCTGGTGACGGGTCGGGCAGCCATACCTCGAGCGGCGCTATTTCACGCCGGAGCACGTACCGCGGAACGGATGCGGACACCGATCCCGCCGCTCCACACTGGGGTTGCGGATTCAGGTCACCGGTCACCGACCCCTGCATGTACGGCCGGAAGCCGTCTCGTCCCGCCACCGCGACCACCCCGTCACCGATGTAGTCGGTGAACCGGACGAGATTGATCCACCGATCCTCCAAGGCGCTCCGCAGTTGCTCGTGCGTGTCGTGATTCAGCACCGACGGAAAGGCACGGCCGTATGCCCAACCGAGCTGCGAACCGTAGGTCAGTAGCGAGAGCTTTCGCTCGGCGGGGACACCCAGGGCGTGGAGGCGGTGGGCGAGCGCGTACATGATGAGCGAACCCTGACTATGGCCGCCGAGCACGAGTGGTGCGTTTTCGTCGTCGGGCAGAACCTTGGGAATCGTTGTGGTGACGAACTTTTCGAGATCTCGGATCGCGCGCGGCGCATATGCTGGCGGTACCAGCGGGTGTGCCTCCCGCGGCCAGAACGACCCGAGGTCCCACAGCACACCAAGCGCCCGACCGGCGTTGCGTGGGCTCTTCGCCGCGTTGTACACCGCGCGCAAAATCAACCCCGCGAACGCCACCAGCGCGAGGGTTCCCACGGTCTCGATCCACTCGGTTGCGCTGACGAGAGAGTGGCAAAACCGTGCGACGGCCCCGGCCGCCACCGCCACCGTCGTGACGATCGCCAAGGCCGTTGGAGTCGCAAGCTTCCCCGTCGCCAACTTCCACCGGATCGTTGGGATCTTCTCCGGCGTGACTCGTGCCTGGAGGGCAATCGCGAGCGTCTGGCGCGGGCTCTTCCGAAAGAGCGCAATCCCGACCACGACGAGAACGATGGTCGCGCACACCATCGTGGTGGCGCCCCACATCCACGCCGTCGACATGTACACCCGGGGGAGTGTCATCGACGTCTCACGAAGATTGTGCGCACCTATGAGGCCCCCCAGCCAGCCGATCGTCTGGTCGAAGACGTTCCTGGGTGCCGCCTCGTCGGACGTCACGACGACTACGCCGATCACCAGGCGAGTAAGTGCGACGCCCGCACCGGCACCCACCAGCACAGCAAGGGCGGCCACACTGGGAGCGTGCATGCCCCACAACCACACTCGTGTGATCCGCGGTTCTCGCATCATCGCCTTGCGGAACGGAAGACTGACGACGACGGTCATGAACGCTGCAGCTGCGACGAGTAAGGCTGCGGCGAAGAAAAGCCAGTCGAGCATCGAGCCGTCGATTACCTGCCGGGTTCCGTCGCCTGCGCCGCGGAATCGGTTCGGCAGCACCCAGACCATGATGACGAACAGCGTCAGCGCACCCAGCGCCATCCAGCCCAGCGCGAACCAGGAGACGAATAACCGCCACATCCAGCGCAACCGGGAAGTGGGACCTCCCAAGTGCGCATCGCCGCCCGACGCCCGCGGATCATTGCACAGCGCGGTGGCGCACACCGCGATGATCAGTACCACACCGAACCCCATGGTCACCCACCAGCCGGCGTGCCACCCGCCGACCAGGTTCCAGCCCACCAAGGTGATTCCGGTTACCGCGTGGGTCGTCAACAGCAATGTCGCGCGCGAATCGGTGGGGCGCACGAACTCGTCGCGCGCGATGGGCGGCGCGGACGAGAGAGCGTCGTTTGCAGATCCGGGCTTCTCGGTGCGCAGATCGCTATCGTTGTCGCCCCGTAGCGACACGAAGGCGCCCAGAACGAAGACAGCGGCCAGGATGAGCACAACCACGACGGATCGCATCTGGCCATCCTGCATGCCGAGATTCACGGCGTGCCAACGCCATCCCCAGTCGTCGGCCAGCCACGCCCAGCAGCGCGGACCGCCGTCGTCGGTGCGCCGACATTGATTCGCGAGGACCTCGGCAACCAGGTATGTGATCTGGGTGACCAAGATTGCGGTGAGTGCCAGCCCCACCAGGCGGAACAGCGCACGGGCGAGGCCCATCGCCAACGTCCATCCCGCGCAGGCGGAACCGTCGGGGCGTCGTTTCACCGGCGGCAGCATCCAGATGGCGACATTGGCCATCACGAACGGCGCGAACAGTGCCCATATCGCCTGCGAGCGCAGGCCCGACGTCATTGTGGCCCACCGGTAGCCGAACCGATCCTGGGTGCGTTCGATGTGGCGCGGTGCCTTCGGGTAGGTGGTGAATTCGCCCCGATAGTCACTGCCCAGGGTGCCGGGCACGGCTACCACTCGTGGCGAATCCAGAATTGTTTCCGACGTTGTGCCGCTCACACCGTGGGTGAGCAGCATTAGCGGTTTCTTCGTCGCGTCTGTCGGTTGCTCACCACCGTCATGGTTGCCGGCCATGGGCAATTCTAACCTCAGCCGACCGACGCGACGGCCCCGTTTCGGTTGATCTCCCACCGCTTGCTCGTGTGATCGGTGCGGTGCAGCACCGACGCCGCGGTGGCGCGTTCGGTGGGTGTGATCCGGACGAACACCTCCCCGTCCTGCGCGTGGTCGAGGACGTCGGTGGCCAGCCGCGTAACACTGTGCGCCACTACGGGATCAACCGTACCGGTGGCGCCGGAGTCGTCGATGAGCACCACATCCACACCGCGTTTGCGGGCGCGGAACACCGGATTGTCGAGATCGAGTTCCGACATCAGCGGCGCACGAAGACGGTCGCGCAGGTGGGCTTCGAGCACCGCGCAGCCGACGCGCTCGTCGGCGGTGAGTTCGTCGCCGGACGCGATGCGTTCGAGCAACGGGCGTGCGAGCTGGTCGAGGTGACGCACCTGGCGGTTGCGTTCGTCGCGGGCGGCGCCGTCGGCGGCCAGCGCGGCCACCTGCCGGGTGGTCTGGTCGCGGAGTTCGAACACCTGACTGGTGGTGGGCCGCAACGTGACTGCGAACAGACCGCCGAGCGCCATGGGCGCGGCATCGACCAGGGCCAACCCGGCCGCGGCTATCGCCGATTGGCCCGTCGCCGTGCCCCACAGTGCGAAAAGCATTACGACGCACACCAATCCGATCCACGGAATCAACACCCGGCCCCGCACGCCCATGAACACGTACACCGCCGCAGCGGCTCCGTGGGTCATGGACACCAGGCCCGTCGCCGCGGCCGACGCCGGGATCGCCGAGAGCATCAGCGCGGCGCCCAACGGACCCGCGGCGGTGAGCAACCACGTGGTGGTGATCGGAAGCGGATCACCCGGTGCGCGGATCACCGCTATCGACGCCGACACGAAGATCAGCGTGCCGGTTACGATCCCCCACGCGTTGGTGACGAGCGGGGCCGAGGTGATCACGGTGACGCAGAGCGCGGTGAGGTAGATACCCAGTACCGCCATCGCCTCGGGGCGTCGCAGACCGAGGAGGTCGCGTACGTCGCGCGGCCCGTCGAGCACCACACCGGATGTCAGAGTCCCCATGTCAGCGCCGCCACCTCAGGTGCACACGCGTCCCGTGACCGGGCCGGGAGTCGATGGTCGCGTCGCCGCCCGACAGTCGCCTCATGCGGCCGCGGATGCTGACCGCGATGCCCAGTCGCGACGCCGGGACCGTGGCGGGATCGAAGCCGGCGCCGTCGTCGACGATGTCGACGCACAACTCGTCGGGCGACGTCGTGACCGACACCGATGTCGTGGCGCCCTCGCCTGCGTGGCGACGGCTGTTGCGAACGGCCTCGGCTGTCGCGGCCGCTATCGTCATCACCGCGTTCCCCGGATAAGTGGTGTGCGCGTCACCGATCACCGTGCGCGCCCGCATCGTCGGATCGACCAGCATCACGACGCCGGCGATGTGTTCGCATGCTTCGGGGGCCGTCACCGTGCTGCGGTCGACGGGATCGGCGGCCTGCTCCACCGCGGCCAGCGCTTCACGCGCACTCTGGGCGAGCTCGGGTGAGGCGCCGTTGCGGGCGGCGAGCAGCAACGTCGACATCACGCTGTCGTGGGTCAACGCATCGAAGCGATGCCGCTCGGCCGATCGCGCTCCGGCCGCCGCGGCCGCGGCGGTGGCCGAGAGCGCCCGTGCCCGGGAGCTGTCGAGGATCCCGGTGACCCGGATTCCCATCACCGCGGCCGCCACGAAGATGAGCGAGAACGCGTACCCCCAGAACAGTCCCGGTAGAAAGGGATCGGTCTCGGTGGTCGGCCTGGCCAGTAGATCGATGATGCCCGTGTTGGCGATGAACACCGCGAGCACACCGAAGGCCGCCCACGGCGGAAAGGCCAGGGCCGCTGAGATCGCGGCCAACCCGGGAAAGAGCGCGAACCACACCACCTGCGCGGTACCCAGCGGGCTGCCGTCCCACGCCGGCCACCACAGCACGCCGACGAGTAGGTAGCCCACCACGTTCACCCCGGCGACGATCCGCAGGCGTCTGATGTCGGCGTGACGGCTCAACGGTCCCATAGCCAGCCCGGTGCCGATGGACAGCACCAGCGCCACCGGCGTCCACCACGCCGCGGTCACGCGGGCCGCGGCGAGGATGAGCGGAATGCACAGCACGGCATACATCACGTAGCCGGCCGCGATGAACAGCGACACCTGCCGCAGGATTCGACGTCCGGCGTAACGGTCTCGCCGGGCGTCGACCCCCGTCAGTGGTCCTGACGCCGGGGAACCGGTAGCCATCCGTCTTCGATCGCTCGCTTGTACAGGTCGGTCTTGGTGGGCGCGGGGCGGCCGGCCGAGGCGTAGCGTGCGCGAATGCGGTTTACGTAGTCGCTGACGGTTTCGGGCGACAGGTGCAGTTCGGCTCCCACCCGGGCGGTGGATTCGCCGGCCGCGTAGAGCTCGAGAACCCGCCGCAGCTGCGGCGTGAGTTCGACGAAGTCGTCGTCGGAATCGATGGCCGACGCCCAGTCGATGCCGGCGACGGCGTTTCCGGTGAGCGCCTGACGTATCGCCGCCAGCAGTTCCCGTTCACGAGCGTTCTTCCGGATCATGCCCATCACTCCGGCGGCCGCGGCCTCGCGGATCAGATACCTCTCGTCACCCGAGGTATAAAGCAGTACCGGGATGTCGGCCGCTCGCAGCGAGCCGATGTTCTCCGTGGGTGCCGTCCCGTCGTCGAGTCTCAGGTCGAGCAGCACCAGGTCGAGGTCCCGGGTCACCGCCAGCAGGTCGGCCACCGTGTCGGCCCCGGCGGCCAGATGCATGTCGGGCTGGGCATCAAAGGTGGCGCGCAGGCCCCGCACGATCTGCTCGTGGTCGTCGACCACACCGATACGATGCGGGGCGCGCTCCTCGCTCATGGCAGTATCATTACCGATGCGCGGGTCCGCTGCACAAACGTAGTCGAATCCGAAACGGCCGTTGTAGTTTCCGGGCGCCCACGGCGCCTTCCCCCTCCAATTCTCGACATCGCGAATGCGCCGCCGTATCCAATCTGTTGCATTTTCTTCGCCGTAATGGTGCGTGGAGTTGCCGCCACCTGCGATGGCTTCTGCCTACGCTGCAAAAATACAGGTCAAATCCCGTCGGCCAGGGGAGTCATCGTGACCACAGCGCAGCGCGTCCGACGTGTCGCTGCGCTGCTGGCGGTCATCTCGGCGATGATTCTGTCCGGGTGCGGAAAAAGTCCGGAAACCTCGTCACAGATCAACGCCGAAACCGGTCACAACGGTGGTGTTTCGGAGAACGTTCCCGCGGACTTCGACACCACGTTCCGATGGATTCCCGATTCCGTATTCGACGTCTCGAGTCCGGAGGGAACGTTTGTACGCGCCTTCGTCGAATCCTTCGAACTGGCCAACGCCGGCGGTTCCACGCGGTGGGGATATCCGGGTTTCGCGGAGGCGGCGCCGTCGAACATCGCGCAGATGATCAGCGTCTACCCGTCGACGGTGTCCGACTCCCGGCCTGGTGTCGGGACGGTGTTCTTCACCGGACTCCGTCGGATCGACGACGGGGCGTGGACGCGCCTGGTGCTCTGCCGTTACGGATACCGCTCGGTCCGGGAAACAACCGGCCGGCACACCGACTGGCTCTCCGGGATGGACAGTCCGCGGCCGGTCGAGATCGACTTCCGCCGCGGGTTGGTGGTGCCGCCGACGGCCGTGAAGGGCACCGCCCGCACCCCGGGCGCACGCGTCTTCGGTGACTGGTACGCCACCCGGTACGACTTCGCGGCCGTGTACCCGACGCCCACCGCCGATCAACTCGCTTGTGCGGCCCAAGTTCCCGCTTCGGTCCCGCGTCGCGCGCCGGTTCGGGGACCCCAACCGTGGAAGCCGATGGCGCCGAGCCCCGGCTGGTCGTCGACGGCCGTGCTCTAGCCGACGCAGTTCGCGCGGGTCCTGTCCGCTCGCGCGGGTGGTCGACGGTCCGCGGGAGCAGAGAAGCCCCGCGAGACCCCCGGCACTGCAGCGTGTAACCCATCCACGCATTGTTAACCGAGCCGGTAGAGTCCCGGGACCATGGGGTGTTTGCGACGCGGTGCGTGGGCGGTGATCGTTGCGGTGGAAGCGGGTGTGGCGGTGGCGGCGGTGACGAGTGCACCCGCGCACGGCGCGGTGTCGTCGCTGCGGATCGCTCCTCCCGGCGGTACCGGAAAATACGGCGCCGGCTGCTCTTACACCGTGACGGCGCGAGTCACCGGCAACGGGCCGGTGGTGTTCTCGGTCCGCCAGCCCACCCGGCTGCGTCACGGTGGCCTGCTGACATTCACCAACACCGTTGTGCCCGAACGTCGTATCGCGGTGTTCCACTGGTCGCCCGTGGTGGAAGGACGCTACGTGCTCGCCGCCCGGCAGCAATCGTCAGGCAAGTGGGTGGGCAAGGTGGCCGACGTGTCGGCGCCACTCGACCTTGGTAGCACGTGTTCGGGCGTGTGACGCCTCAGGCCGGGGTGTAACGGGTCCAGTCGACCAACATCTGCGACGGATTCGGGGTGGTCGAGTTGGGAGCACCGGGCCAGGTGCCGCCGACCGCGAGGTTGAGAAGCGCAAACATCGGCTTGTCGAATACCCACTGTGCACCGGCGGGCAGTGACGCTTGAGTGAAGGTGCTCACCGTCTTGCCGTCGACGGTCATCGAGACCGACCCGGGCGAACGCCGAACTCCGTAGACGTGGTAGCTGTTCGCGAGCGCCGCGATGCCTTGTTGCTGGGCCTGCCAGTGTGCGGCAGTAGTCGTCGGCCCGTGCAGCGCGGTGTGCCACGTGACTGCCGAATTGACGGTTTCGATGATGTCGATCTCGCCGCAGCGCGGCCATCCCACGGTGCCGATGTCCGACCCCATCAGCCAGAACGCCGGGTGCAGACCCGCGCCTGCTGGCATCTTAATTCTGGCTTCCAGCGTGCCGTAGGTGAACTCGAACTTTCCGCTAGTGCGCAGGCGTGCCGAGGTGATCTGGCTGCCGTCGCTGCGCGCTTCGATGATCAGCTGGCCCGAGCCGTTCAAGCGTGAGTTGGCGCGCGCGGAGGTATAGGTCTGCCATTCGCCGTTGCCCCAGCCGCCGCCACCGACGTCGTAGTTCCATAGAGACGATTTCGGTGCAGCGCCTGCCGTGCCGCTGAAGTCGTCGAGCACTACGGTGAAAGGGGCCCTCGCAGGGGTGGCGGCCGGGATCGAGACGAGCGCCGACGAAGCGCCGATGAGGATGGCTGCGGTAGTCACCGCGGTCCGTACTCTCGCACCCATATCGTGGCCCTCTCGCGATCGGTATTGACTACCCGACGGTGCTCGCCGGACGTTGTTCGATGGACGCACGAGAGGCCCGTGCTCGCACGTACCCCGAAGCGGTGACGAGAACGCCGGCGACGATCGTTCCGCTCTGTGCTACGAGGGATGTTGCGGAAAGGTGGCGGCGGCCCTCACGCCGGGGTATCGCTGCCAGGCGGCGAGCGATGCCTCGGGGCAACACCACGGAGGTGTATGCCCTTTCGGCCTGAAGGCCGTCGCGTGACCCGACGAGATGTGACACTGCGGCCTTCGAGATGCCTTCCGCGTAACACCGACGGCGGAAGTATGCCCAGCCGGTGCGGTCCGCGGTCACTCTGTGGCGCACCCGGATACCGGGGTCGAAGAGCATGATGCAGCCGGGATGCTGTTGGGCGATACGGATACACAGCTCGGTCTCCTCGCATCCGAGCGGTATTCGACCCACTCTGCCGATCCCTTCATGGAAACCCCCTGCGGCGACGATGTCATCTCGGAGCAGTGACATGTTTGCGCCGATGAAGTTCCGGACTGGGGCCAGGTCCTCGGGTTGGCCCACGTAGCTGCAACCGACCACCCAGTCGAACTCGTCGGGGAACCATCGCGGCCGTTCGTCGTCGGGCCACACCGCTTGAGCATATCCGCCGGCACCCCGCACCAGCGGTGATTGGTAGGCCGCCACTATTCTCTCGATCCAGTCGGGATTGGCGGCCGCGTCGTCATCGAGAAAGGCGACGATCGGTGTCCGCGTCGCTGCCACACCGGAATTGCGTGCTCCCGAGAGTCCTTTGGTCCGGACGTTCGCGAACACCCGGACTCGATCCTCGAGGCCTCGCTCGCGTACGTGCTCGAGGAGCATCTCGTGCAGCCCCGGGTTGTGATCGACGACCACCACGATCTCGTTGGGTGGCCGAGACTGCGACAGCAGCGAGTCAATGGCGCCAACGATGTCGTCCCACCGACGTTCGGTGTACACGCAGATCACTGGAGTGACGTCAGACACGGTGAATCGATGACCACTCATGGCGCTAATGGTGCCTTGAAACCGCTGTTAATGTGCACCAGCTATCCGTCCTGTGGCCCTGGTCACACGGTGCATGCGGCATCCACAATGTGAATATCGACCTGAAACTGTTGCTTCACAACAGATGCAATAGATCAAAGATCGCATTCCGATCGTGTTAGATGCGCTTAATCAACAATCCGCGACCAATTTGAGGTTTAGAGTTGCGCCTTCCGGCAAATGCGTTCAACCTGTTATCAGGTTCGCTTCAGGAAACCTCAATCCGATCGAACCCAAGCAAGGAAACCGCAACGCAGCGGCTGTTACCGCAACACGGACAACACACGACGACACGCGTCCGCGTGGTTGTGCGATCGAAATCGACTGAGCCACCGACTGCTTCACCGCCTTCTCATCGGCACTAGCTGCCACACACTCACCTGGAGTCTCGATGCACGTTGGATTCGACAATGTCACCGTCGTGATACCCACCCGCAATGAGGCGGCCAACCTCCCGTACGTCGCGAGGCGAATGCCGGACGGTATCGCCGAGATCGTCGTCGTCGACGGCAACTCGGTGGACGGAACGCTGGACGTCGCCCTCCAGTTGTGGCCAAATGCCAAGCTGGTCAACCAAACTCGCCGCGGCAAAGGAAACGCCCTGGCCTGCGGGTTTGCCGAGGCCCGCGGCGACATCATCGTCATGATCGACGCCGACGGCTCCACCGACGCCGGCGAGATCCCGTGGTTTGTCCGGGCGCTGCGCGAGGGTGCCGATTTCGCCAAGGGCTCGCGATTCACGCGGCGCGGCGGCAGCTCCGACATCACCCCGTTGCGCAGACTGGGGAATTACGGGCTCAACACGATGGTCAACACCATGTATTCGGCACGCTTCACTGACCTCTGCTACGGGTACAACGCGTTCTGGCGCCACTGCCTGCCCGCGATGTCGCTGCCCGACCACACCCTGACCGACAGTCAGTGGGGCGACGGATTCGAAATCGAGACGCTGATGAACATCCGAATTGCACAGTCGGGCTTGAAGATCAGTGAAGTAGCCAGCTACGAGCGGGACCGCATCCACGGTCAGAGCAACCTCAACGCCGTCAGCGACGGACTGCGGGTGCTTCGCACGATCCTCAATGAGCGTAGTCAGCAGTCGACGGGTTCCGCCCGTCCGGAGTCTCGCCGTGTCCCTGTGATGTCACCGGGACTGGCCGAAGCCGTATGAGTGATGCACGTCGGGTACGGGTACTCGTATTGGACCAAGGTCCTGGCCTGTGGGGGGCGCAACGTTATCTGCTCCGGCTGCGGCCGCTGCTCGCCGAACGTGGGGTCGACCTGACCTTGGCGTGCCCACCTCATCTCGAACAGTTCCGGCACTGGCGATCGTTGGGCTATTCCGCACTCCCGCTGGATCTTCCGCTGGAACGCTCCATCCGCAAGCAGGACCGCATAGTGACGTCCGGGATCGCCCGGGAAGGAGTCCGCAGCGTCGCGGTGCCGCGTCGCATTGCGCGGTTGTCACGAAAAGGCGGCTTCGACGTAGTGCTGGCCAACTCGCACTGGACTCACCTCGATGCGGCAATCGCCGCGCGCCTGTCGCCGGTACGAACCGTTCTCACGTTGCACGAGTCGACGGTCCCGGGCCTCGGTTCCCGATTGCGCGACGCCGCGATCGGCTCCGCGCACCACGCCGTAGCCGTGAGTGATTCGGTGGCGTCCACGGTGTCCGAGCGTCTCCGCCGCCGGGTGACGGTGATCCGAAACGGAATCGACACCAACGAGTTCGCCCCCGGCATCGACGAGTTGGATCGTCGCTCACTGCGGACCTCTCTCGGACTCGGCCTCGACCGGAGGGTGCTGCTTGCAGCCACACGCCTCGATCCGAGCAAGCGGATCGAGGATCTCGTCGATCTGGCCGGAGCGCTCGACGACGATGCCACCGTGGTGGTGGCCGGAACCACCAGTGCCTACCCGGAATACGAACGCTCGGTGCGGCAACGCGCCGCGGCACTACCCGACAATCGACTGATCTTTCTGGGGCCGCGCGACGACATCCCCTTCCTATTGCGCGCTGCGGACCTGTACGTGCATACCGGACTGATCGAGGGCATGCCGTTGGGTGTGGTGGAGGCGCAGTCGGCGGGTGTGCCCGTGGTGGCTTACGAGGCTGCGGGCGTACGCGAAGCGGTGCTCGACGGAGAATCAGGACTCGTCGTCCCGCCCTCCGACGTCGCCGCACTCACCGTGGCCGCCAGACGGTTGCTGGATGCATCTCAGACGCGGCACGAATTCGCGATGGCAGCACGCAGGTTCGCGGTCACCGAACATCGGATCGACCTGCAGGCCGACGCCAATGCACAGATCCTGCGTGAGATCGGGGGTCGGCGGCATCGCACCGGATCGGCGCGTGAGTTGGTGAGCAGACCGTGACACTCACCAGGCCGCTGCGCGGCCGCATCCCAGCAGCCGGATCGGTGACGGTGGATTCGTCGGCGCTCATCGTCACCTCTGGTGTCACCGCGGTCACCGGAATCGCGTTCTGGGCCATCGCGGCACGTCTGATCCCGCCGCACGAACTCGGCATCGAGACCGCGGTGCTCTCGTTGATGACCACCGCGGGAACCGTCGCCGCGTCAGGTCCGGGCAATGCGCTCACCGCAATGCTGCCCGCCACTCCGCTCGTTGCGCGCGGCGGTCTCCTCCGACACGCAGCGATGGTGGTGACGGGCACTGCGCTGCTCTGTGGCTTGGTGGCCGGAGTACTCGGTGCCGCCACAATCGGCGATGCACCTCCGGTGCTGCAATGTTTGATTGTTGTGGCCGGTTCCGTGGTGATGGCGTGGTTCGCATTCAAAGACGCTGTGCTGACGGCACTCTCGGCCGCACGGCGCCTCCCGGGAATCAACCTGCTTGCCGCCGGCGCGAAACTCGCGCTGCTGCCGGTGCTCATCGCGGGCGCGACTTGGTACTCGGCGGTGTTCGCCACTATCCTGACCGCGGCATTGGCGGTGGTGATCGTATGGTTCCGGATGGTGCCGCGGGCGATCACGCTGCAGTCACCGGAGACGGGGCGCGAACGTACACACACCGGCCGTAGTCTGATCGGGTTCTCGATGCGTGACGGAACGGCGAGCCTCATCTCGATGGGCACACTGATGGGTGCTCCGTTCCTCGTCACCTGGCTCGCCGGTCCGGTTCAGGGTGCCATGCTGGCGCTGATGCTCCCGGTCTCGCAGGGTCTCGACTTCTTCTCGATCGGTACGGCAACCGCGCTCACCAAACATCTCGCAACCTCGGATGATCCACTACGTCTCATCACGCGTGTGTGGCGCTCGGTGTTCGGGCTGGTCGTGGCGCTCGGCGCATTTCTGGTGATCGCGTGTGCGCCGCTTCTGGTGGCACTGTTCGGCAAGAACTACCCGCATCACACGCTGTGGGTGATCCTGGCCTTGCTGTCGGCGGGCTCGGTGGGTCGCGTCAGCTTCGTGATGTGGGCGGCGGCGTTGCGTGCACTGCTGGCCACCCGCCGGTTGCTGATCAGCAACGCCTGCGTCAGCGCGGTCACCCTGCCGATCCTCGTCGTCGCCACCCTCGAGTGGGGCGCTGTCGGCACCGCGGGCGCGCTGGCGTTCGGTTCGGTGCTGCTCGGCGTTGTGGGGGCGTGCGGTCTGGTCGGGGTGATGCGCGGATATCACCCTGCGGTGCAAGCGAAAGGAAGCGTGGTATGACGTTGCGAGCAACCGCGCCGGTGTCGGCGTCGGCCGCCGCTCGGCCGCGGCGTGTGGTCCTCTTCAACGCCTGGCACGATGACAACAAGGGCGATGCCGCGATCACCGAGGGCATCCTGGGACTGCTGCGCGCGCGCGTTCCCGAGATCGACATCACGGTGGTGGGCCTCACCGAGGATGCCGATCCGTCGTCGCACGCCATGCGCCACCTGGCCCGTGGACACCCCGAGGTGCGGCTGTTGCCCAATCCGATGCCATCGGAGTTGAGAGGCCGACCCAACGGCCATCCCGCCGCCGATGTGCCGATCTGGGTGTTGCGGCTCATCCCCGCGATTTCCTCGGTCGCAGGTGGTTACCGCGATCGACGCTACGATGCGGTGCTCGAAGGAGCGGACCTGGTGATCGGTGTGGGTGGGTCGAATATCTACACCGATGTGTCCGTGCAGGGGCTGGTGAGTCTCACCCGTCTGTTCACGGTGGTCGCACCGTTGCGTGCGGCGATCACTCGCGGTATCCCCACCATCCTGCTGGGCCACACCCTGGGACCCTTTCCTGCGTCTCGCCCGGTGACGAAACGAATTGCGCAGCGGATGTTGTGCGGTGTGGGCACGGCCGTGGTCCGCGACGAGTCGTCGTTGGGTGTGGCGGCGGAATTGGGCGTGGGTGGTGTGCAACTCGCCCCGGACATGGCCTACGGCATCGAACCCCGGATGACCGACGCGGTTGCCGAGGTCGTCGCCGCGATGCCGGTCCCGATGAGCAGGACCGTCGTGATCGCGATGCGCAGCCACCCGTCGCTCGGCGGCGCCGCCGACCAAAGGGTGGTCGGCGAGCTCGTGACGGCCGTCGACATGCTCGTCGCTCGCGGAGACGTCGATCACACACTGGTGATTGCACATACACTGGGACCCACAGCGATCGAGGACGATCGCGCGGTCTCGGTAGCGCTGCACCACGCACTGTGCGAGGACGGGCACAGCGCAACATATGTCGATGCCGACCTCAGTCCTGCGGAACTCGCGGCGCTCTACGGGTCGGCCGCAGCCATGATCGCGGTGCGTCTCCACGCTGCGATCCTGGCCATGCTCTCGGGTACCCCGACCTTCGCCATCGCCTACTTCTCGTCGAAATCGGCAGGGGTGATGCGGCAGGCGGGACAGGAGGAGTGTATCGCCGAGTTCTCCGATGTGACTGCGTCGCGGATCGTGGCGGCACTTGCTCCGCGCATTGGTGACGACGAGTTCCGCACGGCCCTCGCCGACACCAGTCGGCGTCATCGGCAGGCACTGGTCGCTGCCGCCGAATCATGGTTTTCCACAAGCGAACCAGGAACCTCTCGAGTATCAGAAGGAAGGGCATGATGGCGCAAGACGAGATCCATGAGCTGTGGCCGGTCATCTCGAGTGACGAGCCGCCAGAGAACGACGGCGCCAAGTGGGTGGGTGAGATCCAGTCGTCGTTCACGTTCGCCGACACCGTCAAGTTGCACGGCGGCGATGGATACGTGCGGGCACGGCTGCTGGTGCGCGAGGGCACCCATGTTTGCGGATTCGTCGAGGCAGGGGTCGAGGATTCCGCTCTCTTCGGTCGCGAGTTGACCCGCGAGATGCGACGGCTACCGGACCGCGACGTAGACCCACTGCCCGATTACGACACCGGGGTGTCGGTGGTGGTGTGCACGCGAGACCGCACCGACGCACTGCGCCGCGTGCTGGATTCTATTCTGGCGATGGACTATCCGACGTTCGAGGTGATCGTCGTCGACAATGCAGCGTCGAACCTCGATACGTGGCGCTATATCGACACTCACCCCGACGCTCGGGTCAACATAGTGCAGGCCGCTGTGCCGGGACTGGCGCACGCGCGCAACTGTGGGCTCGAGGCAGCATCGTTTCCGGTGGTTGCCTACACCGACGACGACGTGGTGGTGGATAAGGACTGGCTGCGTTGCCTCGTGCGTCCGTTCGCCGACGAAGACGTCGCGTGCGTCACCGGTCTGGTGCCGCCTGCCGAATTGCGTACCGAGACGCAGTTCACCTTCGAACATCGGGTGGGCTGGGCGGCATCGATCGATCGCCGCACGTTCCTCATGAAGGAGCGTCACACCCATCATCGGCTGTTCCCGTTCAAGGTCGCCGACTACGGCACAGGCGCGAACTTCGCGATCCGCCGGAATATCGGCTACGAACTTGGTGGTTTCGACGAGGGTCTCGGCGCTGGCTCACCCGCCAAGGGCGGCGAGGACATCGACTGGTTCGTCCGAACGATCGTGGCCGGACACGCGCTCGTCTACGAGCCGGAAGCTATTGTGTGGCACCAGCATCGGACGGATTCGGCGGCGTTGACCTCGCAGGCCCTTGGTTACGGCGTTGGGCTCGGTGCCTGGATCGCGAAGGTGGCCACCGACCGTCACCTCGCGCCGCTGGCCGCGGGGCGGATGGTGGCGGCCGCCACGCATCTGGTGTCGTCGCTCTATCAGAGGTCGGGTGGTCGCGATCTGTCCGGAAAGGAGGTAACCGCGGCGGCACGCGCAGAGATTGCGGGTCTCTTCGCGGGCCCGCGGGCTCTGTTCGACGCCCGGTCGCAGGGACGTCCGCGTAAGCCGCTGAAGTCGGTGTCGCCGAACGAGCGGTCCGGGATTCACGAGGGTCTGACGCCACGATGACCGACCACTCTAATAGGCGTGAGACGCCGGGCAGGTCACGACACATTCGGCCGACGCTGCTGGACCGCGCACGTGGTCGTAGTCGTATAGTCGTGGGTCTTGGGCCGTTGGAGATGCCTCCTGCCTGTGTAGTTGCGGAACGCCTCATTCGCTTGGCCGAGATTTCGCCTGGAAACCGCCTCGGTATCTGCGTGAGCGAGCAGAGATGGATTTACGAACCCGAGAATCTCCGCGAATCGGTGATCGACTGGACAGAGGCGTTTCCCGGCCACGAGGACCTGTCGCTCGAAGACAAGGTTGCGCTCGTCCGAGCCTCGACCCCGCCACCACACAGTCTCCGCGTGTACATGGCTGGCGATGATCTCATCACCGATTTTCCGCACGCGGTATTTGACGGAGTGTTAATGGTCCATCTGTGGTTGCACCTAGTGGGAGCCACCGAAGAGAATGAGGCGATTCATATCGACGGCATGCCGTCCTGGACTCACACGCCGTACACGCGGCCTGCGGTGATCCGCACCACCGCGAAATATCTTATGGGCGACTTAAGACGGTTGGCCGCGTTGCTATCAGATACAAAGCGAATGCGCTCCGGCAGCAGAGCCCAGCCAACATCCGAGTTCGCGGGCTCGGGAAGTCTGGTGTCTCGCACTACCTACCTGACCGGTGCCACGCGTGCCGAGCTTCGCGCATGGTGTGGGAGCCGCCCTGCGCGGATCAGCAGTGCTGTGGCGCTGATGGCGGCGATCACTCGTGCCCTCTTGCATGTCGGCCTCGACTTAGCGCCCGTCGTTCACGTAGTGGTCGACGGGCGCCGATATGACGAGCGCACCGCCGCACATCTCGGCAACTTCGCGGTGGGGTTAAATCTGCCGTTCGAGGCTCCGCATTCACCGGAACAACTTGCCGCCGAACTCGGGCGCGCGAACTTCTCCGGTCGACCGTTGGCGGCCATGACAGCCATTTCTTGGGGTCAAGCCGTATCGCAACTCAAACGTGCAGTCGGTATCGCGAATGCTCCCAGCTCCCCGCGGCCAGCGAAAGCGATCGTGTCATTTAGCCATCTCGTTGGCCTCGGCATTATGCCTGAGGGCAGGTGGATTGGCGGATTTGAGAACCATCGAATCACCATCTCGTCTGAGCCGGTCGGGCTTGGTGGAATTGCGGTGTTAACTCCGCAAATGGGTGACGGATACGACATCACAGCAACTTTCGACCCTGCGTGCCACAAACCGGAAGTGGTTCAAGCGGCGCTCGACATGGTCGCGGCCGGCCCCGTGGCACTGCTCGAATCGCTCGATGGCCAGCCCACTTACTCACCAAGATAAATACCGAAGGGATAGTACCATCGCCACATTGACCGAGGCTGCCGCGACAGACGCAGATCTCGAGCCATCGGCGGCGCTGCGCGTCAGCCGTTTGGAACCGCTGGTAGCCGGCGGCTCAGGACTGCTCTCCCTTCTCACGCTGTTGGACATGCCACCGTTATTGCGGCTACTCCTCTTACTGCCATTGATACTGGTCGGATTCGGTGCTGCGGTGAGCTGGCGGGTCCGAATGCCGGGTCATCTGCGCCTAGCGCTTTACCCCTCACTGGGTTTGGCCGCACCGATCGGTTTGGGCACCACCCTTATTTGGGTTGGTCTCTACTCTCCCGACCTCGTCACGTGTGCGTTGTCTATGGTGTGTCTGATTTCATCGTTCTTGGCGTTGCGTACGCCCGTGGCACGTATGGACGCATGGGCCGACCTGAAGCGGATGTGGGGTCGGGTGAAGACAGATGCGCGTGATGTGCGGTCAAAACGGATGGGAGCACTCGCGGCTGTCGCGGTGTTGTGGGTCGGGGCGCTCTGGCTAATGTCGCGCGAAAGCGTCGGGTTGTTCGGCCTCATGTTCACTTGGGTCGGCCTCGCATTGGCTGTCTGCCTGGTTGCGATTGTCGGAATCTTCTTTACCTGCCTCTATGTCGGGGATACTGTGGGGGCCGCCGTCACTATCCTCGCCACAATCGGCGCCATTCGCCTGCCAGCGACATTGTTGACGGACGTTCCCATCTATTCGTGGACCTACAAGCACATCGGGCTCGTCGAATATGTGGCGCAAAATTCTTCGCTGCCGCCCTCCTTCATCGACATCTATTCAAGCTGGCCAGGGTTCTTCGTAGGTGGTGCCTGGTTCAGTTCTGCGACCGGTATAGCGGCAACGGATGTTGCGCACTGGTTTGCCCCGGTCACCCACCTGCTGTTGGCCGTTTCGATTTGGGCGCTGGCCCGAGCATTCAGTCTGTCGAGGTCGGCGGGTCTCATATCCGTGATGTTTGCCGAACTGGTCAATTGGGTGGGGCAGGACTACTACTCCCCGCAAGCGGTCGCGCTCATTATCGGTGTCGCGATTCTGGCCTTGCTGGTATCTTCGCGAACCTATACCGGAGCCGCGTACTTCGTACTTCCGCTATTCGCAGTCATAACGGCGACCCATCAATTGACTCCTGTGTGGATACTTGCGGTGGCGGTGATGTTCACTCTGCTCAATCGGGTTCGACCGATATGGCTGGCCGCCGCCTGTCTTGGGATCTGGGTTGCCTTCGTGATTCCACGGGCGACGTGGATTTCGAGGTATGGCGGTTTCACAGGCGTAAATCCTTTCAAAAACTCGAAGACGAATCTGCCAAACCTACCAGGTGATTCGCTGGCGCGAACGCTTTTGCAAGACGTCGACAGAGGCGTATTTATCACAGTTTGGGCTGCGGCCTTCGTATCTTTCATCTACTTATGGCGTTGTGGCCGAGGAAATTTCGCACTTCCTGTGCTCGCATTCTCGTCGGGCTTGTTGCTAGGGGGGCAGAGCTACGGCGGTGAGGCCATCTTCCGCGTGCTGCTCTACTCGCTTGTCGGGTGTTCGATTCTGGTCGGCGCCGCATTGTCAGAGTTTCTTCGCCTCGATGGCGGGGTTGGCCAAAGAATCGATGATCTGCGCACCCGAATTCGTACGTTCACCGTGGCGCTTGTCGTTGCCCTATTGGGAGTCACTGCACTTCACAGCTACTACGGCGGCTGGGCCTACATACAGCTGACCAAGGGGCAGGTCGAGATGAGTCGTCAGATGCTCAGTAACGCGAAACCGTCTACCGTGATCGTCCAAATCGGTCCCTCTGGTTGGCCGCCGAGAGCAACTGCAGATTACGTGCGACTCGCTGAAGTCAACCCTGGCTTCGATAAAGCGCTGATATTTCTGAAGGAGTCTATGTCACGGGGATTTCCTACGCGGGAAGACATCCGGTTCCTCGACCGTTTGGGTAGGGGTACTGATGGCTCCTTCTATATTGTCTTGCCGCGTCAGATGTCGGCGTATAGCGACTACTTCGGCTACTTCAGGAAAGGCGCGATCGAATCACTTGTAACTCTCCTTGATGAAGATCCAAATTTCTATCGTGCTCACAGTGATAGCGACACCATTGTGTTCGGATATCGCCACATTCCCACCGAAAGAGAGCCTTGGTAACAACTCAGTGGCAGCGAGTGATTGATCGAGAAGAGGGAGAGCGTATGTTTCGCAAACCGATCGTGGCCACAGTCGGATACTTCCGTTCGCTTACAGCTTCGCCGAACGGCAATGGAAGAGTGGCGGTACCGCTTGTCTTAGGGATACTTCTCGTGACTGGAATTATGGTACTTACCGGGTTCCGTGCAGCGTCCGCCGAGGACGGAGACCCTGGCGGAACTTTCGTTGTCGATCCCAACCTGCGTCTGATCTCATCTGATGATTTCGATGGCGCACGTGGCACTGCGCCGAGCCCACGCATGTGGAATGTCCGTTCCGGCGGCGGGGGATGGGGGAACGGTGAAGAGCAGATCTTCACCAATCTCCCCGACAACGTATCGGAAGACGGTGTCGGCAATCTACAGATCCGGGCGATACGCCGCGGAAACGAGATCACGTCGGGGAGAATTGATACAGAGGGAAAGATGGGGGTGTCGTCGGGTCTGCTCGCCGTTCGTGCGAGGTTGCCGGAGGGGCAAGGAATCAACCCGGCAGTGTGGATGCTGGGGTCGAGTATTGGTGTTGTGGGTTTTCCAGAATCCGGTCAAATCAACATCTTTGAGCAAGTGAACAATCGACTTGACAACTCTCTGGGGATAATCGGCCCACGCGAAGACTTGGCTGACAAGACGCCGTGGCAGCGTCTGCAGAAGGTATCAGAGGGTGACCTGGGGTCGGCAGAGGACTTCCATATCTACTGGGTTGATCGCAAAGCGGGCCGGGTCACGTTCGGCATCGATGGTCGGACGATCGCAACGTTCACCCCCAAAGACATGCCTCCGCAATCGGTGTGGGTGATGGATGACCCCTTCTTCCTGGTTCTTGATGTCGCCGCCGGTGGTCGGCTGACCGGGCCCGTTGGAGCCGATGCCTTGCCCGCCCGGATGTTGGTTGACTGGGTAAGGATGTACGGGTGACCGGCCCGACCGGGTCTCGCGGGATCGTCACGACGTCGATGGTCCACGCATGTCTTCTTCTGCTGTCCGTGCTGATTGCGGGGTGTGGAACTGCGAAAGTGGACGATGGCAGTTCTCTCGGGGAGGGTATTAGCCGAATAGAGCTAGGGAACAACATGCGTGCCTACAAAGAAGACGACAAGAAGGTCTTCGGAATCATCGTGTGGTTCCACGGTATGGACAGCGATGGAACAGAACTGCAATACAGTCCCAGGCAACGTCATTTCGTCGAACCATTCTTGCGCCGCGGGTGGGTGGTCGCGTCTGCCACGGCCGGTGGGAATTCGTTTGGTAATGACAAAGCGGTGGCAACTTACCGCGAGCTCATCACAGCGGCCACCACCCGGTTTGCTGTGTCCCGGATGTTGTTCGTGGGTGAATCGATGGGCGCGCTGGCTGGCCTTCACATCTACGCGCAACCTCAGTTCGCCTCCATAGACGGATTCGTCGGGATATCTCCGCTGATGGGGCTGCCAGCAACGATCAGGGACGTCGACTTCATCAGAGCAGCGTGGCATGGCGACGTTCCCGAGCGAGCCGATCCACTGGCGTACCCATCAACTGCATTTGCGGGCAGACGATTTCAATTGCACCATTCGCTGGGCGATCGCTTGGTGCCAGACGGCGCAGGTGCGCGTGCCTTTGCTATTCGTTTCGGCAATGTGGCCTCAATCGAGCTCGACGTCTGCCAGGGCGGTCACATCGACCCGACCTGCTACCAGGGCGATGCAGCGCTGCGTTTCGCCACCGAGTCACGTGGTCCCTGAACTCCTGAGGTGAGGAGCAATCGGTATCTCAATGACTGACACACGGCCATCCGCGGGGTGGCAGCGGTCCGCCAGCAGTTCCCAACCCTAGAGATACGGCGGATGCGCCAGCCCACGGAGTCGGTCGCACGGTAACGCCTCAGTCGAAACGAAAAGTGTTGCGCAACTGAGTCAGTGCGCGGCGCCGTAGGCTTCCAGGATCCCCTTCGGTAGCCGTCCACGCGGATTGACCTTGTAACCCTGGGAGGTGGCCCATTCGCGGATCATGCTGGAATCGACTGTCGCAGTGGGCTTACCGACTGCAATCGACGCACGGGCCTTGTTGGCGCGCGGTGCTGTCGATTGCTTGCGTCCACCGACGCGTGTGGAAACTTCCAGCAGCTTGGCTATCGTGACCTTGCCGGTCTCGACCTTTTCGAGGTTGGCACTGGAGACGTCGAGTTGATAATCCACACCCAGCCACGACCACGAAATGGTGTGGACGTCGTCGGGGTCGATTTCCTTGCCGTCGAGGTCGTCCACGAAGGCGATTGATTGGATAGTAGCCACGCGGACACGATAGCGCATTTGTCATCCGAACAAACGACATGTCCCGATCCGGTGGGTCGCTTGCATTGCCAACTCAGACGCCGCTGTTCCGGCTCTGTCCGCGGTACTTGCGGTGATATTCGTCGTAGAGGTCCGCGTTGCGGATGCGTTCCTGGTGCTTGACGAGTTCGGGATCGAGTCCGTGCTGTTCGAGGCGGTGGCGGCGATAGATCGTGTTGAGCGCGACCGAGAAGAAGACGTAGGCGATCGGGATGGGGGCGAACATGATGAACCGCACTCCCCAGTCGGCCGGCACGAACAGCATCGGCAGCATCAGCAGGATGCACGGGATGGCCCAGCGCACCACCATGCGCCATGCGGCGCCCCTGCCGGCGAGATCTTTGGCCACCCAATCGCGCATCGACGGCGGCAGCGTGGCGCCGTAGCAGTAGCGGACGTATTGCCAGCCCCTGGGGCGGGCGGTGTTCTCGGCCATGAGTTCCTCAGATCCAGCGAATCAGTAGCGTGCTACCGAGTAGTATAGCGGGCCGTCAAGTGTGGGCCGAAGCCGGTGGATGTGCGGGATGTGCAGTTAGTGGAAGTGATCAAGACTGTGCATACCGCCAACTTCGGCGTGTGCGGCGTGCTCAAGATGCACCACGCGTTGCGTCGGGACGGCCATGACGTCGGTCGCGAGCAGACCCGCTGGCTGATGTGGCTGGCAGGGGTGCGTGGTGGGCACCGCGGCCGGACTGTCTTCACCACCCGACCGGATCCGTCCGCTGAGAAACCCGCAGACTTGGTGAAGCGGAAGTTCGTTGCCGAGCAACAGAAAATACGCTGTGGGTGGTGGACATCACGTACGTGCGTACGTGGCAGGGATTGGGCGTGTCAGATGGTCTGTGTGAGTCCAGTGCTCATTAGTAAGAGGAAGATCTATGAGCATGTTGTTAGACGACAAGCAGCGGGCAACGACGACGACCACCGGCCGTCTGAGCTGGTCGAGCCGCGTTCGACTGCGAGGTAGCCGAGGTGTTGGCAGCCTCGGGCATGGTCGATGAGTTAGTTGTCTTCCCGCAGCTGTCGTGACGTCGGCGCCACGACGGCGTCACGTTTCGCTGGCGCCCAGGGGCTGTGACGGCTCTTGATGTCGTAGTAGGTGCTCGGGGCCATTCGCACGCCTGCGCTGCGCAAGGCAGTGGGGATGAGGCTCGACCCCGAACTCTTCCCGCTGGTCGTCGACGAAGGCGACTACTTCTTGTGTTGGCGCTCGAGCTCCGCCCCGAAGAAGGACGCTGGCCGCTTCAGTATCGCGTTGGCGCGCTTGATTTCTCGGACTTGCTGTTCCAGCTCTTTCACCCGAGCGGCTTCCGTGGGGACACACTCGGGGTGTGGCCGTCATCGATGTCGGCCTCTCGAACCCACGACCGCACTGATGACGTGTAAAGGCTCGGGACATGTTTGACGTCGTGTCGTCGGGACACCGTTGACATTTCGTTTCTTGTCGGTGTCGGTGTCGGTGGTTGCGGCCAGAGTGTCGGGGTGTCTTCCTCTGCCGAATCTGACTCCGACGCCGAGATCGCCGCACGGGTGACCGTGGAGGTCCGGTTCCGTGCGGTCACTGAAGTCGCCGATGGTGCCCCGGTTACCGAAGTCGCCGACCGTTACGGTGTGTCCCGCCAGACCGTTACAGGGTGGCGTAGACGCTATGCCGCATGAGGTCTGTCCGGACTATCGGATCGATCGCGCCGACCACGGACGAGCCCGAACCAGAGCGTACACATTCGTGTTTGTAGAGTCCGATCATCGTCTCAGCGAGCGCATTGTCGTAGACATCACCCACAGACCCGATCGACGGACGTAGATGAGGAATGATCAAGACCTGTGGATCAGGGAGGGCGTGCCTTCCCGTAAATATGATCCTGGTAGTCACTTGATCAAGTCAGCGTTGCAGCGCTGGC
>NZ_JBSFQF010000007.1:0-221205 GCF_053588575.1 Gordonia sp. NPDC003429
AATCGGCCAGTCGCACCACATTGTGGAGTGGGGCGACGGTGCGGACCGCGCCCTTGGGACCCACGTACCCGTTGTGCGGATACTCGTAGATGTAGTCACCGAGGGCCACCACCGCGTCGATCTCGTCGTGGTCGGCGAGCCGGCGATACGCGGTGAAGAACCCGGCCTCGTAATTGGCGCAGCTGACGAACGCGAAGTTCAGCGCGGGCACGCCGGCACCCGGCGCGGGCGCGGTCTTGGTGCGGCCGACCGGCGACACCTGCCCGGCGGTGGGGCCGTCGAGTGAGGTGAACCGGTAGAAGTACCGTGTGGCGGGCGAGAGCCCGGTCACGTCCACCGTGACGGTGTGATCGCGCGCCGCGGTTGTGGTGACCGTCGCGCTGCGCACCATCTGCCGAAAACTCTCATCGAGCGCCACATCCCAGCGCAGCGACGCCGGGCCGCCGCGGCCCGATCCGGGCGTCGCGTCGGCGAACGGGGTGATGCGCGTCCAGATCAGCACCGCATCCGCGAGCGGGTCGCCCGACGCCACACCGTGCGCAAAGGCCGCAGTGGGAGCACCGGAAGCGTTGCCGGACAGATCATTTGCCGCAACGGTCAAGGCCCCCGCACCGGCGAGGGTGCCCGCCGCGCGCAACACCGTCCGTCGCGTGAGCGGCCGCCTGTCGAAAGTATTCATTCCCCGTGCCTTCCTTCATTCGAGCGGGCCGGACCCTACCGCCATCGGGTGAACACCAGCCGAACTTCCTTCACCGGCGTCGACGCTCGACCGTCGGCGGCGTGTTGCGTGTTCGTTAACTCCTCCCGGTTTCGGTTGCAGGCCACCCACGGGCGGCGCACATTGTTCCCAGTTGACCAAGTGGTCAACTTTTCCACCAATGTAAGGGACCGTCCACGAGATGCGCCGCATGACCTTCGATGAACGTCGCAGCGAATTGATCGACGCCGCGGTACGCGTGATCGCCCGCGATGGCCTGACAGCCGCCACCACGCGAGCGATCGTCGCCGAGGCGGGTATGCCCCAGGGCGCCCTGTTCTATGTGTTCCCGTCACGAGAAGCGTTGCTGAGCGCGGTGATCGAACACGTCACCGACCAGGAACAGCTCACCGCGATCCTCAGCGCAGACATGGTGATGGAGAACATGTCGGTGCGGGACGTGGTGCGTGAGGCGCTCGACGGCTACCTGCGTCTACTCGAGGAGGACCCCGCCCGCGAGATCGCACTCCTCGAACTGGCCACGCACAGCATGCGCCACGATCCCGACGCCGTTCGCACGCAGTGGCAGACCTACCGCGACTCCGTCGCCGACGCGATGCGCTATCTCGCCGAACGGATGTCCTTCCGCTGGAGCCTGCCGCTGGACCAACTCGCCCACGTGGTCACCGCATCGATCGACGGCCTCACCGTCTCCTGGCTCACCGACCGTGACTCCGCGGCCGCCCGCCGGCACCTCGACATCCTCGCCTCCACCATCGCCGGTCTGGCCGTAGCCCACACCGACTCCGATTCCAGTTCCGATACCGATTCCGAAGGGGAACTCACCCCGTCATGATGCTCACCCACGATGACCGCGTGCTCGCCGAGATCAACGCCCACGCCGTGCTCGGCGCGCTGCCCCGACTGGCCGAACTGGCCCCCGAGGCCGCCGACATCCTCACCGGCGTCCACTCCCCCACCACTCTCAACCTCGTGGTGCGGGGCGGGCCCACCGCCCACTACCGCTTCGGCCCCGACGGAATCTCCGCCGTCGCGCGCCGGGCGAGCGGACCGACCCTGCTGTTCACCTCACCCAAGCACTTCAACGCGGTGATCGCCGGTGCAGCCCAACCGATTCCGCTGGCCACACCAGCCGGAATCCGGTTTCTCACGCGGGTGTTCACCCCGCTGACCGATCTGCTGGAAAACTACCTGCGTAGCGGCGACGACCCGGCGTCGGCGGACCCGCGCGATCCCGACACCACCACCCTACTGCTCCTGCACGTGGCGGCCACCGCCATCACCATCGTCGGGAATCTCGATGAGAGCGGGCGGTTCTCGGCCGCGCACATGGCCGATGGCACCCTCGACATCGAGGTCGGGGACGCCATCCGCTATCGGGTGGAGATCAACGATCACCGCCTGCGCCTCGACGACGACCTGACCGCCCCGCCCCGTGCGGCACTGCGATTCGCCGACCTCGACGTCGCGGGCGGCATTCTCACCGGCCGCGAGAGCGCACTGGCCTGTCTGTGCGACGGCCGGATCGCGATGCGCGGCTTCATCCCGCTCGTGGACAACACCAACCGCATTCTCGACCGCGTCAGCAGCTACCTGGAGGCATGAGCCCGACATGACACTCACTCATCCCACCCTCAACCACGCGGGGGCCGGCACGGTCGTCGAGTCCGATCTCCGTCGCTACGCCAAGAGCAACGCGATGTTCGACCGGGCCGTCAAGGTGATTCCCGGCGGCATCTACGGCCACCTCGGTCCCAGCGAGGGGTGTTACATCCCGCGCTCGGCCTATCCGCTGTTCTCCGATCGCGCAGAGGGAACCCGCTTCTGGGATCTCGACGGTAACGAGTTCATCGACTACATGTGCGGATACGGACCCAACGTGCTCGGCTACCGCGACCCCGACGTGGACGCCGCCGCGGCGGCACAGGCCGGCCGCGAAGACGTGGTGTCGATCCCGGGCGCCACCATGGTGGAACTCGGCGAACTCCTCACCGACACGGTGGCCAGCGCGGATTGGGCGTTCTTCGCCAAGAACGGCGGCGACGTGACCACCCTCGCGATCATGACCGCGCGTGCCGCCACCGGCAGGCAGCGCATCGTGTTCTTCGACGGCTACTACCACGGGGTGGATCCGTGGACCCAGAAACTCGACTACCCCGGAGTCCTGCCGCAGGACGTGGCCGGAAACATCGAAGTGCCGTGGAATGACATCGATTCCCTGCGAAAGACATTCAGCGACCATCGGGGCGAGATCGCCGCGCTGATCGCGCAACCGTACAAGCACGGGAACTTCGTCGACAACGAACTGCCCGCCGACGGGTACTGGCAGGCGGTGCGGACCCTGTGCGACGAGCACGACGTGGTACTCATCTGCGACGACGTGCGCGCAGGGTGGCGGCTCGACCTGGCCGGCAGTGACCACCGTTACGGGTTCAGCGCCGACCTCATCTGCTTCTGCAAGGCAATCGCCAACGGCTACAACGTCTCCGCACTGTGCGGACGCGAATCACTGCGCGAATCGGTCAGTTCCATCACCTACACCGGCAGCTACTGGATGAGCGCGGTGCCGTTTGCCGCCGCCATCGCCACCATCACCAAGCTGAAACAGATCGACGCGCCGGCACTGTTCCGCCGGCTCGGCACCACGCTGACCGACGGACTGGTGGAGGTGGCCGCACACAACGGCTTTCATCTGGTCGCCTCGGGCGAGCCGGCGCTCTTCTATCTGCGCATCGCCGACGACGACACCCTGATGCTGCACCAGGAGTGGATCGCCGAATGCGTGCGCCGGGGCGTCTTCCTCACCTCCCATCACAATCACTTCATCAATGCCGCACTGACCGACACGGACATCACCCGCACCCTCGAGGTGGCAGACGAGGCGTTCACAGTGGTGCGGGCACGGCATGGGTGAGTCGGTGACCGACGCGCCGGGACGCGACAGCATGCACATGGCGACGCTGCCGTGGCAGCGGGTGCCGGGCAAGTGGATCGCACTGTTCGCACTGTCCTGGCTCGGCGTCTGGCTGGCCCAGCTCGCCCCGTTCCAGCTCACCCTGCCGAACCAGATCAACGACTGGCTGGGCATCGGGAGCACCGTCGACGCCGGTAACTGGCAGCAGAGCGTACTCACCTTCGGTGTGGTGTCGGGGATCTCGGCGGTCTGCGCGCTGATCGCGTTTCCGCTGACCGGATCGTTGTCGGATCGCACCACGAGCCGCTTCGGTCGGCGACGGCCCTGGATTCTCGGGGGCGCAGCGCTGTTCGCGGCCTCGCTGATCGGACTCGGTCTCAGCCACAACATCATCGCGATCACGGTGCTGTGGTGCGCCGTCATCACGGGATTCAGCGCCGTCTCGGCAGCATTGACGGCCCTGATCAGCGATCAGGTCCCGGTGTTCCAGCGCGGTGTGGTGTCCAGCTGGGTGTCGGCGCCACAGGCCATCGGCGCCATCCTCGGCATCGCCGTGGTGTCAACGCTGGCGCTGGCCGCGCTGCCGGCG
Organism: Gordonia sp. NPDC003429; assembly: GCF_053588575.1. NCBI lineage: Bacteria > Bacillati > Actinomycetota > Actinomycetes > Mycobacteriales > Gordoniaceae > Gordonia > Gordonia sp. NPDC003429. The sequence continues at coordinate 4,222 of NZ_JBSFQF010000007.1, forward strand.
TACGTGTTCTACGCCCTCGTACTCCTGCTGTGTGTGGTGCCGTTCGCCTTCTACCTCGACGACCCCGCACAGCAGGCGCACGACAAGGGTCGGCTGAGTCCGCGCACGATCATCGCCGAACTGTGGATCTCGCCCGCCGAACACCCCGACTTCGGCTGGACACTGCTCGGCCGGATACTGGTGAATCTCGGTAATGCACTGGGTACCTCGTTGCTGTTCTTCTTCCTCGCGTTCGGGCTGCACTCGGGCGATCCGGACAACGACGTGCTGCTGGTGTCGGTGGTGTACATGGTGTTCGTGGTGGCCAGCGCGCTGATCTCCGGTGTGCTCAGCGACAAGGTGGGCCGACGGAAGCCGTTCGTGCTGGCGGCGGGCGTCGCGCAGGGGGCGGCGGCCATCTGCATCGCATCGGTCGCCGACCTGTCGATGACGATGGTCGCCGCAGGCCTACTCGGGATGGGGTTCGGGGTGTTCCTCGGCGTCGACCAGGCCCTGGCGACGCAGGTGCTGCCCGACGCCGAACACAACGGTCAGGACCTGGGCATCATGAACATCGCCATGGCCGTGCCGCAGGCGGTCGGCCCGCTCGTCGGCGCCGGAATCGTGGAACTCACCGGCGGATTCACCGGTCTCTACGTGGCATCGGCCGTGTTCGGCATTCTCGGCGGCATCTCGGTTCTGCTCGTCCGTAGCGTTCGCTGACCCGCGTCCATTTGTCCAAGGGGGAAATTCATGAGCACATCACGTGACACACGCATGCGGGGAGTCACCCGACGCGGCTTCCTCGGTGGCGCCGCCGCCGGTGCGGCCGGTGTGGGCCTGCTGGGCGCGTCCATCGCGACCGGATCGGCCGCCGCCGGGCCGGTGCATGCGGCACCGTCGTCGGGCTATCTGGTGGGCGCGGGCAAGGGTGATCTCACCGGCGCGATCGCCGGGCAGGGAATGATGGGGTACTCCGACCTCAGTCAGGTGGCATCCGGTCTGCTGCAACGCACCTGGGCGCGCGCCTACATCATCGCCGACGCCGCCACGGGTAAACGGATCGTCTTCGTCAACGCCGACCTCGCGATCATCTTCGAATCCCACCGCGTGGGGGTGATGAAGGAACTGCGTCGCCGCTTCGGGAACCTCTACCGCGAGGAGAACGTCAACCTCAACGCGACGCACAACCACAACACGTGTGGCGGTACGGCCTGGGATTACGCGTACGTGCTTGCCGCACAGGGGCATCGGGAGAACTCGTATCGCGCCGAGATCGCCGGGCTCGTCGACGCCATCGACGCCGCGCACCGCAGCCTCGCCCCCGGCACCCTTGAGATCGGGCACTCGGAGTTGCACAACGCCAGCGCCAACCGTTCGCTGGCCGCGTTCATGGAGAATCCGGCCGCCGATCGCGACCACTTTCCCGAACACATCGATCCGCAGGTCACCTCGCTGCGACTTCGGCAGGGCGGCACTGTGATCGGTGAGATCACCTGGTTCTCCACCCACGGCACCTCGCTGACCGACGCCAACACCCTCATCTCCACCGACAACAAGGGCTACGCCTCGTACCTGGCCGAGCGGCGTGATCCGGCCGTCGTCGCCTCGTTCCCGCAGACCAACGCGGGTGACATGACGCCGAACCTGTGGGTTCGCAAACTGCATCCGGGTGGCCCGACCGCCGATCACCGCGCCAACTGCGCGATCATCGGGCAACGTCAGTTCCAGGCGGGCAACCGGGCACTCGCATCGAGTAGGCCGATGTCGGGGAGTATCGACTACGCCTACCGGTTCGTCGACATGTCCGCCGTCGCGATCGACGGACGCTACACACCGTCGGGCACGCCGGCACGCACCACACCGGCGGTGATGGGCGCAGCCGCCGCGGCCACGAGCACCGAGGACAACACGCGCAGCCAGTTGTCGTTCCTGTCCGAGGGCATGGTGCTCCCCTTTGCCGCCGCGCTCGGGGTGAACCCGAACGCCAACGCGCCGGACTGGGTGCTGCAGATGCAAGCACCGAAGGTGCCGCTGTTCCCGCTCGGATTCATGCCGCCCCGTCCGTGGATTCAGCAGGTGCTGCCGATCCAGATTCTGCGCATCGCCGACCTCGTGCTGGTGGCCGGACCGGCCGAGTACACCATCACCGCCGGCCTGCGCATCCGCCGAGTGGTGGCCGAGGCTCTCGGCGTGCCACTGGAATACGTTCTCATCCAAGGATATTCGAACGCCTACAGCCAGTACGTGACGACGCCGGAGGAGTATTTGTCGCAGCAGTACGAGGGCGGCGAGACGCAGTTCGGGCGGTACACGCTGTGCGCATACATGCAGGAGTTCGATCGTCTCGCCCGCGACATGAAGGCCGGGCGCCGCACCGGCGGCGGTCCCTCGCCCGCCGATTTCAGCGGCATGCAACCCGACCTGCTGCCCCCGACACCCGCCGACACCCCGGTTGCGGGCCGGCGATTCGGTGATGTGATGCGCGGTCCGAAGCCCGGGTATCGCGTCGGCGATACGGTGTCGGTGGACTTCTGCGGTGCTCATCCGGCGAACAAGGTGCGCCGGGTGGGCGCGTCGGGTTCGGCGGCACGCGACGGCTACTTCGTGATCGAGAGATTCGAGTCGGGCCGGTGGACCGCGACCGTCGACGACGACAGCTGGGACAGCGAACTGAACTGGCGCCGACCGGCCGGTTCCACGACGTCGTCGATCATCACGATCGCGTGGCGAATCGCGCCCGGATCGAGCGGGCGTTTCCGTATCCGCTACTTCGGGGACGCCAAACGTGCTGGCGGAACGATCAGTTCGTTCACCGGCGTCAGCCCCGCATTCGACGTGAGTGCGTGACGGTGAAGCGCGAGGCCCGCCGCTCGAGGTGATGCACCTCGTCACGCCAGCGCGGCGGTAGTTGCGGGCCGAACGTGGCCGTGGAGTAGTACACGTGCTTGCCCAGCTCGACAAGTATCAGATAGGTCAGCACCATGCCGACCAGGAATGCGTAGAACGTCGCGGGCAGCACCACGAAACCGAGCAGGTGCGCAAGCGGGGTGAAGGGGAGCACCACGCCGATCGTGACCACGGTGCACACCGAGAAGATGAGCCACCCGCCGGCCCGGCTGCGCAGAAAGGGGATGCGTCGGGTGCGGATGGCGAACACGATCAGCGTCTGGGTGGCCAGCGACTCCACGAACCATGCGGTGTGGAACTCCGCCGCCTTCGCGTGGAACACGTTGATCATGACGGCGAAGGTGATGAAGTCGAACAGCGAACTGAGCGGACCGAAGAACAACATGAATCGGCGGATGGCCGCGATGTCCCAATGCGATGGGGAGCGAAGCGATTCCGGATCGACGCGATCACTCGGAATGGCCAGCTGACTGCTGTCGTAGAGCAGGTTGTTGAGCAGGATCTGACTCGGCAGCATCGGCAGGAACGGCAGCAGCGCCGATGCCCCGGCGGCGCTGAACATGTTGCCGAAGTTGCTCGACGTGCTCATCTGGACGTACTTGATGGTGTTGGCGAACGTGCGGCGGCCTTCGGCGACCCCACGGGCGAGCACACCGAGATCCTTCTCGAGCAGCACCACATCGGCCGAGTCCTTCGCCACGTCGGTGGCGCTGTCCACGGAGATCCCGACGTCGGCGGCGTGCAACGCGAGTGAGTCGTTGACGCCGTCACCGAGAAAGGCCACCGCCTGGCCGTGCGCACGCAACACGCGGACGAGCCGTGCCTTCTGGGTGGGCGTCACGCGCGCGAACACCGTGTAGTCGCGTGCCACCGACTCGAACCCGGCATCGTCGAGGCCGTCGAGTTCGGCCCCGGTGATCGCGCCCCCGGAGGCCATGCCGAGATCGTCGACCACCTTGGCGGCGACCACCACGTTGTCGCCGGTGGCCACCTTGACCGTGATGTGCAGGTCGGCGAGCTGCTGCAGGGATTGCGCCGCAGAGGCTTTCGGTTTGTCCAGGAACACCAGGAAGCCCACCAGCCGCAGATCGTGCTCGTCCGCGTCGGTGATGACCCGGGAGTCGGGTGCGATCGGCTTGTCGGCCACCGCCACCACCCGCGAACCGGCGGCGAACAGGCCGGTCAGCGTGTTGTCCGCGGTCTCGTCGGCGCCGACTCCGCAGCGTTCCAGCACTTTCTCCGGGGCGCCCTTGACCACGAGTCGCGCCGCCCCGTCGGGGTCGACGGTGATCACCGATGCCATCTGCCGGTCGTGGTCGAATGGTCGTGTGGCCACGCGTGTGCGGGCCGCGGCGTCGTCGGCGAGGTGCCCCGCACCGCGCCGCAGCGCCGCGTCGAGCTCATTGCCGCCGGCCGCGAGGGTGCTGTCGGTGGCGAGCAGGCCGGCGCGGAGCACCGTGTCGTCGGCGGTGCCGTCGGGCCGCAACGTGGCGGTGAGTTCGATGTGGCCTTCGGTGAGGGTCCCCGTCTTGTCGGTGAGCAGGATGTCGATGTCGCCGAGATCCTCGATGGCCACAAGGCGTTTGACGAGAACCTTGTCGGCAGCCAGTCGGCGAGACCCCGCGGCGAGTGCGGTGGTGACCACCGCGGGCAGCAACTGCGGGGTGATACCGACCGCGATCGCGAGTGCGAACAGCACCGAGTCGATGATGGGGCGGCCCAGGATGAGGTTCGCGGCGAGGATGAAGATCGTCAGCACCACGGCCACCTGCAACAGCAGCATCGAGAACTTCGACAGCCCCTTCTGGAATGCCGTCTGCGGTGGTTCACCGCCCAAACCGCCTGCGATGGCACCGAACTCGGCGCGCTGACCCGTGGCGATGACCACCCCCACCCCGCCACCGGATTGCACCACCGTGCCCATGAAGGCGCAGTCGGTACGGTCGGCGAGGGCGGCGTCGGCGGCCACCGGGTCGAGCTTCTTGTCCACGGCCACCGATTCGCCGGTGAGAACGCCCTCGTTGCAGGCGAGGTCGGTCACCTCGAGGAGCCGCAGGTCGGCCGGAACGATCTGTCCCAGAACGAGTTGCACGATGTCTCCCACCACGAGGCCGGTGACGTCGATGGAGCGTGGCGTGCCGTCGCGGATCACGGTGGTGGTGTGGTGCACACGGTCGTGCAGGGCCTGCGTGGCGCGTGCGGCCCGCAGTTCGTTGACGAATCCGCCGAGCACGCTCGCGGCCAGGATCACCCCGATGACGGCCGCGTCGTTCACGTCGCCGAGCACCCCGGCCAGGATCGCGGTGACGATCAGCAGCACCATCAGTGCGCTCTTGAACTGGTTGGCCAGGATACGCAGCGGGTGCACCCGCACGGTGTGCAGCGCGTTGGGTCCGTCTCGCTCGAGCCGTTGTCGCGCCTGGGATTCGGTGAGACCACGCGGTGAGGAACCCACCGCGGTGAGAACGTCGGCGGCGCTCGACGCCGCGAGGGCGTCAGGCCTCGTCATTCTCTGCAGCATACTCCTTCATCGCAGCCTTCTCGTCGGCGGCGTTGGGGTAGCAGAAGCCCACCAGTGCCGCACCGGCGGCGACGATCACGACGCCCGCGGCGTACGCACGGAGATCGCCGTGGACGAACGCGTCGCGGGCCGCGGCGATGATCTGCTCGGCGTACTGCGGATAACGCTGCGCGAGATCGGCTGCGCTGGAGAACGATTTGGTCAGCGCCGCAGCAGTCTCGCTACTGATCTGATCGGCCTGTGGCGAGGAGGAGATCGACTCGTTGAGCGACTTCGCATAGCCCGCGGTGAGAATGGCGCCGAGAATCGACTGCATCACGGCCCCACCGAGGTCACGCTGCAGATCCGACGTGCTCGACGCCATGCCCGCACGGGCGACCGGCACCGACCCGGTCAGCGAATGTGATGCGGGTGTGCCCGCGAATCCCACGCCCAGCCCGATCAGCAGGTACACCCCGATGACCATCCACAGTGATGCGGTGTCCCTCCAGGTCAACAGGGCCAGCACCAATCCCGCGAGGATGAACGTGTACCCGAGGAGCAGCGTGGCGCGCGAACCGACCGACTCGACGAGTTTGGCCGACCGGGGCGCGGCCACGATCATGGCGGCCGCGGCCGGCAAGGCGAGGGCGCCGGCCTCCAGGGTGGAATACCCGAGGACGTTCTGCAGGTACTGCTGACCGATGAACATGACGCCCATGAGGGTGCCGAAGATGATGATCCCCCCGACCGCGGCAACCCAGAAGGTGCGTCGCGACGCGATCCGGAAATCGTAGAGCGGCACCGGGATGTGCAACTGACGCCAGACGAAGAACACCGTCGAGACCACCGCGATCACGGCGAGCACGATCACCGCGGTTCGGTAAGCAGAACCCAACGGCGCGAAGTTGATCGAGATCACCAGCGAACCCACCAACACGATCGACGTGATGCCGCCGATGTTGTCGACGGTGACCTTGCTGTCGCCGCCGTCGGCCGGCACGAAGAACCACGCCATGCCCAGGGCCACCAGCGCCAGCGGAATGGTCACCAGGAACACCGAATGCCAGTCCCACACCTCGAGCAGTCCGCCGGACATGACGGGGCCGGTGGCCGAGATGGCACCACCGAGAGCCGACCACAGCGCGATCGCCCTGGTGCGGCGCGGCCCCGACCAGAGGGCCGTGATGACCGCCAGTGTGGTGGGGAAGGCCAGGCCCGCCGAGATACCACCCAGGACCCTCGCCCCGAACAGGATGTCGGGATTGGGTGCGGTACCCGCGATGATCGACGCGGGCAGGGTCAGCAACATGCCGAGGACGAGTAACTTCTTGCGGCCGTACCGGTCGCCGAGCACCCCGAAGTACAGCACCGACGCGGCGAGCCCGAGCGAGTAGCCCACGGCCACGAGATTGAGCTGGGTGGAACTGGCGTCGAGATCGCGGCCGATGTCGGGCAGTGCGACATTGGCCACGGCGAGATTGATGTTGGCCACGCCCGCCACCAGGATCAGTGCGGCGAGTACGAGTCCCGGCCGGTCGGGGGCGATTCCCGTGTCCTGGGTGGGGGCTGTCGACGTCACGCCATGAGAGTACGGCGGCGCCCGGCGCGTCGCCCGGAGAATGTCATGGCCGTCGCAGGATTCGTCCGGAAAAGGTGAAGGCCGGCTACCCGAGCGTGTTCACTGTAAGCCGTGATGGTCAGCGCAGCGATCAGGTCGGCACTCATCCCCGATTCGCAACGCCGCACCCTGGTCGAACTCGAGGAACGACTCGACTTCGCGGTGGGTGACCGATCTGCCAAGCGGTCGGCGTTCTGGATCATGCTCACGCTCTCGGGCATCATCGCGATCGCCGGCATCATCGGCGACAGCACGGCCACGGTGATCGGCGCGATGATCGTCGCACCGCTGTCCACCCCGATCCTGGGGATCGGGCACGGGATCGTCACCGGAAGGCGCCACCTGATTGTCAGCAGCGTCGGCTACGTGGTGGCCGGCGCGGCGGTGGTGACGCTGATGGGTGTGCTCCTCGCGCAGGTCATTCCCAATCCGGTCACGGTGCTGTCGAATGCGCAGGTGCTGGGACGGACCTCCCCCACCATCGACGACCTGCTGGCGGCGCTGGCCACCGGCCTGGTCGGGGCGATCGCCATCACGCGACGCGACGTCGGCGACGTGCTGCCCGGCGTGGCCATCGCCATCTCGCTGGTTCCCCCGCTCGGTGTGGTCGGTGTGTGCCTGGGCTCCGGGGCGCCCGCACTCGCGCTGGGAGCGTTCATCCTGTTCGCCTCCAACGTGGTGGCGATGGTCATCACGTCCATCGTGGTGCTGACCATGGCCGGCTACGCCTACGCGGCCGCCGTCGCCTACGAGGGACCGGTCACCCGGCGGAGGAACGCCTACATCGCGGTCGCCGTGGCCCTGGTGATCGTCCTGGTTCCGATGGTGGGGTACTCGCTGTCGTCGCTGTGGGTCAGCCAGATCACCGGGGCCACGAAGGTGTGGTTGAGCGACGGCGGGGTCCGTGACACCGAGGTGTCCGGCGTGTCGATCAGCGGTGAATCGGTGACGGTCAATGTGTTGGGACCGCACGACCTTCCGCCGGTGTCCTCGCTGCGGCACACCGTCGACCGGCTTCTGCCGTGGAATCCCGAGGTGACCGTGATCCACACCGTCGGCAGACGCCAAACCGGCTGATCGGGTCCGATCCGCCGGCCAGCGCCATCGGGGCCGTTGTGTTTGGCTGTCTCGGGTGACGACCCACCTCGGCCACATCGTGCACATCTCCGGAGCGCCGACCGTCGACGCGGCGGCGCAACATCTCGTCGACCTGCCCGACGGTGCGCTGACGATCGACGACGACACCGGCCGGATCACGTTCTGCGGCCCACGCACCGAGCTTCCCCAAAAAGGCACCGAAAACACCAAGAGCGCCGGGACCGCCGAGGGCACCGGCCCGGTGATCGACCACGGCGACGCCTTCCTGATCCCCGGTTTCGTCGACACCCATGTCCACTTTCCGCAGATCTATTCGCTCGACGCCTACGGCGGCGGGCAGCTGCTGGAGTGGCTGGACAACTGCATCTTTCCCGCCGAGGCCCGCCTCGCCGATCCCGACTTCGCGCGCGCGGCGGCACGCGAGTTCACCCGCCGCCGCGTGGCCGCGGGAACCACCGCGGCAATGGTGTTCGGGTCCGCGTTCCCCTCCGCCCAGGACGAGCTGTTCGAGGCCACCCGACGCGCCGGACTCCGCATTGTCAGCGGACGCGGCATCCAGACCGCCGGTCCGCCGTCGGCGGCACCGTTGATGACGTCGGAGGCCGACGCGATCGCACTGACCACCGCGGAGATCGACCGGTGGCATGAGGCCGACGCGACCGGGCCCGGTACCGCGCTGCTACAGGTGGCCATCGTGCCCCGGTTCACGCTGTCGGTGACCACCGACACGCTGCGCGCCCTCGGCGACCTGTACGCGTCGGTGCGCGACCGCGGGGTATTCGTGCATAGCCACCTCAACGAGAACAACCGCCCCGGCACCGGCGAAATCGACACCGTCAAGCAGCTTTTCGCCGTCGACTCATACCTCGACACCTACGACGGCAAGTTTCTGCCGGGGTCGCGCGAAGGCGGCAACAGCTTGCTGGGACGACGCACGATCATGGCGCACGCGGTGCACTGCACCGACGCCGAACTCGCGCGGATGGCACAGACCGGTACCTCCATCGCGCACTGTCCCACCTCCCAACTGTTCCTGGGCTCGGGAACCATGCCGTGGCGACGGACCGTCGCCGCCGGTGTGACGATCGGCGCCGGAACCGACTGCGGCGCAGGCGACGAGTGGCTGGTGTCGCGGGTGCTCGCCGACGCCTTCAAGGTGCACATCTCCGAACCCGGCGACGCGAGCGTGTCGATGCATCCGGCGGAAATGCTGTTCACCGGCACCCTCGCCGGAGCGCGTGCGCTCGATGCCGAGGATCGGTTCGGCAATCTCGACGTCGGGAAGGAGGCCGACTTCCTGGTGATCGAACCGGAGCGGTCGCCGCCGCTGGCCGCGTCGCTACGTCACGGCGTGCGCGCCGACGACGCGCAGCTCGCGCGCGATCAGACGCTGTTCGCGCTGCTGATGGGGTTGCGCGAGCCTGCGATCGCCGAGGTGTACGTGCGTGGCGCCCGGGTGCGGGCGCCTCGGTGAACACCGCCGGGGGGCGGCGCCGGGATGATCAGATGGGACGTCCGTCCCATTCGTGATCGTGCATGAAACCCTCGGCCAATCCCACCCGGTAGCGCGCACAGCTGCGCAGGATCCACACGTACGCCAACGGCAGCATCATCGCGGGTTTCTGATCACCCTTCTCGGTGATGACGTCGTCGCCGGCCCGGAAGTCACGGAAGAACTGTCGCAGCGACCGGCCGTTGCGCGCCGAGCGTCGCCAGCCGTAGAGCGCCATGCCGAATCCGATCATCCGGTTGATGTCGGCGTCGGGCACGATCGGGGCGTGATTTGCGGATTCCCCCTCTGCGGATTCCCTCTCTGCGGATTCCCCCTCTGCGGATTCCCCCTTTGCGGAAGCCCCGTCCGGGAATTCTCCCAGGAAGGCCCGATCGACCCGGTTGTGCGGACGGTACATCATGATTCCGCTGGTGGCGCGGGGATTGCACTCGATGGTGAACAGCCCGCGGTCGGGATGGTCGATGAAGTCCAGTCCGATCTGACCGGTGAACTTCTCGGCGGCCACGAACCGCGACACCCAGTCGGCGATCGGCCGGTGGTCGACGGAGGTGAAGTTCAGGCAGGAGCTGCCGCCGATGGCGTAGTCGACCGGATAGGTGGCGTGCGCCAGGACCTTGCCGTCGTGGCACACCGAATAGGTGCAGTACCGATCGCCGGCCAGCCACTCCTGCGCCAGCCACGGATTGCCCGGGTCATGGTCCACCCAGGACAGGTCGTCGCCGGGAAACACCTTGTGCACCTTCTGCGAACCACGCGAGTAGCAGCGTTTGAGCGCGAAGGGAACGTCGAAGTCGAGTTTCGCCGCGTCCTCGGGGCCGTCGACCCGCGCGAACTTCAGCGTCTCGATCCCCAGTTCCACCAGTTCACGCTGGTAGTCGTACTTGTTGTGCAGGCGATTCTCGGTCTCGAAATCGGAGAGAAAGAGCAGGCATTCCGGCGGGAACAGACCGGTCATCATCGAGAGGATGTCGGTTTCCTCGTGAATCGGGATCACGATGTCGACGGCCTCGTCGGCGACGATCCGGGCCAGTTCACGGCAGTAGTCTTGGGGACGGAACTTGGGCGGGGGCACCAGATGGAAGCCGTCGACGGCGCGGGAGAACCTGCTGACGCCGATGGGAATGCTGTCGACGACGGTGACCCGATGACCCCCGGCCGACATCAGCCGGGCCAGGTTGAGGGTGAGAAACGAACGGCCGAAAGTGATGAGCACATGCTTCCCGGTACTGGCCACACGGCGAGTCTAATGACACCGTGTGCGCCGTCCGATCAGCCCCTGCGACCACTGTCGGGGGTCTGGGCGATACTGAGAGCGGAATAGGAGACCCGTCGCACGCTGTTGAAAATTCTCGTTGACGAGGCGGCGGGAATCGCGGGAATCTCGAAGTTCACGGGAGTCTCAGGGCTCACGGAGATCACGGCAATGGCGATCGGAGGTGCGTGGTGTTCTTCATCGGTGTGGTCGCTGCGTGCCTGGCCGCCGTGGCCTACGGCATGTCCACGGTGTTGCGCGCGCTCGGCGCACGCCGCGTCGCCCAGACCGAACGTGACGAGGGCACCGACACCACCAATCCGGCCGGCGGCCCCACCCTGCGGTCGACGGTGTCGACCTTCTTCGACCCGGCATTCCTGCTGGGCACACTGCTGGTGACCATCGGGTTCGCCGGAGGTGCGGTGGCCGCGCGTTTTCTGCCGCTGTTCCTCTCGCAGACCATCGTGTCGGCCAACCTGATCATCACCGCCCTGCTGGGCACGATCATGCTCAACATCGCCCTGCACACCCGCGACTGGGTGGCGATATGGCTGGTGGTGCTCTCGCTGTGCCTGCTGGGCATGTCGGCGGGCGATCAGACCGGCGGCGGCCAGGAGCGCTCGTTCCACTGGGCGCTGTTCATCGCGACCCTCGGGCTGGCGGCGTTCGCGCTGTTCGCGGTGTATCGGCTGGGCAAGCATGCGGCCGTCGTGGGCGGTGCCATGGCGGGCCTGCTGTTCGGCGTCATCGCCATTTCGGTGCGCATCCTCGACGGGGTGCACCCGTTCGATCTCGTGACGGTGCTACTCGACCCCGCGGCATGGACGATCGCGGTGGCCGGTGCGGTGGGCTTCTTCGTGCAGACGATCGCGCTGCAGATCGGCGCCGTCAACGGGGTCACCGCAATGCTGGTGGTCGGCGAGACGGCGGGCCCGAGCCTGATCGGCGTGTTGTTCCTCGGCGATACCGCCAAACCGGGCATGGGCCTGCTCGCCATGGTGGGATTCGCCGGCGCGGTGATCGGCGCGGTGCTGGTGGCCTGGTACGGCTCGGGCGACCCCGATCACTTCGGTGAGGCACCGCCGCTCAAGGGCGGGTGGCGGCGCGGCCGGGAGGATGCCGACGCCCGCGTCCCCGATGCCGTTGCACCCGATCCCGACGAGCGCCGCGCAGCCGACGCGGCCCCCAACACCCACGTCCCCGAAACCCATGTCGGCGACACGCATGTCGGCGACACGCACGTGACCGACACGCAGGTCGACGAGGTCCACCGCGATCATTCCCGGCCGGCCTGACGGATCTCGGCCCGCAGATGGCGCAGCTCGCCGGAACGCCACGCGGTGATCGTCCACGTGATCAGCACAAAGGGCGCGATCACCAGCGCCGACCACCACCCGGCCGAACTCGGTACCAGGTCGGCCACCACCTCGGCGCGCGGGACGCCCTCGACCTCGGCCGGTAACCAGGCGTCCAGCAGGTTTCGGGTCAGTGCGATCGGCTCGAACGGGCCGACCGTGGCGGCCAGATAGAACGCCACCAGGGTGATGACCAGCGCCCCCAGCCACGAGATCGCCTTGATCTGTGATCCGAGGATCTCCGCGGTGGTGCGGATGGCCTCCACGGTGAAGCCGAGCACCAGCACCAGCAGCAGACACGCCACCTGCGCGGCCAGTAGCTGTTCGAGCACCGAGGTCTCGTCATCCGACGAACTCATCGCCGGGAGACCGATCGCGAGGGAGACGAGACCGGAGATCAGCGCCAGCAGAGTGACCTTGCCCGTTGCGTCCTCGATGCGCCCGAACGACGACCGGACCGCCTGTTCGGTGACCGCACTGGCCGCCTTCGGGCTCGCGTCGTAGACGATGAGCACCACGAATCCGGCGAGCACCACCGCGATCAGCCAGGCCACGGTGGTGGTGCACACCGCGGCGAGCGCGAACGATCCGACCAGCGGACCGAAGGTTGCCTCGGAGTCGGCGGTGAGCCGCACACCCACCAGCGGCAGCAGCCCGACGACGATAACCATGATCGCGCCGGCGAGCAGGGGCCCGGAGAACTCGGAGATCTCGTGCGCGTCGATATCCGGGTCGCGTCCGCGGATGATGCGCCATTCGGATGCGACGAGATTCTTGAGGCCGCGCAACCAGTGGGTGCGTGCACCGCTTTGGTCGTCGGGCGCCGACTCGTCTGCCACGGATCAACCCTAGGTCCGCCACCGCCTTGACACCGACCGTGCAGGCCGGTGAGGTTGAGTCATGGCCTCCGATGCCGTGTTCGCCGACCGCGCCGACGCGGGGCGGCAACTCGCGGCCACCCTCATCGCGCAGATCGGCGGCCTCGACCCCCACAGCCCCCACCCCGAGGACCCCGGCACCGACGTCATCGTGCTCGGGCTGGCGCGCGGTGGTGTCCCCGTTGCCCGTGAGGTCGCCGACCGTCTCGACGCGAAACTCGACACGCTGGTGGTGCGCAAGGTCGGGGCACCGGGCAATCCCGAGTACGCGATGGGAGCCGTCGCGGGCGGCGGTCTGGTGGTGGTGAACGATGACGTGCCGCGACGGCTCGGCGTGTCGCAGAAACGATTCGACGAGGCGGTGGCCCGGGAAACCCGACTTCTCGACGAGCGGGAACGCCGCTACCGGGGAGACCGCCCGGCCCCGGCTCTGCGCGGCGCCACGGTGATCCTCGTCGACGACGGCCTCGCGACGGGCATGACGATGCGCGTGGCCGTCGAGGCTGCACGACGCGGCGGTGCGGCCCGAGTGATCGTCGCGGTGCCCACCGCTCCCGCCGACACCCTCGCCGTGATGCGCTCCCTGGCCGATGCGGCGGTGGCGGTGGCGGTGCCCCCTGGGTTCGTCGCAGTTGGCTTGTCGTACAAGGACTTTCACCAGGTGGGTGACAACGAGGTGGGTCTCGCCCTGAGTACCTGAATAAGGGGTGACCTCAGCCGTCGCGTCGCAGCAGCGCGGCGAGCTCGGCGCGGTCGGTGACATCGAGTTTCACGCATGCGCGATAGATGTGGCCTTCCACGGTGCGCACCGACACGACGAGACGCTCGGCGATCTGCTTGTTCGACAGGCCCGCGGCCACCAGGTTGGCGATCTCACGTTCGCGGGTGGTCAGCGGCAGCGGCTGTGCCGCCTGCACCAGCGCGGGGGTGCGCAATCCGCCGCACTCGGCCGCGAGGCGATTGGCCATCGCCGACGACGCGACGGTCGCCGACCGGTGCTGGTCCTTGTCGTGGAGCACGCTGGCCTGCGCCGCCGAGTCGGCCGCCGAGAGCCGCACGCCCAGCGATTCGAGATCTGCCGCGCACAGATCGAGTTCCACGCCATCCTTGTCGCGCAACGCCCGCGCGTGCCGCGCGTACTGGGCCACCAGCGGTCCGTCGACGAGACCGGCGAGTTCGCCGAGACGGTCGGCCACGGATGCGTCGCCGAACCGGGCGGCGCTGTGCAGCGCCTCCGCCTCGATCGCCAACTGGCCCGAGGCGCGGGCCGACGCGGCAGCCTGGTGCGCGATCTCGATGGCGCGCGTCAGGGTGCCTGCCGCCGCGGCCTGCCACGACGCCGCGATCTCGAGCATCGGCCCGAACACCGCCACGTGCCTGCCGTAGCGCGCCCGCCCCCGCGACAACGCCCGTTCGGCATCCTCCACACGGCCCAGCGCGCTCAGCGCCTGGGTGAGGAAGATGAACCCGGGGAAGTTCCAGGCGGCCGCGAACTCCTCACTGTCGAGGGTGGCGAGGGTCTGCTCGATACGCCGGACCACCGACCCGCACGCACCGCCGGCCAGTTCGACGGCCGCGACGAGTTCGCCGGCCATCGCCCATCCCAGATACTGCGCGGTGTTGGCGAAGGTGACGTAACGCTGGGCAGCCGTCTCCGCGGCCGGGAGGTTGCCCGTCAGCGTCAGCGCGAGGATCTCCCCGATCCCGGTGGGGAAACGCAGGAGTCCGTCGGTCTTCACCTCGGCCTCCCGGCTACGCTTCGCCAGCGGCGCCACCTGATCACCGCACCCCTGCAACGCACGCGAGAGCATCCCGCCGAAAGCCGCCCATTCCACCGCCCACGGCAGTGGCGCCGCCGACCCGAGTACCTTGTCGGACAGGGTCACCGCGAGCGACAGGTTGTTCTCGAAAAGTGCACAGGCAGAACCTATTCCGTCGACTATCTCGGTGAGGTTCGGGTCCTGCACCCGCGTGCGGAGGGCGCCGAGCAAGGCGTCTGCCCGGTCGGCGTCTCCCATCGCCCAGAACATGTTGCCCACCCGCACGAGCCCGATACTCGTCGCCGTCACCTCGTCGAGATCGTCGACGGGAAACCGCGACAGGATGTCCTCGGCCTCGTCCGGATGGGCCTGCCACATCAGGGCACGAGCGAGCAGTTCGGCCTCGACCGGACCACCGCCCTCGGCCATCGCCGCCCGCGCGAACCGCTCTCCCAGCGGCGTCTGCGCCAGGTTGAGTGCGTCACGGGCCGCGGCACCGAGCAGGGCTCGGTCCACCGCCGACACGTCGCTCTCCAACGCCAGATCGGCGAGTCGGATCCGGTCGGCCGGGGTGTCGAGCGCACGCGATCGCAACGCCGAGACCAGTTGCCCGCGCAACCGGCGTGAGGAGGCCAGGCCGAGCCGACGCCGGATGACCTCGCCGAACAGGGGATGCTGGAAGGAGACGTTGAGTTGCCTGCCGTCGCGGACGATGCGCACCAGGCCGTCGATCTCGGCCTGCTCCACCGCCTCCTCACCCGCGAGCTCGGACAGCACGTCGATGTCGACGGGTTCGCACAGACTCAGATACTTCAGCGCGCCCAGCACCGAGGGCGACAGGTGGTCGATGCGCCCCGCGAGCAGGGAGGCGAGTTCGGAGGTGATGGCCGCGCGACCGCGTAACTGCCACACCCCGTTGACCTGCCGCAGAGTCCGCGCTTCGCGGGCACCTTCCACAAGGTGCCGCAGGAACAGGGCGTTACCCCCGGACGCCTCCCACATCCGGTCGGCCGAATGCTCCTCGAGTTGCCCGCCCAGAACCGACTCGACCAGTTCGACGCTCTGCTGTTTGGTGAACGGCGACAACGTGATCCGCACCAGGTGATTGTCTTTCCACAGCGACGTCACCGCGTCGGGTACCACCTCGCCGCTACGCACGGTCGCCACGATGTGCACCGCCCGGTCGATGGCCAGCTGGTGCAGCAGGGTGGCCGAGAGTTCGTCGAGCAGGTGGGCGTCGTCGACGCCGATCACCACGCTGCCGTCGGCGAGCAACGATTCGCGTGCGGCGGCGAGATAGGTGACCGGATCGCTGGACACCGCGGGCCCCACCAGATGCGCAAAGACCCCCAGCGGAATCGAGCGGGCCGATTCGGTGCCGGCCACCCACCGCACCCCCGAGGACAACCCGGAAGTGACATGCCGCGCGAGCGTGGTTTTGCCCACCCCGGAATCGCCGGTGAGAACCACTCCGCACACCTGCGTCTCATCGGTCAGGGCGGCCTGGATCGTGCGGAATTCTTTTTCACGCTCGACCAGGGGCCAGCTGTTCGGCATGGATCAGATTTTAGCCCTCTACCACGATATTTCCGGGTCTTGTATACAAATCGACGGACCGATCCATCGGCAAATTAACTCAAGCGTCCCGGGAATTCATCACCATGATTCCGGCGACAAAAATCAGTGCGGCAAAAAGGGCGAAATACCCCAGCGAGACCCACGAATTCCAGTGGTAGTCACCGACATCGCCGGACAGGAAACGTGACCCGTTCTGGAACGGCAGGAACGGTCCCACCCGCCGCCCGATCACCGGCAGTGCCCCGAGGATGTTCTCCACCACCAGCATCCACACCAGCACGATCGAAATGGCCCCCGCCGTGTGCCGGATCAATGCGCCCACACCGAGGCCGACGAGGACACACAGCGCCGCCCAGATCGGGGTCCCCCAGATCTGGCGCAGGGTGAGTTCGGAATCCAGCCGCAGTCCGCTCGCCCCGTCGGACACCGCGAGCACCAGCAGCAGCGACGCCGCCGACAGCAGCGCGACCACCACGACGGTGAGGATTCCGTAGATCACGGCCTTCGCACACAGCACCAGTGGGCGCCGCGGCACCGCGAGAAAGGACGCCCGGATGGTGCCGAACCGGTACTCGGTGGTGATGGCCAGCACCGCCATGATCATCAACACCACCACGCCGAAGAAGTTGACCCCGGTCAGATAGTCGGCAGCACCGAACCCCGCCACCGCGTCGGGGCCGCCCCCGGTGCCACCGCGGGTGGCGATCGTGATCAACAGCGAGAGACCAAGTCCCAGAAGGATCACCACGCCAAGGCACCAGAACGGCGCGCGGGTGGACGTCAATTTGATCCACTCGGCCCGCAATGCACCGGCCCACATCATCGGCCTCCCTGGAATTCGACGGCGCCGGCGGTGACCGACATGAACACGTCCTCCAACGAGGGCGTGTCGGAAACCAACTCGTGCAGCGTGATGCCGGCCGCCGCGGCGACGTCACCGACCCGGTCGGTGACCGTGTCGGCCACCGATAACACCACCCGGCCGTCGGGCGCGGTGTACCCGGTGACGTGCAATCCGGCGTCGACGAGCGCCCGGTGCAGTTCCGCGGGCTGTGGCGTACGCACCCGGACGGTGGGCCTGGCCTGCGCGGTGAACTCGGCGACCGAGCAGTCGGCGATCAGCTTGCCGCGGCCGATCACCACCAGATGGTCGGCGGTCAGCGACATCTCGGTGAGCAAATGACTCGACACCAGCACGGTGCGTCCCTGGCCGGCGAGCGCCCGCATGAAGTTGCGGATCCACACGATGCCCTCGGGGTCGAGACCGTTGACCGGCTCGTCGAGCAACAGCGTGTGCGGGTCGCCGAGCAGTGCACCGGCCAGTCCGAGACGCTGGGACATACCCAGGGAGAACCCGCCGGCGCGTTTACCCGCGACGTCGGTGAGGCCCACCATCGCGAGCACCTCGTCGACCCGGGCCGTCGGAATGCCGTTGCTGGTGGCCAGCCACCGCAGGTGGGCGCGGGCCGAACGGTTGGGATGCACCCATTTCGCGTCGAGCAGGGCGCCGACCTCCCGCAGCGGATGCGCCAGCGCCGTGTAGGGCGCCCCGTTGATGGTGGCGGTCCCCGACGTGGGCCTGTCAAGTCCCAGAATCATGCGCATCGTGGTGGACTTGCCTGCGCCGTTGGGTCCCAGGAACCCGGTGACGTGCCCGGGTGCGACGGTGAACGTGAGATCGTCGACGGCGCGCACCCCGCCGAAGTTCTTGGTCAGGTGGACTAGTTCCAGCACGTCCTCGACCCTAGCGATCAATCGGCGCCGGGCGAGGAGGCGTGCGCCCAGAAGCGTTTGGGGATCCGACCGGCACCGGCGGCCAGCCACCCGGCCGCCACCGCGTGGCGCATCGCCGTAGCCATCCGTTCGGGATCGACCGCGCGGGTGACCGCCGATGCCAGCAGCACGCCGTCACAGCCGAGTTCCATCGCCAGCGCGGCGTCGCTCGCGGTGCCGATCCCGGCGTCGAGGATCACCGGGACGTCGGCTCCGGCGACGATCATCTCGATGTTGTGCGGGTTGCCGATTCCCAGGCCCGTCCCGATCGGCGAGCCGAGCGGCATCACCGCGGCCACCCCGAGATCGGCGAGGCGGGTGGCGAGCACCGGGTCGTCGTTGGTGTAGGCGAGCACCGTGAATCCGTCGTCGACGAGCCTGCGCGCGGCGTCGACGAGTTCGACGGCGTCGGGCATCAGGGTGCGTTCGTCGGCGGTCACCTCGAGCTTGACCCATGCGGTGTCGAGTGCCTCGCGGGCCAGTTGCGCGGTGAGGACCGCCTCGGCGGCGCTGTGGCTGCCCGCGGTGTTGGGCAGCACGTCGATGCGCAGCCGCCGCAGCAGATCCAGGATCCCCGTTGTGGATCCCGCGCCCACCCGGCGCATGGCGACGGTGGTGAGCTCGGTGCCCGAGGCGATCAGTGCGCGTTCGAGGACCGCGAGATTCGCCGCCCCGCCGGTGCCCATGATGAGCCGCGATTCGAACTCTCGGTCGGCGATCACCAGGCGCTCAGCCACCCTGCACCGCCGTCACGACCTCGACGATCGCGCCGTCGGACACCGCGGTGTGCCAGCGCCCGCGCGGGACCACCGCACCGTCGACCGCGACGGCGATGCCGCGATCGGGTAGCCCGAGCGAGGCGACCAGATCACCCACCGAGGTGCCCGCGGCCCAGTCGATGTGTTCGCCGTTGACCGTGATCGTCATCGACCCTCACCCCCGGTGCCCGCGGCGGTGAGTTTCGCGGCCAGGCCCAGCAGACGCTGCACCTCGGCGGCGGCATACGGCGCCAGCACGATCCCGTTGCGGCCGAATCCGGCTGCGACACAAGTCCGCTCGTCGAGGCGGCGGATGATCGGCAGCGCGTCGGGGGTGCACGGACGGAATCCGACACCGACCTCGGCGAGTTCGTAACCGCGCAACCCGGGGAGGACTTCTGCCGCGTCGGCGAGCAGGTCGGTGACACCGCCCACGTCTGCGCCGGATGATTCGTCATCGGACTCGTATTGTGTTGCGCCGAGCACGATTCCGTCGTCCCGGGGCACCAGGTACACCACACGCCCGTCCACCCGGGCACGGATGACGCGGGTCGGTGGCGGCACCGACCACGGGGTGCGGCGCAACCGCAGGATCTCGCCCTTGAGCAGGTGGATCGGCGCCTGCGGCCACAGCCGGCGCACTCCGGCGCCCGCGGCGATCAGCACCTGGCCGGCGTGCACGTCGTCGAGCGAGGAGACCGGCCCGTCGATCACCGTGCCGCCCGCGGCAAGCAGCGCCGCCCGCAGGCGAAGGAGAAGCAGACGGTTGTCGACGGCCCCCTCACCGGTCACCAGGTACCCACCGCGCACGCGCGCCGACAGTGCGGGCTCGAGGTCGCGGACCTGCGCCGGGTCGATGCGCCGCACCTCGCGTCCGGGCACAAGGCTTGCGTCCCAAGATGTTTCGGCCAGACGATCGAGTTCACGCAGGTCTGCCGACGAGGTTCCCACGAACAGTGAGTCGGTGGCGGTGCGCACCGGCCGATGCGGGGTCTCCGATGGCGACACCTCGTCGAGACGGTCGAGCAGCTGCGGCCAGCGCGCCACCGATGCCGAGCTGATGGCCAGTAGCCGTTCCTCGCCGGGGATACCCTCCCCGAGCGAGCCGAGCATGCCACCGGCCACCTGCGAGGCCCGTCGCCCCGGACCCGCGTCGTGAACCACCACCCGCAGTCCGGCGTCGGCTGCGGCCAGCGCACAGGTCAGCCCGATGACACCACCGCCGATCACCGCGAGATCGGTGGGGCGGGGGTACGTCTCAGGCGACGGGCGTACAGCTGGCATGAGTGCAGAGATCCTTCCTTCGCCGGCATGATCCGGATCAGGTGTGACGGTCAGCGGGGGCGTCCCGCACTCTCAGCCCGGCGTTCCGCGGACTCCCGTGTGCTTGTTGTCGCGATGCTACCCGCGCCTACGCTTGACGTCGTGACCGGAGGGAAACGGCAGCGACTCGACGCCGCCACGCTGTACCTGTGCACCGATGCCCGCCGCGAGCGCGGTGATCTGCTCGACTTCGTCGACGCCGTCCTCGCCGCCGGCGTCGACATCGTCCAACTGCGCGACAAGGGATCGGTGGGTGAGCAGCGGTTCGGTGCACTCGAGGCACGCCACGAGTTGGAGATCCTGGCCGGCCTGCGCCAGCTGACCTCCGCTCACGATGCGCTGCTCGCGGTCAACGACCGTACCGACATCGCCGCTCTCGCCGGTGCCGACGTGCTGCACGTCGGCCAGGATGACCTGGCCCCGGCCGACGCGCGCACGATCGTCGGCCCCGACGTGCTGATCGGGCGATCGACGCACGACATCGACCAGGCCACACACGCCGCGACCGACACCGACGTCGACTACTTCTGCGTGGGTCCGTGCTGGCCCACCCCCACCAAACCGGGACGGCCCGCCCCGGGCCTCGACCTGGTGCGGCAGGTGGCCGCCGCACCCGTCGCTGCGGCCAAGCCGTGGTTCGCGATCGGCGGCATCGATACCGGGCGGCTCGCACAGGTGCGCTCCGCGGGGGCGCGGCGGGCGGTGGTGGTGCGCGCGATCACCGCCGCCCCCGACCCCGCGACCGCCACCCGCCAACTGCGCGCGCACCTGCTAGGCTGACCGACATCATGTTGTGCAGCGCGAGCCTCCTCGTAACCCGCCGCAGCGGGGTCTGATCCGATCGACCCCCCGCTGCGGGGTCGTTGCGCGCTCGTCGGTCATCGCTTCTTCCACCGAAATGACCATTCGTGATGCACAGCCTTCATCTGCGCGAGTCAGCCTTGTCGTGTCCACCCGGCGGGCTGCTGCCCGCCGCGATCCGCGAGGAGGTCCCCGGCATGTCCTGGCAGGAATTCATCGACGAGTACTCGACCTCCGGAGCCATCAGGCTCGGTTCGTGGTCGCTGACCCCCATAGCCTCCGACCTGGTGGAATGCCGGGCGACCATCGCCTATGCCGACCGCATCATGTCGCTGACGGGCACCGCGTCGGGCGCCATGGGCGCGATGACGTCGATCCTCTACGACATCGGCGCCGCGGTGCAGATCCTGCGCCTGCACCAGCGTGAGACCGCGGGCACGATCACCACGTTCGTGCTGTGCGAACGCGATCGGCTGCAGCGCTGGGGATGCGGGGTGGGCGCCTCACCCGATGAGGCGAATGTCAACGCGCTGGTCGCCGGGGCCAATCGGCTACTGGAAATCGCCTAGGCACTCGAATCGAGCGCGGCCAGCCGATCACGGAGTCGGGGCCAGCTCTCCCGGAACGCCGGATGCAGCGGAAGCGCGGCGATGTCGGCTTCGGGAACCCACCGCAGCTCCGCGGACTCACCGTTCGGAAAGGTGCGCACCGGCTCGTCGATGTCGGCGATCACCGTGGTGTAGGTCCAGCCGGCCCGGGCACGGTGGGTGACGAGCGCGGCCACCACCCGCAGATCATGACCGCCGATGCCGGCCTCCTCGTCGGCCTCGCGCACGGCGGTGTCGATCGCGCTCTCGTGGGAGTCGCGGGCGCCCCCGGGCAACGCCCAGGTGCCACCCTGATGTGACCAGATGGCCCGATGCTGCAGCAGGACGGTCATCGTGCCGTCCGGCAGCGGCGCGCGGAGCAGCAATCCGGCCGCACCGTGCACACCCCAGTACCGCGTACCGTCCGGGTCGAGCACCCAGCCGTCGCCGTCTCCGCGTACCACAGGTCAACCGTAGGGGACTCACCCGGCGAGGGCCAGGTCCACCTCGGATCGCGGTGTCGGGGGCTAGGCTGGAAACGGACTCGCACCGGCGAGCGATATACGTACAGATGGCAGGCATCCAGGGAGCGCGGACCACAGATGATGGAGCACTCGGAAGGGATCTGAGGTGACCGGCGACGCTTCTCCCGTGCGCACGGCACTCACCCGCGCCGGGAGAACCTTCCGCCCCAATCCGACCTCGCCGCCGATCCGCCAGGTCCTCGCCGACCGCCGCGAACTCATCTCCTCCGCACCGACGCGCACCCAGTCGCCGCTGTCGTCGATGCGCCACTATGCGGGCACCACGCCCGGAAAACTCCTCCTCATCTCCATGGTGCTGTCGGTGGCTGCGCTCGTCACCGGCTGGTACGCCTCGACGACGCTGAAGGACCGGACCGCGTCGCTGCAGACGATGATCGATCGCGCCGAGCCGCTCGCCGAGGCTGCGCAGGTGCTCTACAGTTCGCTGTCGATCGCCGACGCCGCGGCCAACTCGGCGTTCATCTCCGGCGGGCTGGAAACCCCACAATTGCGCGAGCGCTATTCCGACGCGCTCGCGACCGCGTCGGCGTCGCTGCTCATCGCCGCGGGCGACACCGGCACCCCGGGCACCCAGGATTCGGCAGTCGATCGCGCCATGAACTCCGATCTCAAGATCATCGCGACCGCGCTGCCCGTCTACAGCGGACTGATCGAAACGGCCCGAACCAACAACAGGCTCAACAATCCGGTGGGATCGGCCTACCTCGGGCAGGCCTCCGCGCTCATGCAGAGCCGCATCCTGCCCGCCGCGCAGCGACTCTACGAACGACGGTCGGCGGCGATCGCCGACCCGCAGCAAACGCTCACCGTGCCGCCGTGGGGCGTGTACGCCGCACTGCTGGTACTGGCGATGGCCTTCGTCGCGGTGTCCCGCTATATGGCCAAGCGGACCCGACGCCGGTTCAACGTCGGCATTCTCGCCGCGCTGGTGGCGATCCTGGGTGGCCTGGTGTGGCTGCTGGCATCGGGACTGCTGTCGGTGGCGGCGACGAGCGCGGCCAAGTCCGACGGCGCCGAACCACTGCGGCAGCTCACCGAGGCCCGTATCCTCACCCAGCAGGCGCGGTCGGCAGAGATGCTCTCGCTGCTGCGGCGCGGCGACCAGGCCGCACAGCAGAGCGCATTCGAGGATTCCACCGCGCAGATCGGGCGCATCCTGACCGAACTGCGCGACGACCAGGGTTCGGCCGGCTCCCTGAGCGCCACGCAATTGACCTCGCTGCGCGGTGCGCTCGACCAGTGGACGACCACCGACGAGCAGGTGCGGCAGAAGATGGAGGCCGGTGACTTCATCGCCGCGCGCGAGATGACGGTGGGCGAGTCACCGCAGAGTTCGGCCACCAGCTACGACGCGGTGGATGCAGCTCTCGTCGAGGGGATCACCACCACCCGCACGTCGTTTCGAGACGACATCAACACCGCCCAACGCGTGCTCGGTTTCACCGGTAACGGCATCCTCGCCCTGACCGTGTTCGCCACCGTCGCGCTCGTGCTGGGACTCATTCCCCGTATCCGGGAGTACCGATGAACGGCCGGCGGGCGCGCACGCGAGCCGCCGCCGCGCTGGCGATGGCGGCGGCCGCGGTGACGCTGACAGGATGCGTCACCTTTCCCGCACCCGACTCACCCGCGCCTGTCGCCGCGGCGATGATGCCCACCCCGCCGGGCGCCGAGACCAACGTTGCGGTGGAGAGTCCACCCAACTCCGAATCATGCGACGCGACGGCCAGTCTGCGCCCGCGCGGCGAACACCCCGAGCCGATGAAGATGCCGCCGGGCAGCACGATGGAGGCCATCGAGCGCCGCGGCAGGCTCATCGTCGGACTCGACATCGGATCCAACCTGTTCAGCTTCCGCGACCCGATCTCCGGTGACATCAAGGGATTCGACGCCGATGTGGCCGGCGAGATCGCCCGCGACATCTTCGGCGACCCGAATCGGATCGAGTACCGCGTGCTGAGCTCCGACGAACGCACCGAGGCGTTACGCAACGAAGAGGTCGACGTGGTGGTCAAGACGATGAGCATCACCTGCGACCGGCTCCGCGACGCCAGCTTCTCCAGCCCGTATTACGTTGCGTCGCAAAAGATTCTGGCACAACGAAATTCCGGGATCAGCGGGCCGGAACAGCTCGCCGGCAAGCGGGTGTGCGCGGCGCGCGGCACCACGTCGCTCGGCCGGATGCAGCAGATCCAGCCCCGTGCGAAGATGGTGACGACCACGACGTGGGCGGATTGCCTGGTGATGCTGCAACAGGGCCAGGTGGACGCGGTGACCACCGACGACGCGATTCTCGCCGGACTCGCCAGCCAGGATCCGTGGGTCGAGGTGGTGGGTCCGGGTCTGGGCGAGGAGTACTACGGGGTGGGCATCCCACGCGGACACGACGACATGGTGCGATTCGTCAACGGCACCCTCGAACGTCTCCGCGCCTCCGGAAGATGGCAGGAGATGTACAACCAGTGGCTGTCGATCCTGGGACCCGGCGACGGTCCACCACAACCGGACTACCGTGATTGAGGCGGTGCGATCCTGATCGAGGCGGTGTGAGATGTCGACATCCGACGAAGGCCCGGACGCCACGCGGGCAGGGACCTCCGGGGATGGGGCGCGCTCGGATATCGACGTCGGCACCCAGAAGGCGACCCTCGACCAACTCGACGTCGGCACCCAGAAGGCCGGCCTCGATCAGCTCGACATGGGCACCCAGAAGGCGAGTCTCGATCAGCTCGACATGGGCACCCAGAAGGCGAGTCTCGATCAACTCGACATGGGCACCGAGGCCACGCCGCAGTCGGGTAGCCGTGACTCCACCGGACCGGTGGTGCGGTCGGGTCCGACCATTCCCACCGAGGCGCTGGTGTCGGTGGGACACACCCGACGGTTGGTGCCGCGCCAACAAGCCCGCGTGCACGACCGGCGGCTGGGCAGCGGACTGGTGGAGCTTCCCAAGATCACCGACATCGAACCCGAAGACGCCGTGCTGGACTCGCCGGTCATCGCCGAGGGCAAGCGGGACTGCTGGCGGTGCGGACGACCCGTGGGGCGTTCGGGCGGCTCGGGTGCCGGTGAACTCACCGGAGTGTGCCCGCATTGCGGTGCGCGGTACTCGTTTGTGCCGGGTCTGGCGCGCGGCACCCTGGTGGCCGGCCAGTACGAGATCGCCGGGGCCATCGCACACGGCGGGCTGGGGTGGATCTACCTGGCCATCGACCGCAACGTCTCCGACCGGCCGGTGGTGCTCAAGGGTCTGCTGAACTCCTCGGATTCCGAGGCGCAGCAGGTGGCGCTGGCCGAACGACAGTTCCTGGCGTCGGTGAACCACCCCGGCATCGTGAAGATCTACAACTTCGTCGAGCACATCAACGAGTACGGCGAGCGCTTCGGCTACATCGTGATGGAGTACATCGGTGGCCGCACCCTCAAGCAGATCACCGCGACGCGCCCGGGCAAACTGCTCACCGTCGAGCAGGCGATGGCCTACATGCTCGAGGTGCTGCCCGCGATCGGATACCTGCATTCGGTGGGTCTGGTGTACAACGACGTCAAACCCGACAACGTGATGGTCGGCAGTGACGAGGTGAAGCTGATCGACCTCGGCGCGGTGTCGCCGATCAACGGGTACGGGCACCTGTACGGCACCCCGGGTTTCCAGGCACCGGAGATCGTGCGCACCGGCCCGCAGGTGGTGACCGACATCTACAGCATCGGGCGCACCCTGGCCGCGTTGACCGTCCACATGCCCAAGAAGGACGGCAGACTGGTCGACGGGCTGCCCGACGCCGAGACCACCCCGGTGTTCCGGGACAATCCGTCGTTCTACCTGCTGTTGGCGCGGGCCACCGCGACCGATCCGCACGACCGGTTCTCCTCCGCCGAGGAGATGACCACGCAGATGCTCAATGTGCTGCGCGAGACGGTCGCCGTGCACACCGGTGTGCCGCGGCCGTCGCTGTCGACGGTGTTCACCCCGCAGCGCTCCACCTTCGGGACCGATCTGATGCTGGCGCCGGTCGACGGCTTCTTCGATCCCGACCAGGCGGCCTTCTACGATCCGGTGGACATGGCCCGCGCGTTGCCGGTGCCGCTGGTGGATCCGGCCGATCCCGCTGCCGGACTGCTGAATTCGGCGGCACTGTCCGATCCGCGGCAGACGCTGGATTCGATCCATGCCGCCCGTGCCGAGGGATTCCGGTCACTGCTGGGACACGCGTCGAGCGACAAACACCCGTCCCTGGAGATCGACCTGGCCGAGGCACGCGCACACCTGGAACTCGACGACGTGGACACCGCGCTGGCGCTGCTGCGTGAAGTGTCTGTGCAGCATGGCGATTCGTGGCGGGTGCAGTGGTATATGGGTATCTGCGCGCTGATGAACGACGAGCCCGAACTCGCCTACGAACGTTTCGACGAGGTGCTGCTGGCGATGCCCGGCGAGGTGGCACCCAAGCTGGCCGTCGCGGGCACTGCGGAACTGATCGGCCGCTGGCTGTCCGACGAGAAGGACCACTCCGATCGGTCACGGGATCGGGTGCTCGAGCTGTATCATGTTGCCGCGCAAAACTATCACGACCTGTGGTTGACCGATCACAGTATCGTGACCGCGGCCTTCGGTATGGCCCGCCTCGCAGTGGCCCGCGGCGATTTCGATGCGGCGATCGAACCGCTCGATGAGGTTCCGGCCACCAGTAGGCATTTCAACACCGCACGGGCCACCGCGGTGATCGCACTCGTGCATGGTCGCGATCCGGCCGAGGTGACCAAGGCGCAGTTGGTGGCCGCGGCCGCCCGCATGGAGGCGATGCCCGACTCCGAGCCCCGCAAGCCGCGACTACTCCTGATCGTGCTCGGCACCGCACTGGGTTGGGTGATCGCGCACCCCGACGGGGGCGGTGAACCGAAGAAGCTCCTGGGCTTTCCCTTCAGCGAGCAGGGGCTGCGGGCGGGCACCGAACGGTCGCTGCGGCAACTCGCGCGCGCCACGCGCACCAATCGCGATCACCGGTTCATGCTGGTCGACCTCGCGAACTACGTGCGGCCGTGGACATTGTTCTAGAGTGACGTTACGACGTGTTCCCTCGCGGAGGCGCAAATGAGTCGATCAGTCAGTCTTGCGGGCAAGGTCGTCGCCGTCACCGGTGCAGCGCGCGGTATCGGCCTGGCGATCGCCGCGGCCGTGCATGTCCGCGGAGCCAGAGTCGCCGTCTGCGACATCGACCAGGGCGCCCTCGAACAAGCGGCGGCCGCGAATGGGTTCGAGCTCCACCGCCGTGTGGATGTGACCGATCGGCAGTCCTTCGGCGACTTCCTCGGCGCGGTCGAGGACGACCTCGGAGCAATCGACGTGTTGGTCAACAACGCCGGGATCATCGCCGTGGGCCCCTTTGTGGACGAGCCGGACGAGTACACCCAGCGCGTGCTGGCCGTCAACACCTACGGCATGATGCTGGGCACCAAACTCGCGGCCACACGCATGATCCCCCGGGGCCGCGGGCACATCATCAACATCTCCTCGTCCGGCGCGATCATGCCGGTACCCGGTATCGCAACGTATTCGGCCTCGAAGTTCGCCGTGCTCGGTTTCACCGACGCGGTCCGGTTGGAGAATCGCGGCACCGGTGTCGAGTTCTCCGCGGTACTGCCTTCGCTGACCAACACCGAGATGATCGCCGGGATCGGGCACGCGAGGGGATTCGCGAATATCGAACCCGATGACGTCGCGCAAGCGGTTGTCGGGCTGATCGACAATCCGCGCCCGCGCCTCGTGGTGCCGCGATCATTTGTCCTGGCGTTGAGCGCCAGGAGATTTCTTCCTCAGGGTGTGGCTGAGGCCGTCGAGCGCTTCGTCGGTGCCGACCATGTCTTCCTCGGTGACGTCGACCACCGGAAACGGAAGAACTACGCTGAACGTACCGGCACGTCCTGACCGAGAACCGCTGAGAGATGGCTTTAGCCGCCTCCTGTCACCACTTCTGCGGCCAGTCGGGCGATCGCGAGTTCTTCGTTGGTCGGTACCACCAGTACGTCGATGGCACTGGTGTCGGCCGAGATCCGCCGCGGTTCCTTGCTGCGCACCGCATTTCGTTCCGGGTCGACCACGATCCCGTAGTTCTCCAGGTTCGCCAGAGCGTCGGCACGCACACCTGCCGCGTTCTCGCCGACTCCCGCGGTGAAGGTGATGGCGTCCACCCGGCCGAGTTCGATCATGTAGGCGCCGATGTAGCGGCGCAGGCGGTGGATGTAGACGTCGTAGGCCTGATGTGCGTGGACGTCGCCGTTCTCCATCCGTGTCGTGATCACGCGGAAGTCGTTCTCCCCGCACAATCCCTTCAGTCCGGAGTTCTTGTTCAGCAGGGTGTCGATCTGATCGACGCTCAGTTTGGCCACCCGGTTCAGGTGCAGCACGAGGCCGGGGTCGATATCGCCGCTGCGGGTGCCCATCACCAGTCCCTCCAGCGGTGTCATGCCCATCGTGGTGTCGATCGGATGCCCCCCGGCGATCGCCGATGCCGACGCGCCATTGCCCAGATGCAGCACAATCTGGTTGAGGTCGGCGAGATCGCGGCCGAGGAACTGCGCCACCCGGCCGGAGACGAACTCGTGACTGGTGCCGTGAAACCCGTAGCGGCGCACCGCGTGCAGGCTGGCCACACCCCGATCGATCGCGTAGGTGGCGGCGGCGTCGGGCAGGTCGTGGAAGAAGGCGGTGTCGAAGACGGCGACCGACGGCACCTCGGGAAGCAGCTTGCGTGCCGCCTCGATGCCGGTGAGGTTTGCCGGATTATGCAGTGGCGCAAGCGGAGAGATCCGCGAGATCTCGCTGATCACCTCCGGCGTGATCAACGTGGGATGAAAGAAGCTACGACCACCGTGCACGACGCGGTGGCCCACGGCGGCAAGTCCGGCGTGCGCAAGCGACACCCCGTGGGCGTCGAACAGGCCCTTCGCCGCCTCGATCGCGGCGAGATGATCCGGCAGCGGGAGGGTTTCGTTGACCGTCTCGCCGTCCTGTGAGTGCGAGATGGACGCCCCGTCGTCACCGATCCGCTCGGCAATACCCTCGGCCACCACCACCCTGCTGTCGGGGTGGAGCAACTGGTATTTGAGCGACGAGGAGCCTGCGTTGAGCACCAGGACGGCGCCGGCCGCCGAGACACTCACTGGGCGACCGCCTCGGTGGACATGCTCTGGTCGGGCTGCATGTTCTGGGCCTGAATCGCGGTGATCGCAACGGTGTTCACGATGTCGGACACCAGAGCGCCCCGAGAGAGGTCGTTGATCGGACGCCGCAGGCCCTGCAACACGGGACCGATCGCGATGGCGCCCGCGCTGCGCTGCACCGCCTTGTAGGTGTTGTTGCCGGTGTTCAGGTCGGGGAAGATCAGCACGGTGGCACGTCCGGCCACCTCCGAATCGGGCATCTTGGTCACCGCCACGGACGGTTCCACCGCGGCGTCGTACTGAATCGGCCCCTCCACCAGCAACTCCGGCGCCCGCTCGCGCACCAGGTCGGTGGCCACCCGCACCTTGTCGACGTCGGCGCCGGTACCCGAACGGCCGGTGGAATACGAGAGCATCGCCACCCGCGGCTCTATCCCGAAGCCCGCAGCGGTGCCCGCCGACGAGATGGCGATGTCGGCGAGTTCCTCGGCGGTGGGGTCGGGCACGATCGCGCAATCGCCGTACGCGAGAACCTTGTCGGCGAGACACATGAAGAAGACACTCGACACCGTCGAGACACCCGGCTGGGTCTTGATGATCTCGAATGCCGGCCGGATGGTGTGCGCGGTGGTGTGCGCGGCGCCGGACACCATGCCGTCGGCCTGTCCGGTGTAGACGAGCATGGTGCCGAAGTACGACACGTCGCGCATGCGCTCCTGTGCGTGCTCGAAATCCATACCCTTGTGCTTGCGGAGATCGGCGTAGATGTGGGCGAACTCGTCGGTCAGCGGCGAGGTGGCGGGATCGATGATCTCCACTCCGGCGAGATCGATGCCGAGTTCCTGGGCGCGCCTGCCCACCGCCGACGCCTCGCCGAGGATAATCAGCGACACCACGTTGCGGCGCAGCAGATGTCCTGCCGCACGCAGGATTCGGTCGTCGTCCCCCTCGGGAAGCACGATGGTCTTGCGGTCGGCGCGGGCGCGGGCGATGAGTCCGTACTCGAACATCTGCGGGGTGGTGACCTCCGGCGGCCGGACGTCGAGCACCTCCATCAGTTTGCCGGAGTCGACATGCGATTCCATCAGCGCCAGCGCGGCGTCGATCTTGCGGGCCGAGCCGATGGCGATGCGACCGCGGGTGTCGGCGGCCGTGCGAGCGGTTTCGTAGGTGCCCTGCTCGCACATGATGATCGGCAGCGTCGGCTGCAAACCGTTGACGAGCATGTCGATCATCGGGTGCGGTTTGAGACCGCCGTTGAGAATGATGCCGGACAGTCGGGGAAAGCCATGGGCCGCGTTGGCCGTGACCAGCGAGAGCAACACATCGGAGCGATCGGCCGGGGTGATGACGACGGTGCCGTCGGTGAGCCGTTCCAGGATGTGTTCGACGGTCATGCCGCCGACCATCACCTTGAGTGCCTCGCGATCGAGCAATTCCTCGTCGCCGCTGTACATCTGGGCGTCGAGCGACACCTTCAGTTCCGACATGGTGGGGGCGAACAGTACCGGCTCCTCGGGCAGGCACCAGCTCGGCACGTCGAGCTTTTCGAGTTCTTCCGCGATGAGCGGCATGTCCTCGGGATCGCATCGATTGGCGACCACCGCCGAGGTCGTGGCGTGCATCGCGGCGATCTCGGTCAGGAGATGTTCGGCGAGATCACGGATCTCGGTGGGTGTGCGGTCAACCGCCTTGAGCGCCAGGATGATCGGCGCCGACAGGTTGGCGGCGATGCGCGCGTTGAACGTGAGTTCGGACGGGTTGCCCACGTCGGTGTAGTCCGAACCGACGATGACGACGGCGTCGCAGCGCGACTCCACGGCGTGGAAGCGCGCCACCATCTCGGCGATGGCGCCGTCGGGGTCGGAGTGCACCTGCTCGTAGGTCACCCCGATCGCGTCGTCGTACCCGATGTCGGCCGACGTGTGTTCGATGAGGAGATCGAGCAGGTAGTCCCGCTGTCCGCGGGCGGCGCGCGAGATGGGTCGGAAGACGCCGACGCGTCCGCCGGTCGCGGTCAGCAGGGAGAGAACGCCGAGTGCGACCGTCGACTTTCCGGTCTCCGCTTCGGCAGATGCGATGTAGATCTTCGTGGAGGTCACGCTCTGTGCGGCCATGTCCTCAGCCTAGTGGGTGGCCCGGCTCCCGCACGACGGCACGCATGGCCGTGGGCCTGGCCGATCGGCGCGGCCACAGCAGCCCACGGGTGATGGCCACGCCCGCCAGACACAGCACACCGCCGACGATCCGGATCGGGGTGGGCACCTCGTCGAGCAGCAGCCACGACAACACGATGACCAGTGCGGGCACCACCAGGGTGGTGGCCGCCATCGCGCCGGCGCCGGTGCGGCGCAGCGCGTAGGCCCACGTGGTGAAGGCGATCGCGGTGGGACCGACGCCGAGGAACACCACGGCGGCGATGTCGGCGGCCGGTGCGGCTGCCATCTCGCGCACCGTGGCGGGGGCGAACGGCACGGTGACGATCGCCCCGGCGACCACACCCCAGAAGGTGGCTGCCAGCGCATCCACCTCCCGCAGCGCCACCTTCTGTAGCAGCACCCCGAGCGCGTAGAGCACGGCGGCGATCAGCCCGAGCACGATGCCCAGCCACTCGGTGTGCCCGCCGTCGCCACCGACGGAGATGAGCACCACCCCGGAGAAGGCGATGGCGATCCCGATTCCCAGGCGTCGTGAGAAGCCCTCGCCCAGGAACAATCCGGCAGCGATCGCCACCAGAATGGGCGCAAAATTGACCAACAGAGCGGCGGTACCCGCATCGAGATGCTGCTCGGCCCAGTTGAGCACCACCGTGTATGCCCCGAACCAGGCCACCCCGTAGGCGACGACGAGGCCCAGCGCACGACCGCGAGGCAACCGGGGGACGATCGTTCGGGAGCCCGTGCGACGACCGGCGGCCGCGATGACGGCGATCACGGCGAGCGCCACGACGGCGACGGCCAGGCGTCCGAACGCCAGCGCTCCCGGCGAAAAGGCCGTGCCGGCCGAGCGGATCGCGATGAACGACAACGCCCACAAGACGACGGTGACCGCCGCGGCGAGGGCGGCGAGGTCGGGTGCACGACGGCTCATGTGCTCCATGCTCGTCCCGGGATCTGTTCAGCACAAGTTCATATTCATTAACCATTCGTCAGTCGCGCTGTACTATCGGGTTCATGATCGACCCGCATCGACTTCGCGTGTTCCGGGCAGTGGTGGCCGAGGGTTCCGTCAGCGGCGCCGCGCTCGCACTCGGCTACACGTCGTCGGCGGTGAGCCAGCACATCGCCGCGCTGCAACGCGAGACCGGATTGACGCTCGTGGAACGCGACGGACGCGGCATCACCCCCACGGATGCGGGCACCGCGCTGGCATCCGCATCGTCGGCGCTCTTCGACCAGCTCACCCGGCTCGACGGGGTCGTGTCGGACCTGCGGGACGGACGCGCGGGCACCCTGCGCATCACCTACTTCGCGTCGGCGGGAGCCGCCTGGATGCCATCGGTGGTGGCATGC
The DNA here is from genome assembly GCF_053588575.1 of Gordonia sp. NPDC003429. Classification (NCBI taxonomy): domain Bacteria; kingdom Bacillati; phylum Actinomycetota; class Actinomycetes; order Mycobacteriales; family Gordoniaceae; genus Gordonia; species Gordonia sp. NPDC003429. Next base: position 37,126 of record NZ_JBSFQF010000007.1, read on the forward strand.
ATCCGACGCGAATTCCCGGATCTGCGAATGGATTTGCGGCTCGTCGAACTCGCCGCCGCAGGACTGGCCCCGCCCGACATCGAGATCTACGTCGACGGCGCGGCGAGCACGTCGATGCGCTCCTACGATTGCGAGCCGCTACTCACCGAGGACTACCGGGTGGTGGTGGCCCCGGACTCACAGTTCGCCGGATGCGACGAGGTGTTGCTGCGGGACCTGGCCGACGAGGTGTGGATCGACAACGACGTGGCCCGCGGCCCGTGCCGCGAGGCCCTGTTGCGCGCATGCACCGCCGCCGGTTTCACGCCGCGCTTCGGTGTCGAGACGCATGACTACCTGACGGCGGTCAATTTCGTTGCGGCCGGCGTGGGGCTGACCGTGGTGCCCGCACTCGCATTGCTCGACGTACCCGCCGACGTGCGAGTGGTCTCGATCGCCGAACCCACTCCGCGGCGGTCGATTTCGATACGGCGTCGGCATTCGGTGCGTGAGCATCGGGCCGCTGACCGCGTCGTCGAACTGATACGTGAGCAGGCCGCACGCACCCACCCGTCGGCCGTCGCCGTATAGGCGTCCGGGTGGGCCTCGGGAGTCAGGCGTCCGGGTGGGCCAGGGTCAGGCGACGGTGAGCGTGCGCAGCCGCGGCGCGAGATCCTTTTCGAAGTTGTCGAGGAAGCGACGCTGATCGTGCCCGGGTGCGTGGAACACCAGGTGATTGAGGCCGGCATCGGTGTAGAACTTGACCTTCTCCACCGCGTCGTCGGGATCTGATGCGACGATCCAGCGCTTGGCGACCTGCTCGATCGGCAATTCGTCGGCGAGCCGCTCCATCTCGGTGGACGAATTGACGCTGTGCTTCTGCTCCGCGGTCAGCGACAGCGGCGCCCAGAATCGGCAATTCTCCAGCGCCAGTTCGGGATCGGGATCGTAGGAGATCTTGATCTCGATCATCCGGTCGATCGCCTCGAAGTCGCGGCCGGCCTTCTCCGCACCCTCCTTCACCGCGGGGATCAGCTTCTCGGTGTAGAGCTCGGCGCCCTTGCCGGACGTGCAGATGAACCCGTCACCCGCCCGGCCGGCGTAGCGGGCCACCACCGGGCCCCCGGCCGCCACATAGACCGGAATCGGTTGCTCGGGAACGTCATACATGTAGGCGCCGCTGGTGTGGTAGTACTCGCCGTCGAAGTCGACCTCGTCGCCGGTCCAGAGTTCCCGCATCAGCGCGATGGCCTCCCGCAGTCGCGCAAAGCGTTCCTTGAACTCGGGCCATTCGCCCTGAAATCCGGTGGCGTACTCGTTGAGTGCCTCGCCGGTGCCCACCCCCAGCATGATGCGTCCGGGATACAGGCAGCCCATCGTCGCGAAGGCCTGGGCGATCACCGCCGGGTTGTAGCGGAAGGTCGGGGTCATCACCGACGTGCCGATCTGCACGCGCGTGGTCCGCTCTCCCACCGCGGCCATCCAGCTGAGTGAGAACGGTGCGTGACCGCCGTTGTGCCGCCAGGGCTGGAAGTGGTCGGAGACCGCAACAGAATCCATGCCGTGTTCCTCGGCGGCCACCGCGATCTCCACCAGTTCACGTGGCGCGAACTGCTCCGCGGACGCCTTGTAGCCGAGTTTGAGCTGCTGACTCATGTCTGACCTCTCTGGACCGAACGGACACTCTGTGATCCAACTTACTCAGGTGACCGAGCACAGCTGAGCGAGGTCCTGTCGGCACAGGGGTGCACACATGTTCCTTTTCGGTGGCCGCCGCTCGGAGGCCAGCAGATGCAGATGGTGAGCGAGACGCGCGCCTCCTGTACAGAATGGGCGGCCCTGGGGGCCGCGGGGTGCACCAGGGCGGTTGGCGATCCGGAGAGACGCCCATTCTGTACATCAGGAGGCGGCGATGCCCACGAGTCTTACCACCTCGTCTGGACCTCAACCTCACTTGAGCTTCTACCCTGGTCGACATGAGCATGCAGTCCGTTGCCTGGGACATGATGTACAAGTCGTCGAGCTCGCCGTCGCGAAAGCAGTTGCGGGGTGATCGGCGCTCGACGCTGCGCCGAATCCTCACCTTCGCGCGGCCCCACCGCACGCGGATCGTCGTGTTCCTGGTGCTGTCGGTGTTCACCGCGGTGCTGACCGTGGTGACGCCGATCCTGGCCGGGCGGGTGGTGAACCTGATCAGCGGCCACGGGTCCGGCGGCACCATCGTGGGACTCGCCGTGCTGATAGCGCTCATCGCGGTCGCCGAGGCGGTGGCGGGAATCGGCACCCGGTGGTTGTCGGCGAACATCGGCGAGGGTCTGATCCTGGACTTGCGGCGCGCCGTGTTCGACCACGTCCAACAGATGCCCGTCGCCTTTTTCACCCGCACGCGTACCGGGGCGCTGGTGAGCCGGCTCAACAACGACGTGATCGGTGCGCAACGCGCCTTCAGCGACACCCTGTCGGGCGTGGTGTCGAATGTGGTGACCCTGGCACTGACCCTCGGCGTGATGTTCGCGATCAGTTGGCAGATCACGGTGCTGGCGCTGATCTTGTTGCCGCTCTTCGTCGTTCCAGCGCGCCGGATGGCCCGCCGCATGGGGTCACTGTCCCGCGAGGCGGCCGAACACAACGCACGCATGTCGACGCAGATGACCGAACGCTTCTCCGCGCCGGGGGCCACGCTGATCAAGCTGTTCGGCCGCCCCGACCTCGAGAGTGCGGAGTTCTCGGCGCGCGCCGACCGTGTACGCGACATCGGAGTTCGTCGCGCGATGCTGCAGGCCGTGTTCATCACCGCACTCACCTTGGTGTCGGCGCTGGCGCTCGCCCTGGTCTACGGACTCGGCGGCTGGCTCGCGGTGCATCAGCACCTGTCGCCGGGCGCCGTGGTGGCACTCGCCCTGCTGCTCACCCGGATGTACGCCCCGCTCACCGCCCTGGCCAACGCACGCGTCGAGATCATGAGTGCACTGGTCAGTTTCGAGCGCGTCTTCGAGGTACTCGATCTGCAGCCGCTGATCGCCGACAAACCCGACGCCGTCGACGTCCCTCATCGTGACGGCGGGGTGGGTGTGCGGTTCGACCACGTCTCGTTCAGCTATCCGTCGGCCGACAGGGTGTCGCTGGCATCGCTGGAAGAGGTTGCGCAACTGGATAATCGGGGCGGAGCCCAAGTGCTGCACGACATCGACGTCGACGTGCCCGCCGGATCCATGGTTGCGCTCGTGGGAAGCTCGGGAGCGGGCAAGTCGACCATCGCCAGCCTGGCCACCCGGCTCTACGACGTCGATTCCGGCGCGGTAAGGCTCAACGGCGTCGACGTCCGCGATCTGCGCAGCGCGTCGGTACATCGCACGGTGGGGCTGGTAACCCAGGACGGCCACCTCTTCCACGACACCGTCCGCGCCAATCTGGCACTGGCACAACCGGATGCGTCCGATGACGAGATCCGGGACGCGTTGCGGCGAGCTCGGCTTGCCGACCTGGTGGCGAGCCTGCCCGACGGCCTCGACACCGTTGTCGGCGAACGGGGTTACCGACTCTCCGGTGGGGAACGCCAGCGCATGACGATTGCGCGGCTGTTGCTGGCCGCACCGGAGGTGGTGATCCTGGACGAGGCCACCGCACACCTGGACTCGACGTCGGAGGCGGCGGTGCAGGAAGCTCTGACCGAGGCACTGGTGGGGCGGACGTCGATCGTGATCGCGCACCGGCTGTCCACCATCCGCGCCGCGGACACGATCGTGGTGATCGAGGCGGGGCGCGTCGTCGAACGTGGTGATCACCCGACGTTGCTCGCGCGCAACGGCCGGTATGCCGAGCTCTACCGCACGCAGTTCGCCGACGACGCGTCGACCGACGACCGATCGCAGTGCTGCCCGGACACGCTCACCGCGTGAGTGGGCACGGTCGACCCGGAAGTGGGCACGCTCGACCCGGAAGTGGGCACGCTCGACCCGGAAGTGGGCACGCTCGACGGGGTTTCAGTCCTCGGGGTCGTCGTCTTCGTCGTGGCGCGGGGGCGGTGGGATGAGGCGCGCCTTCAACAAGGTCAGCACGATCATCACGATGTTCACCACGATCAGCACGAAGCCCATGATCACCCAGCCCCAGCGCCGCTCACCCCACCAGTAGGCGGTGAGAAAGCCGACGGCGACCATCATGATCACGCCGCCGAGCACCACCATGCCGCGGGAGACACCCTGTGCGGCGCGCTGGAAGTCGGGGTTCACCGGAATGCGTCCTGCCCGGTGAGTGCCTTGCCGATCATCAGCTGATGCATCTCGCTGGTGCCCTCGTAGGTCAGCACCGACTCGAGGTTGTTGGCGTGCCGGATCACCGGGTACTCCAGGGTGATTCCGTTGGCGCCTAAAATGGTCCGGCATTCGCGCGCGATCGCGATCGCCTCGCGGACGTTGTTGAGTTTGCCGAGGCTGACCTGCTCGGGTGCGATCTTCCCGTTGTCCTTGATCCGGCCGAGCTGCATCGCGAGCAGGAAACCCTTGCCCACCTCGAGCGCCATGTCGGCGAGCTTCGTCTGGGTGATCTGGTACCCCGACAGCGGCTTGTCGAACACCTCACGGTCGGCGGCATACGAGATGGCCGATTCCAGGCAGTCGCGGGCCGCACCCACCGCGCCGAACACGATGCCGAACCGTGCCTCGTTCAGACAGCTCAGCGGCCCCTTGAGGCCGGTGACACCCGGCAGCATCGCCGACGCGGGCAGCCGCATGTCCTCGAACGCGAGCTCGGCGGTGATCGACGCGCGCAGCGACATCTTGTGCTTGATCTCCGACGCCCGGAACCCGGGGGTGTCGGTGGGCACCACGAACCCGCGGATGCCGCGGGCACCGTCGTCGAGGTCGGTTCGCGCCCACACCACGGCCACGTCGGCGACGCTGCCGTTGGTGATCCACATCTTGGCGCCGTTGAGCACCCAGTCGTCACCGTCGCGCTTGGCGGTGGTGCGCATCCCGGCGGGATTGGAGCCGAAATCCGGTTCGGTGAGGCCGAAGCATCCGATCGCCTCACCCGCGGCCATCTTCGGCAGCCACTCCTCGCGCTGCTCGTCGCTGCCGAAGGCGCGCAGGGCATACATCGCCAGCGACCCCTGCACCGAGACGAAGCTGCGCAGCCCGGAGTCCACCGCCTCGAGTTCCATACAGGCCAGCCCGTAGCTCGTGGCCGAGGTGCCCGCGCAGCCGTACCCCTCGAGATGCATGCCGAACAAACCGAGTCCGCCGAGTTCACGTGCGAGCTCGCGCACCGGCAGGGTGCCGTCCTCGAACCACTCGGCCACGTGCGGACGCAACCGTTTGGTGCCGAACGACGACACCGTGTCGATGATCGCCCGCTCCTCGTCGTCGAGGAGGCTGCCGAACGCGAAGAGCTCGTCCACCGATGTGGAAGCGCCCATGATCACCACCGCCAATACACGTGTTCGGATGACGGCACGCGGCCGTCGCTGTCCACACCACTATTGCAGTGCGGCGAGCACGCGAGGGCCACTACCCGGATACCGCCTTGCCCGGGACCCTGACTGACCGGAGACCGGCTAGCCGATGGCCCGGCGCGCGCGGTCGTCGGCGGCCTTGGCCTCACGCAGTGCGTGACCGGTGAAGGCCGCGGTCACCTCGATCGACTCCAAGGTCTCCCGGTGGCGGCCGTTCATCACCGGAAACGCGTGCACCTGCCAGGCGAAACTGTGGGCCAGTGCCTCGACGCCGGCCTCGTCGAGATTCTCGATGAGGTCGATGACGTCGGGCTCGAGCATCTCGTTCTCCGCGGTGATCATGATGGTCGGCGGGAACGTGGCGGGATCGATGTCGCGGGCCCGGCGGGCGCCGACCAACGGCACCGGCCCCTTGAGGAACTGCGGCGCGAGCTTGGCCATCTTGCGTTTGGGCAGGTAGGCGTCGGAACGACTGCTCCGGTCGGGGTGCACCCCGAGATCGAGGTCGAGCAACGGCGAGAACCCGACCAGCGCGACGGGCTGCGGCAGTCCTTCGACCGCGGCCGCCTCGACCACCTTGACGGCGAGGAATCCGCCCGCCGAGTCGCCGGCGACCACCACCCGGCGGTAGCCGCGTTCGGTGAGCAGTTCGCGGTAGGCCGCCATGCAGTCCACCACCGACGTCCCCACGCCGGCCTTGGGCAGTTGCCGGTACTCCAGTGAGAACACCGGGATCTCGCAGGCACGGGCGAGCCGGCTGGCGATGGACCGATGCGTGCCGAGCCCCCCGACCACGAACGCGCCACCGTGCAGGTAGAGGATCGCGGTCTCGGAATCGCGACGCGACGGACCGGTCGGCATGATGAGCTCGACGGGCCGATCCCCGAGGACCATCGACTCGCGGACCACATTGCGCGGCTTGGGGCCGCTGGCGAACAACGCGTCGATCAGGAACAGGCCCGACATCCCGGGTCTGTTCAACGGCCACAGCGCCAGCGCAGGCTTCAACAGCAGGCGTGTGGAGAGCCATAACGGGTATGAGAGCGGACTGGGCTTTCGGTGATGCACAATTGGCATGCTGTTCCTCCTCACCCGACCCCCGACCGCCAGCCCGGAGTCCGGCGGCTCAAAGATCGCGTGGTGGCGACGACGGCAACCACTACGTCGCACATGGCGTTGCTACAACAGTGGTTGACAAGGTACCCCTCCCGGGGCATGCCGTCGGCGTTACATGCAAGATTTCGAGCCCGAGCTCACCCGCTGCGGGATCAGAGATATAGGACACCGCACGGCCGCCATGTTGTCGCCATCATGTGATCGCCCCCGCCTCCGACCGCTCGACGGCCACCGATGACCGCACCCGCCACCGCGGCGATCCCCCCGCAGTTCCTGTTGTCGTCGCAGGCCAGCGCCCCGCGGACGCTGTGCGACATCCTCGACGACACCATTGCGCACCATCCCGACGCACCCGCGATCGACGACGGCGACCAGGTTCTCTCCTACGCGCAGCTATCGGCGGTGATCCGTCGCGGCGTGTCGCGCCTGGCGGCCGCAGGGGTGCGCCGCGGCAGCCGGGTGGGGATCCGGATGCCGTCGGGCTCACGCGACCTCTACACGGCGATTCTGTCCACCCTCTACGCCGGCGCCGCCTACGTCCCCGTCGACGCCGACGACCCCGACGAGCGGGCCCGGCTCGTCTTCGGCGAGGCCGCGGTGGAGGCGATCATCGACGCCGACGGCATCCACGCGACCGGGGCGCGGCGCGGCGACACTGCCGACACTTCACCGGGCGCCGAGCGCCCCGACGTGACCGATGACGCATGGATCATCTTCACCTCGGGTTCCACCGGCACCCCCAAGGGCGTCGCGGTGACCCACCGCAACGCCGCCGCATTCGTCGACGCCGAGGCCCGCATGTTCTGCCTCGACGCCCCCATCGGCCCGCACGACCGGGTGCTTGCCGGGCTGTCGGTGGCCTTCGACGCCTCCTGCGAGGAGATGTGGCTGGCCTGGCGCAACGGCGCCTGTCTGGTGCCCGCACCGCGTTCGCTGGTGCGCAGCGGCATGGATCTGGGGCCCTGGCTGGTGCAGCGCAACATCACCGTCGTGTCGACGGTGCCCACGCTGGCCTCGCTGTGGCCGCCGGAAGCGCTCGAGGCGGTGCGGCTGCTGATCTTCGGTGGTGAGGCGTGCCCGCCCGAACTCGCCGACCGGCTGGTGGTCGACGGCCGCGAGGTGTGGAACACCTACGGGCCTACCGAGGCCACCGTCGTGGCATGCGGGGCCCGACTGGGCGGACCGGGGCCGGTGCGGATCGGGCTGCCGCTGCCCGGATGGGATCTCGCGGTGGTCGGCGCCGACAACCAGCCGGTCGCGCCGGGCGGGGTCGGCGAACTGATCATCGGCGGCGTCGGGCTCGCGCACTACCTGGACCCCGCCAAGGACGCCGAGAAGTACGCACCGATGCCGACCCTGGGGTGGGACCGCGCCTACCGCAGCGGCGACCTGGTGCGGCTCGATCCCGAGGGGCTGGTGTTCCAGGGCCGCGCCGACGACCAGGTCAAGGTCGGCGGTCGGCGCATCGAGCTCGGTGAGATCGACAACGCGCTGCAGCATCTGCCCGGCGTGAGCGGGGCGGCCGCCGCGGTGCGCAAGTCCGCGGCCGGCAACAGCCTGCTGGTGGGCTACCTCGTCTCCCCCGACCCCGACTTCGATGTCGCCAACGCACATCAGCTCCTCACCGGGCAGCTACCGGCACCGATGGTGCCGCGGCTCGCGCTCGTCGACGAACTGCCCACCCGCACATCGGGCAAGGTGGACCGCAACGCGCTGCCGTGGCCGCTGCCGAGCACCTCCGACGACGATGACGACGACACCGGCGATCTGACCGGCACCGAAGCCTGGCTGGCCGGCCGCTGGGCTGACGTGCTCGGGGTCTCGGTGACCAGCGAGAAGACCGACTTCTTCGCCGAGGGCGGCGGCTCGCTGGCGGCCGCCCAGCTGGTCACCGCGCTGCGCGAGCGATATCCGACGATCACCGTCGCCGACCTCTACGACCATCCCCGGCTCGGGTCGCTGGCCGAGTTCCTCGACGCCACCATGCCGGCCGCGGCGGTGGTGACCGAACGCGACGTCCGGCCCACACCTGCTTCCACCGGCGTCGCGCAGGTCCTGATGTCGGTGCCGCTCACCACGCTCACCGGCCTGCAGTGGGCCACGTGGCTGGGCGTGGCCAACAACGTCGGCGCCGCCGCCGCACGGGGTGCGGGGCTGACGGTGCCGTGGGTGATCGAGGTCAACTGGTGGGTGCTGCTGGCGGCGTTCCTCGTCTTCATCACACCCCTGGGCCGCATGGTCATCGCCGCGGTGGGGGCGCGGCTGCTGCTGTCGGGGGTCACACCGGGCAGCTATCCGCGCGGTGGCAACGTGCACCTGCGCCTGTGGGTGGCCGAACGCCTCCTCGACGCCAGCGGCGCCGCCAACCTGTCGGGTGCACCGTGGATGATCTACCTGGCCCGCGCGCTCGGCGCCCGGATCGGACGCGGCGTCGACCTGCACACCATCCCCCCGGTGACCGGCATGCTCACCATCGGCGAAGGTGCCTCGGTGGAACCGGAGGTCGACGTCGCGGGCTGGTGGATCGACGGCGACATCGTGCACATCGGTGAGATCGAGATCAAACGCGGCGCATCGGTGGGCGCACGGTCGACGCTCGCTCCCGGAGCCGTGGTGGGCAGAGACGCGGAGGTGGCGCCCGGGTCGGCGGTGTTCGGGCGCGTCAAGGCCCGCCAGCACTGGGCCGGTTCGCCTGCGGTCAAGGTCGGCAAGGCCGCCCCGGCGTGGCCGGATCACCGTCCCCCGCGGCGCAGCCTGTGGGTGCCGGTGTACGGGCTCTCGTCGATGCTGCTGGCAGCGATACCACTCATCTCGCTGGCCGCCGGACTGCTCGTCATCGGATCGTGGGCGCTGCGCGCCGACCGGCTGCGCAGCGTCGGCTATCGCGCCCTGATCCTGCTGCCCGCCGCCACCGTCGTCAGCCTGCTGGTGTTCGCGATCATCACCGCGGCACTGGTGCGCCTGATGTCGATCGGACTCACCAAGGGCTATCACCCGGTGCGCTCGCGGGTGGGCTGGCAGGTGTGGATGACCGAACGGCTCCTCGACTCGTCGCGCACCTACCTCTTCCCGCTGTACGCGAGCCTGCTGACGCCCTGGTGGTTCCGCATCCTGGGCGCCAAGGTGGGCAAGGGCACCGAGATCTCCACAGCGCTGGTGCTGCCGCGGTTCACCACGATCGCCGACGGCGCGTTCCTCGCCGACGACACCATGGTGGCGTCGTACGAACTCGGCGGTGGCTGGATGCACATCGACGACGCGAAGATCGGCAAACGCTCGTTCCTGGGGAACTCGGGTATGGCCGGTCCGGGTCGCAAGGTGCCCAAGAACGGTCTCGTGGCGGTGCTGTCGGCGGCCCCGGATCGCGCGAAGTCGGGATCGAGCTGGCTGGGCAGCCCACCGGTCCGGTTGCGGCGCACGGCCGCCACCACCGACTCCTCGCGCACCTTCGATCCGCCGGTGCGTCTCAAAGTGGCCCGTGCGGTGATCGAGACCCTGCGCCTGATCCCGGTGATGATCTCCTTCGGCCTCGGCATCTTCGTGCTGCTGGGCCTGCAATACATCGCCAGCCAGTCCAACTACGTGGTGGCCGCCGTACTCAGCGGCCTACTGCTGCTGGTGGCGGGCGCGATCGCGTGCTGTGTTGCCGCGGCCGCCAAATGGGCGGTGGTGGGCCGCATCGAGGTGTCCGAACATCCGCTGTGGAGTTCCTTCGTGTGGCGAAACGAGCTGTCCGACGCTTTCGTCGAGACCGTGGCCGCGCCGTGGTTCGCCAACGCCGCCACCGGGACGCCGATCCTCAACATCTGGCTGCGGCTGCTGGGCGCCCGCATCGGCAAGGGGGTGTGGTGTGAGAGCTACTGGCTACCCGAGGCCGACCTGGTGACCCTCGGCGACGGCGCCACCGTGCAGCGCGGCTGCGTGGTGCAGACCCATCTTTTCCACGACCGGGTGATGGCCATCGACCGGGTGACCCTCGAACGCGGCGCCACCCTGGGGCCGCACTGTGTCGCGCTGCCCGCGTCCGGGCTGGGCGAATCGGCGACGGTGGGCCCTGCCTCCCTGGTGATGCGGGGCGACGTGGTGCCCGCGCATACCAGGTGGCAGGGCAATCCGATCGCGCCCTGGTGGGAGTGAGAACTCAGACGGCCGGCGGTGCGCTGACCTTCTTGGGCAGGGTGAACAGGGTGGCGATCGACACCACGATCAGCATGATGCCGGCGACCCAGACGAGCACCTGAAGCCCGATGAAGGGGGCGATGAACGCCAGCACGATGCCGGCGAGCAGCGAGATCACACCCGAGAGGATGAGGTACCAGGTGGGGGCGTGCGCCGTCTTCGAGAATGCCGCGGCCAGGTCGGAAATGCCCTGGAAGATCCAGCCGATGCCGATGAACAGCGCCAGCAGCCACACCGCGTCCTCGGGGCTGAACACCGCGATGATGCCCATCGCCAGCACCAGCAGACCGAGAACGCCGCTCAGCACCCGCCAACCGGCACCCAGGAACGACGCGGAGAAGGCGAGATAGATCCGGAACAGGCCCATCACGATCAGCGCGACGCCGAACAGGAATCCGAGCACGACGACGGTCGCGTTGGTCCACACCAGCGCCACGATGCCGAGCACGATGCCCAGGATCGAGGTGAAGATCAGCGCGCTGCGGATGGTGGATATGGCCTCATCGGGGAACTGCTTGGTGTAAGCACTGAATGTCATGGCGGCAGCGTATCGCCCGGCAACGGCGATCGCGCGGATTCCGGTGCTTCGGATCACGGGTTCCTGCCGTTTGTCGCCGGACCGTACTCGTCTCATCACGCGCGCGTCACACATATGTCTTGATAAGGTCACGCTCATGTCGTGGCCCAGGTTCGGACGTGCGCCCCTCGGGCGACTGCGCCGTTCGGTGGTCGCGGCCGTCGTCGCCGCGGCCACGGTGACCCTGACGGTCGGAACCATCAGCGCGCCCCCGGCCACCGCGGACACGTACTCCGCGGGCAACGCGACGATGGTCGCGCAGCTGACCGGCCCGTTCGCGATGAACGACACCGTGGGCCGGTATCAGGTGTGGGGAACCGACCTCGGAATCCTGTGGGACAACGGCAACGGTCAGATCCTGGCCGCGTTCGGGGATACCAAGTCGCTCAACGGGTGGTCGCTGCTCTACGGCGACCTGTTCTACTGGCGGTCGAACTTTTTGCTGCGCAGCACCGACCGCAACCTGGCACACGGGATGACGTTCAGCAGCCACGCCGGCCCGCCCGGCTACGCCTCCCGCCTGCTGAAGCCGAACCTCGCGCGCGAGATCACCGTTCTCCCGACCGCCGGCGTGGCCGCCAACGGCAAGCAGTACATGAACGTGATGGCCGTTCGGCAGTGGGGACAGCCCGGGGAGTGGTTCACGCGCTGGTCGGGCCTCGTGGTCTCCGGAGACAACGGCAATCACTGGGCGGCCCTCGACGCGTTCCGGCCCAACGGGGGTGGCAATAGGAAGTTCCAGATGGGTGCCTTCCTCAAGGTGGGCCACACCATCTACTCCTACGGCACCCCCGATGGCCGGAACGGTGCGGTGTACCTGTCACGTGTGGACGAGAAGGACATCGAACACCTCGGAAAGTACGACTACTTCTCGTACGGCAACTGGGTGCGCGGCAATCCCGACGCCGCCACCCCGGTGATGGGCGCACCGACGGGCGAGATGTCCGTCGCGTGGAACGATTACCTGGGCAAATACGTCTCGCTGGCGTCCCGGGCCGGCGGGGCGATCATGCGGACCGCCGACAATCCCTGGGGGCCGTGGACCCAGGGCGAGATGATCGCCCCGTGGAACAACCCGTACACCGGCTACGCCCCGTACATCCATCCCTGGTCGTCGGGTGACTCGCTGTACTTCACCTACTCGATCTCCACGTCGTACCAGGTGTATCTGATGCGCCTGCAGCTACGCAGGCCCTGACCGCACCGAACCGTCGGCCGTCGCTACCCGAGTAGCTGCCGCATCCGGTCGATCTCGGCCTGCTGCGAGGTCTTGATCTGCTGTGCCAGTTCACGCGACGCCGGATTGACACCCTGCTGCAGTTCGGTGTTCGCCATGTCGATGGCGCCCTGGTGATGGGTGATCATCCCCTGTAGCCACAGTCTGTCGAACTCGGCTCCCCGGGCGTTCTCCAGCGCAGTCATCTCGGCATCGGACATCATGCCCATGCCGGACGGTTGCATCGAGCCCATCGAATGGCCGTCACCGTGACCACCCATCTCCATCGACGGCGAGCCCGACATCATCGTCGGCACCCCCCACGCTTGCAGTCGCTGCGTCATCTGGTCGATCTCGGGTTGCTGGGCGTTGCGGATCTGGGTGGCCAGTTCCCGGACGGCAGCATTGTCGGTGCGGCTGGGTACCAGATCGGCCATCGCGATCGCCTGCTGATGGTGCGGGATCATCATCTGGTTGAACATCACGTCGGCGGCGTTGTGCGCCGACGCGGACGGCGATCCGGACGCTGCCGACGTGGTCGTGACGCCCGACGCGGCATCGGAACCCGACGGCGAATCGGTGCCGCAGCCCGCCAGCGCCACGACGCCGATCGCGGCGGCCGCCATACCGGTGGTGATGACACGACGAGAACGGTTGCGGGAACGGTTGATTGTCTTCATTTCTGGTATTCGCTCGTGGGTCACGGTGACCAGCCTAACCGGCTTCCGTCAGACCGGCCGGTGCCGGCACCGGCTCCCGAGCGGCCGCCGCACGCGCCTGTCTGGGCATCAGGATGCGACGGTCGATGAGCGTGTACCCGAACACCACCGCCGCGGCGAGCGCCCATCCGAGCAGAACGTCGAAGACGTAGTGCTCGGCGGTGTAGACCAGCGTGAACGCCATCGCCAGCGCATAGCCGAGGAACAGCGTTCGGCCGAGCGCTTTGACCCGCGGCCACATGAACAGCGCGAGCAGCATCGTGAGCCCGGCATGCAGTGACGGGATGGCCGCCACCAGATTGGCCTTGCCCTGACCCACCTCGATCAGGTTCGACGCGACGTGGATGTGCAGGTACTCCCAGCCACGCGCGGAGATGCGTTCCACGTAGGGCGCGGCGCCGGGGTGACGCGCATCGGTGGGTCCGAGGATGCCACCGGGATCCGCCGCCTCGGGGGTGGCCATGCATTCGGCTTCCCGCGGGCCGTCCACCACTTGCTCGGCGGTACACCGCGCCGCCGCCCACGGCGGCGCCGCGGGCACCAGGGTGTAACCCACCAGACCGAGGAACGTGGTGGCGACGAAGCACGCGGCGAACCGGCGCCACGCCGAGCGGTCGCGCAGCCACAGCACGGCGGCCACGGCGTAGGGCACCACGAAGTACGACATGTAGACGACGCTGGTGATGATCTCCCACCAGGGCGCCGACGCCTGCTTCAGGTGGCCCTGGAGCCACACCGTGGGGACGACGCCGAACATCGCGCGGTCCACGTCGGGGGCCAGGTGCCAGTGCGTCGGCATGTCGACGATCCGGGCGACGTCACGGGTCCAGTCGTAGAGCAACAGGATCAGGGCGAACGGCGCCCAGTCGATGATCACGGTGACGGCCCGGCGACGACCGATACTGGCCGCCAACAGGCCCAGGCAGAGCAGGATGATCAGCCGCGTGCGGTCGAAGGCCAGTCCGTAGACGTAGATCTCGTAGGCCATGAACGCCACCCAGGCGGCGATCGCGATGCGCCGGACAACGGTCAGGTCGCGACGCTTCTCCGGCTCGGCCTCCATCTCCGCGGCGTCGGCCAGATCGTCGATGACACGGCCCATCTCCGGTTCGTCCGCGTCTATCGCGTCGTCAACGCTCAAGGGGGGTTCCTCTGCCTTCGTGAGTGCTTCACGGTTCGACGCGCTGACGCGGCCGGTTCGTAACCTCCCGTCAGCCTAATGAACATCACGAGTTTGTGGCTTCTTTGCACCTTGTTCGGCACCGTCGATCCACGCTCGCTGACCTATGATGGTGACGTGCATCACAGTGCACCAACCGGGAGGTCCCATGCCGAATCGTTTTCTGCGCTACGGCGATCAGCGCTACCTCATCACCAAGGAAGCCGAGGCCAGGCTCAACCGGGCTCTCGACAGCGTGTACGAGCGCGGCAGCGGCCACGAGTGGCTCCACCTGTACCGCGATACCCAGGCACCGTGCCGGCTGCTCATCGCATCGGGTGTGCCGATCAGCATCGAAACCGAACCCGGATGGGGCGAATAGGCGCACGCACTATCGTCGACGCATGCGCATCGGAGCCCACCTACGCGACGACGCCGACCCGCTGGCAACTGCCGAAGAACTCGGGATCGACGTCTTCCAGATGTTCGTCACCGACCCCCAGAGCTGGAAGAAGCCAGAACCACATCCGCAGGCCGAGGCCATCAAGGCGTCCCCCCTGGACGTGGTGGTGCACTCGAGCTACCAGATCAACGTCGCCAGCCTGAACAACCGGCTGCGCATGCCCTCCCGCAAGGCGGTCGAACAGCAGGCGGCCGCGGCCGCCGATCTCGGCGCGTTCGGGCTCGTGGTGCACGGCGGACACCTGCGCGACGGCGAGGCCGACGCGGAGGGATTCGCCAACTGGCGCAAGCTGTTCGACCGCCAACTCGACAAAGGCGGTTTCGGGGTGCCGATCCTGGTGGAGAACACCGCGGGTGGCGATCACGCCATGGCCCGCACCCTGGAGGCGATCGACCGCCTCTGGTCGTCGATCGGCGACTTCGAGCAGGCGGGTTTCTGTCTCGACACCTGCCACGCGTGGGCCGGCGGCGAAGATCTGGTGGGCCTCGTCGAGCGTGTCCGCGACATCACCGGACGCATCGACCTGGTGCACCTGAACAACTCACGCGACGAGTTCGATTCCGGTCGCGACCGGCACGCGAACCTGCAGTCCGGTCACATCGACCCCGAGGTGCTCGTCGCCGTCGCCCGGGCCGCGGACGCGCCGATCATCCTGGAGACCCCGGCCGATGGCATCCCCGCCGACCTGGCCTACCTGCACGCAGCCCTCTGACGCCTTGACAGGCCCGCGAACCGGGCGTGTGGTGGCACCTCAGTGCGCGGCGTCGAGCCGGGCCCGCTGATCGTCGGTCAACTCGATCGAGGCGGCATCGAGTGCGCTGTCGAGTTGGGCGAGCGACGACACCCCGACGATGGGCCGGAACGCGGGCGCCGAGCCGATCAACCAGGCAAGGACGATCTGTCCCGGTGAGGCGCCGACCTCGGCGGCCACCTCGCGCAGCACCGCCAGCCGTCGCGTGGTGCCGGGATGGTCGTAGGCCTCGGGGAAAGGCCGCTCGGCGCGGTCGTAGCTGCCCTGGATCAGCGGGCTGTAGGCCCACGCCTCGAGGTCGGGGTGGGTCTGGAGGTAGTCGATCGTCTCGTCGGTGACGAACCCGAAGCGGTGGTCCTTGCCGGGCACCGCGACATCGGGGCGTGGCCGGACGTACGAGGTGGTCAGCTGCAGTGCGGTGAACGGCTCGGTGCCGGCGACGGCCGCCAGCGCCCGCGCCTGTTCGACCCGCCAGGTCGGGTGATTGGAGATCCCGAGCCTGCCGACGAGGCCGTCGGCGACGAGCCGGCCGAAGGTGGCCACCACCTCGGCCATCGGGGTGGCTCGGTCTTCCAGATGCGCCCAGTAGAGGTCGATGTGGTCGGTGCGCAGGCGGCGCAGACTCTCGCGCACCGCACGGGTCACCACGTCCGCGCCGAGTCCCACCACCTGGCCCGGCTGCCCGGGCACCGGCTCGGGTCCCACCTTGGTGGCCAGCACGATCTGCTCGCGGACACCGGGATTGTCGGCCATCCAGCGACCGAGGAACTCCTCGCTCTGTCCACCGGCACCGGTCGGCGACGCCCAGAAGGCGTAACAGTCGGCGGTGTCCAGAGTGGTGCCGCCACGCTCCAGGAAGCGTTCGACAATGGCCCTGGAGGTGGTCTCGTCGGTGCGGGTGCCGAAGTACATGCATCCCAGGACGAGGTCGGTGATGGACACCGTTACCACGCTACCGGCCCGATATCACGCGCAGCGGCTTGATGGAAGATGCATCTGCGCGGTAAACTGGGGTTACCGGTGAGTAACTTAGCGCATCCGACCCCTCCGACGCGCTGTCTTCACCTGCATCCCGTCAGCCCACTTGGCACGCGCCAGAGGTCACAGAAGGAACGATCATGGGTCATTACAAGAGCAACCTCCGCGATCTGCAGTTCAACCTCTTCGAGGTCTTCGAACTCGACAAGGTCCTCGAGTCCGGCGAGTTCGGCGATCTCGACCACGAGACCGCCGTCGACATGCTGCGCGAGGTCAAGAACATGGCCGAGGGCATCGTCGCCGACTCGTTCGTCGAGGGCGATCGCAATCCGCCGGTCTTCGATCCGGAGACCCACAGCGTGACCATTCCGGAGGGCTTCGCGAAGTCGTACCACGCCTTCATCGAGGCCGGCTGGGACAAGGTGGGCGTCGACGAGGAACTCGGCGGCATGCCTGCGCCGCGTTCGCTCTACTGGGCCATCTCGGAGATGATCCTGGGCGCCAACCCCGCACTGTTCATGTACGCGGCCGGTTCGGGCTTCTCCAACATCTTCTACGACAACGGAACCGACGAGCAGAAGGAATGGGCCAAGCTGGCCTCCGAGCGCGGCTGGGGCGCCACCATGGTGCTCACCGAGCCCGACGCGGGTTCCGACGTCGGCGCCGGCCGCACCAAGGCCACCCTGCAGGAGGACGGCTCCTGGCACATCGACGGTGTGAAGCGCTTCATCACCTCGGGCGATCAGGACATGACCGAGAACATCATGCACCTGGTGCTCGCGCGCCCCGAGGGCGCCGGACCGGGCACCAAGGGACTCTCGCTGTTCTTCGTGCCGAAGTTCCTCTTCGACACCGAGACCGGTGAGCCCGGCGAGCGCAACGGCGTCTTCGTCACCAACGTCGAGCACAAGATGGGCCTGAAGGTCTCGGCCACCTGTGAGGTCACCTTCGGCCAGCACGGCGTCCCGGCCAAGGGCTGGCTCGTCGGCGAGGTCCACAAGGGCATCGCGCAGATGTTCGACGTCATCGAGCACGCCCGCATGATGGTGGGCACCAAGGCCATCTCGACGCTGTCGACCGGCTACCTTAACGCCCTCGAATACGCCAAGGAGCGTGTGCAGGGCGCCGACCTGACCCAGATGACCGACAAGACCGCCCCGCGCGTCACCATCACCCATCATCCGGACGTGCGTCGCGCCCTGATGACCCAGAAGGCGTACGCCGAAGGTCTGCGCGCGGTGTATCTCTACACCGCCTCGCACCAGGATGCGGTGGCCGCGCAGGTCGTCTCCGGCGCCGACGCCGACCTGGCACACCGCGTCAACGATCTGCTGCTGCCGATCGTCAAGGGTGTCGGTTCCGAGCGCGCCTACGGCACGCTGACAGAGTCGCTGCAAACGCTGGGCGGTTCCGGCTTCCTCCAGGACTATCCGCTCGAGCAGTACATCCGTGACTCCAAGATCGACTCGCTCTACGAGGGCACCACGGCCATCCAGGCGCAGGACTTCTTCTTCCGCAAGATCATCCGCGACAAGGGCCAGGCGCTCGCGCACGTCGCCGGACAGATCCAGTCGTTCATCGACTCGGAGGCGGGCAACGGCCGGCTCAAGGCCGAGCGCGCCCTGCTCAAGACCGCGCTCGAGGACGTGCAGGGCATGGCCGCCACCCTCACCGGCTTCCTGATGGGTGCGCAGGAGAACCCGAAGGAGCTCTACAAGGTGGGGCTGGGTTCGGTGCGCTTCCTGATGGCCGTCGGCGACCTGTTGATCGGCTGGCTGCTGCTGCGTCAGGCCGAGGTCGCGTTGGCCGCACTGGACGCGGGCACCAGCGACGCCGACAAGGCGTTCTACGAGGGCAAGGTCGGGGTGGCGAGCTTCTTCGCGAAGAACATGCTGCCGCTGCTCACCTCGGTCCGTGGCGTCGTCGAGAACATCGATAATG
This sequence comes from Gordonia sp. NPDC003429, assembly GCF_053588575.1. Taxonomy (NCBI): domain Bacteria; kingdom Bacillati; phylum Actinomycetota; class Actinomycetes; order Mycobacteriales; family Gordoniaceae; genus Gordonia; species Gordonia sp. NPDC003429. The sequence goes on from NZ_JBSFQF010000007.1 coordinate 55,656, forward strand.
ACGTGATGGAACTCGACGAAGCCGCCTTCTGAGTCGCTGACGAACAACCACCACCGCAAGGCGGGCCGGACACGCTGTCCGGCCCGCCTTGTTTCGTCAGCGCGGATCCCGCGGCGACGCTACTTCGGTGGCATCCGGATGCCGCCGTCGACGCGGACCACCTCGGCGTTCATGTACGAGTTGGTAATCAGTTCGACGACCATCGACGCCAGTTCGTCGGGCACACCGAGGCGCTTGGGGAACAGCACGTTCTTGCCGAGGTTGGCCTTGAACGCCTCCGACTCCGGGCCGGTGCCGTAGATCGGGGTGTCGATCAGGCCCGGTGCGACCGTGTTGACGCGAATACCGACGGCGGAGAGGTCGCGGGCAACGGGCAGCGTCATGCCCACCACGCCACCCTTGGACGACGAGTACGCGGCCTGCCCGATCTGACCGTCGAACGCGGCGACGCTGGCCATGTTGACGATGGCGCCGCGTTCACCCGTGTCGAGCGGGTCGTTGCGGCTCATCGCGGTGGCCGCCAGCCGGATGACGTCGAAGGTGCCGATCAGGTTGATCGCGATGACCTTCTTGTAGGCGTCGAGGTTGTGCGCCGAGGCGAACTCGCCGTCCTTACCGATGGTGCGCTGCGCCCACCCGATGCCGGCCGAGTTGACCACCGCACGCAGCGGTCCGAGTTCACCGGCCGCGGTGACGGCCGCCTCGATCTGCGCGGTGTCGGTGACGTCGACCGGCACGAACCGCCCGCCGACCTCCTTGGCGAGTTCCTCACCGGCATCGGCCTTCAGGTCGGCGATGACCACCTTGGCTCCATTGGCGGCCAACTGCCGGACCGACGCGGCGCCGATCCCGGATGCGCCACCCGTGACGATTGCACTTGCTCCATTGATATCCACGGCGAACAGCCTACGGACACGATCCCGCTGGGGTTGGCAAACAACGCGCACTCTGCAAAGTCAGCGTTTTTCGATATCCCCCGCAGTCGCGAACCAGGGCGCCGAGCACCGTCAGGCCACGCAGCGAACCGTGGGTTCCGGGTCGTAGCGGACGGTCCGGGTGTGCCGGTAGATCTCCCGGCCGGAGGCGACATCGGTGATGACGCGCGTGTTCGACGTGGTGAACCCGCGGGTACCCGAGGCCTCGATACAATCGTCGCCCGCCTCAACCCGGATCGACGGGGGTGCCGTGTACGCGCTGCGTTCACCGGTGATCGATTGCACCTCAACGGTTTTGGTACTCCACATGCGCACCGACACCGACGACGGCGTCCATCCCGTCTCGATCAGGATCGCGTGGCGGGTGTTGTTGCGGAAAACCAGGTCGATGGCGCCCTCGAACACGGTGGCCTCCCGCGCCTCGGGATACCGCGAGATGTAGTAGCCGTGCTCGGTGTGGTCGACGTCCTCGAGTCCGGCGAAGTAGGCGGCGTTGTAGAGCGTGGTGGCGAACTGCGAGATGCCGCCGCCGACCGCGGTGGCCGGGCGGCCGTGGTCGATGATCGTCGACGCGACGTAGCCCTGCGCCGAACCGCGCGGGCCGGTGTAGGAGTTCAGCGAGAACGTCTGCCCGGGCAACACCAGCGCCCCGTCGACCTCCTGCGCGACGAGGCGGATGTTCTCCCCGGACGCCGACGAGAAGCCGCCGGTGGTGAAATCGCTGATTACCTCGCGCACCCCTAGGCGCTGCGCCTTCGCGGTGTCCAGGCGCGGCCGCAACGTCTCGTAGACCACCGCGACGGTGCGGGCGGAGTTCCCGGTCGGCCCGCCCAGCACTCGTTCGAGCGCGGCCGCCGTCTTCTCCCAGTCGATCCGCGCACCGGTGCGCGAACCCACCACGCGTGGCGTGCCCCCGGCGAGGGTGAAACGCGCATCGGTGGCCGGTCGCTCGGTGCGGGCGAGCGCCCGGCGGGCACGCTCCCGCAGGCCGTCGCGGTCGACGCGGGGGATCAGTGTCCCGCGGTCGCCGGGCACGAAGGTCAGCACGGCACCGATGTCCTCGGGGGTCAGCGCCGACCGGGCACCCGCGCTGCCCAGCAGGGTCACGTCGTCGGCAACGGCCGCGGTCGCCGGGCCGGCCACGGTGGCGCGGACGGTGTCCGCGGAGACGGTCGGCGAGAACGGCTCCATCGGCAGGTCCACCGGCGCCGGGTCCGGACCGTCACCCTCCAGCCATTCCCGGGCCAGGACGTCGGCGGCGCCATCGCGGTCGATGCGCAGTCCGCGTGCGGGCAGGTCGGCGATCGGGGTGGCCCCGTCGAAGTGCACGCCGCCCTCGACGGCGGCTCGCTCCAGCTCGGTGCGGCGTTCGTCGAGCGCGGCGTCGAGCCGGGTGCGGTCGACGTCGACGATCGGCGTCACCGCGTGCGAGCGGCCGAACAGGGCCAGCAGCCGGTCGACGGGATTGCGGGAGCGGCGCAGCAACGCCTTCGTGGTGGCCTCGTCGTCGAAGGAGAGCCCGAGATCGTGTGGCGCGATCACCGCGGTTCCCGACGGTGTGCGCACCGTGACCGGCCGCACCGCGCGCTTGCCCAGTTCCGCAACGACCGGTGTGAGTTGCATCGGCGACCTGTTGCCGGTGTCGAGTCCGGCCACTGTGGCGCCGCGTGCGCTGTGACCATCGGTGAGTACCAGGTCGGCGGCCACAACCAGACATGTGATTGTCGCCACAACCACCCCGACGCGGACTCCCAGACGGAATCGGCGGGAGGGTTTCGGGACGGGCATCACTATCACTCATACCGGAGATTCCGGACCTTGGCGAACGGGGTACATCACATGCCCGCAGGTCAGGAGCCACACGGCCAGGCAAAAGAAGGCGCTCCGGTCGAGCTGTCGGGTCGGGGGTCTGACAGCTCAACCGGAGCTAGTACATATTTCTACCGTGCTTTGCGGTTCGTTACACCTTCTTGAAGAAATCGGTGATCGATCCGTCACCCCTCGACGATCGCGGTGACGCCCTGACCGCCCGCGGCGCAGATCGAGATCAGCGCCCGGCCACCGCCGTTCTCCTTGATCTGCTTGGCCGCCTGGGCCACGATCCGCCCGCCGGTGGCGGCGAACGGATGACCGGCCGCCAGCGACGACCCGTTGACGTTGAGTTTGCTGCGGTCGATGGAGCCGAGCGCGTTGTCCAGACCCAGCCGCTCCTTGCAGTACTCCTCGGACTCCCACGCCTGCAGGGTCGCGAGCACCACCGATGCGAAGGCCTCGTGGATCTCGTAGAAGTCGAAGTCCTGCAGGGTGAGGCCGTTGCGTGCGAGCAGACGCGGCACCGCATACGTCGGCGCCATCAGCAGTCCGTCGGGTCCGTTGACGTAGTCCACCGCGGCGGTCTCGGAGTCGACGAAGTAGGCCAGCACCGGCAGCCCCTTCTCCTGCGCCCATTCGTCGCTGGAGAGCAGCACGGTGGAGGCGCCGTCGGTGAGCGGGGTGGAGTTGCCCGCGGTCATCGTCGCGTCGCCCAGCGACACCCCGAACACCGGCTTGAGTTTCGCCAGCTTCTCCTCGGTGGAGTCGCCGCGCAGGTTCTGGTCGCGCGTCAGACCCAGGTAGGGGGTGATGAGGTCGTCGAAGAAGCCGTCGTCGTAGGCGGCGGCCATCTTCTGGTGGCTCGCGGCGGCCAGCGCATCCTGATCGGCGCGCTTGATGCCGAACTCCTTGGCGGTGATGGCCGCGTGCTCACCCATCGACATGCCGGTGCGGGGTTCGCCGTTGCGGGGGATGTCGATGCCCAGCTTCGGCAGCGCCTTGAGGATGCCGAGAATCTGATCCTTGGGGCTACGGGCGCGATTCACCTCGAGCAGCGCCAGCCGCAGATCCTCGGAAACGCCGATCGGGGCGTCGGAGGTGGTGTCCACACCGCCGCCGACCGCCACGTCGTAGCGGCCACGGGCGATGCCGTCGGCGACGGCGGTGATGGCCTGCAGGCCGGTGCCACACGCCTGCTGGATGTCGAAGGCCGGGGTGTAAGGCGACAGTGCCGATCCGAGCACGCATTCGCGGATGAGATTGAAATCACGCGAATGCTTGAGCACGGCGCCACCGGCCACCATGCCGAGGCGCTCCCCCTGCAGACCGAACCGGCTGACCAGGCCGTCGAGTGCCGTGGTGAACATTTCCTGATTGCTGACCGCGGCGTAGGCCTTGTCCTGGCGCGCGAACGGAATGCGGTTGCCGCCGAGAATCGCGACCGGACGTTCACTGCGGGTCTTGGGTGTGTTGGCCACTTCGAACTCCCAGGGGGTGGTGGTTGATGTCTATAGCGTATTCTTACTCGACAGTAAGTTCGTTGTCGAACCGCATCCACGATCGAAGGAGATACACGTGGCCTCCAACGGAACCACTGGCCTGTACTCGAGCTTCGTCCATTCTGCACCCGGCGCCTTCATCGCCAAGCAGGCCGGACTGCCGGTGCCCCCGCCCCTGCGTCGCTACAAGCCCACCGAGCCGCCGCTGCCCGGTCCGGTCCTGCTCGGCGGCCAGGGACGCCTGGTGGAGCCGCTGCGCGAGATCCTCTCCACCCCGGACTACACCCTGATCCACAACGCCACCACCGGCCGTAGCGCCGACAAGTACGGCGGTCTGGTGTTCGACGCCACCGGCATCACCTCCCCGGCCGACCTCGCCCAGCTCTACGAGTTCTTCGCGCCGGTCATGCGTTCCACCGCCGCCTGCGCCAGGTTCCTGGTGATCGGCACCACCCCCGAACTGATCACCGACCCCGACGAGCACGTCGCGCAGCGCGCGCTGGAGGGCTTCACCCGCTCACTGGGCAAGGAACTGCTCAAGGGCTCCACCGTGCAGCTCGTCTACGTGTCGCCCGACGCCAAGACCGGGCTCACCGGCCTGGAGTCGACGTTGCGTTTCGTGTTGTCGGCGAAGTCGGCGTTCGTCGACGCCCAGGTGATCCGGGTGGGTCCGGCCGATTCGGCCGCGCCCGCCGACTGGGAGAAGCCACTGGCCGGCAAGGTCGCCGTGGTGACCGGCGCGGCCCGCGGAATCGGCGCCACCATCGCCGAGGTGCTCTCCCGTGACGGCGCCCACGTCATCTGCGCCGACATCCCGGCCGCCGGCGAGGCACTCGCGCAGACCGCGAACAAGGTCGGCGGCACCGCACTGCCCCTCGACGTCAGCGCCCCCGACGCGGGCGACAAACTTGCGCAGCACGCCCTCGAGCGTCACGGCGGCATCGACATCATCGTCAACAACGCCGGCATCACCCGCGACAAGCTGCTGGCGAACATGGACGACGGACGCTGGAACTCGGTGATCTCGGTGAACCTGATCGCCCCGCAACAGCTGGTCAACGCGCTCGTCGCCAAGGACGCCATCCGCGCCGGCGGTGCCGTCGTCGATGTCAGCTCGATCGCGGGCATCGCGGGCAACCGCGGCCAGACCAACTACGGCACCTCGAAGGCCGGGGTGATCGGGCTTGTCGACGCCTACGCGCCGATCCTCGCCGACAAGGGCATCACCATCAACGCCGTCGCCCCCGGCTTCATCGAGACCAAGATGACCGCGGCCATCCCGCTGGCCACCCGCGAAGCCGGTCGCCTGATGAGTTCGCTGCAGCAGGGCGGGCAGACGGTCGACGTCGCCGAGACCGTCGCCTACTTCGCCAACCCGGCCAGCAACGCGATCACCGGCAACGTGGTCCGCGTGTGCGGCCAGGGCTTCCTGGGGGCGTGATGAGCAAGACCATCACCCTCGACGGCGCGCCGAGTACCCGCGAGGTGTTCTCGAAGGCCGTGGCCGCGATGCTGCCGGTGATCGGCAAGCAGGGGTCGGTGCGCGCCGACACCGTGCTGCCCGACACCCGCTTCCGGCTCGAGAACGTGCGGGTGGATCCGGAACGGCTGCACGCCTACACGCGCGCGACCGGCCAACAGTTCGGCCCCACGCTGCCGATCACCTATCCGTTCGTGCTGCAGTTCCCGCTCGCGATGAAGCTCATGACCGAAGCCGATTTCCCGTTCGGCGCGGTCGGCTCGGTGCACGTGGAGAACACCATCCACCGGTTCCGTCCCATCGCCCTCGACGAACCGCTGACCATCGAGACCCACGCGGAGAACCTGCGCGAGCATCGCAAAGGCATTCTGGTGGACATGATCTCGGAGATCACGGTGGGCACCGAGACAGTCACCCGGCAGGTGGCGACGTTCCTCAAACAGCAGCGCACCAGCCTGTCCGACGAGCCGCGTGGGCCTGCCCCGCGTGAACAGGCCCCGCCGCCACCCGACGCGGTTCTCGCGGTGGATCTGGCCCGGATCCGCGAGTACGCCGCGGCGTCGGGCGATCGCAATCCGATCCACATGGGCGACATCACCGCCAAGGCGTTCGGATTCCCGAAGGCCATCGCGCACGGCATGTGGAGTGCGGCGGCCGCCGTGGCCAACGTGGAGGCGCAGCTACCCGACGACGTCGTTTACGCGGTCCGGTTCGGCAAGCCGATCCTGCTGCCGGCGAAGGTCAACCTCTACGTCCACCGCATCGACGGGGTGGGCGGCAGATCATCCGGCAGCTTCGACATCTCGATCCGCAACCGGCGCAAGGGGTATCCGCATCTGACGGCGTCCACGCGGACTGCCTGAGGGTTTACGTCGCCGACGGGCCCGTCAGCCGACGGGCTCGTCGTGGCGCCCGACGCCCTTGAGTCCGCGCCAGGTGATGCCGACCAAGAGGTCGGTGGCGGTGTCGAGGTCGACGTCGCCCTCGCTCATCCGGTCGGCGACGGCCTCGCCGGCACCGACCAGCGCGACGGCCGACAGCTCGAAGTCGATGTCGCTGGCACCTTCCACGGTGGTGCCGCGGCGGATCAGGTCGGCGACCATCTCGGTGACCCGGTCGCGGCTCTCGTGCACGAGTTGGCTGAAGCTCGCCGTGCCCACGGCGACGCGGTAGAGCACCTTCCACGACTGCCGGTGTTCGTCGACGTAGCGCAGGAACTCACGCACCACCGTGCGGGCCTGATCGCGCTGGCGCAGCGACGGGTCGAAACCCACCGCCATCGCGTCGATGAACCGGCCGGATTCGCGGCTGAGGCACGCGCTGAAGAGCTCTTCCTTGGAGCCGTAGTACAGATAGAGCATCGGCTTGCTGATCTGCGCCTCGGCGGCGATCGCGTCCATCGAGGTCTCGCGGAAACCGTTCTCGGAGAACACCTTCACTGCGGCGTCGAGCATCTGCTGCTCACGTACCGCACGCGGCAACCGTTTGGTACCGCCGGCCATCGCCACCTCCTCGGGAGAGCATCATCTTACCCGACGACTTACCCACTGGTAAGTTGATCCGCCGACGCCCGGTCCGGCAGCAGCAGACACCGTGCCAGCAGTGCAGGCTCAGCAGTGCGGGCTCAGTAGTGCAGGCTCAGCAGTGCAGGACACCCTTGGCGCGCAGGATGCGCACCACCGAGCGGTCCACCCGCGGCACGGTGAGCGTGCCCACATTCACCGCCCTGGTCATCGCGTCGAGCACCGACGACACCCGGTCGGTGGAGAGCCACAGCGCGATGTCGCCGCCCGCGCGGATCGACATCAGCGCGGCCTGCTCGATCGGATAGCGGGCACTGATCGCCGCCATGCCCGACAGGTCGTCGGAGAACACCACCCCGTTGAAGGGCGGGCCCCCGTAGGGCCTGCCGGTCCGCAGCATCGTCATCGCGGCGGGACTGATGCTGGCCGGGGTCTCCGGCCCGGTGAGCCCGGGCACGATCAGATGTCCCACCATCACGCCTGCGTTCTGCGGGTCGCGCAGCAGCGTCCGGTAGGGCACCAGGTCGCTGGTCTCCAGCGACGACAGCGGCGGGGTCCGCACCACACCGAGATGCGAATCGCCGGAGCCGTGGCCGTGTCCCGGGAAGTGCTTGTACACCGGCATGATGCCCGCGTCCTGCAGTCCTGCGGCGAAAGCACCGGCGTAGCGGGTGACCACCTGTGGGTCGTTGCTGAACGAGCGGTCGCCGATCACCTCGTCGGCGCTCTCGTCGCTGACGTCGACGTCCGGCGCGAAGTCCACGGTGATGCCGAGCCGCTTGAGCTGCCGGCCGATCGACGCCGCCAGCGCGCGTACCTGCGCGGGCGTCTTCGTCTGCGCCAGCTCACGCGCCGAGGGGCTGTCGATGCCCAGCGACGACAACCGCGACACGCGGCCGCCCTCCTGGTCCACGGTCACCATCAGCGGGATCGGCGACGAGCGGGAGATGCGGGCCGCGGCGCCGCTGGTGAGGATCGACTTGTCGGTCCAGCTGCCCACGAAGATGCCGCCGATCTGCTCGGTGCGCACGATCCGCGCCGCGTCGTCGGCATCGGTCACGCCGACAACGACCAGCTGAGCGAGCTTCTGCCGCAACGACATTCGGGCGAGTTCGGGTACCCCGCAGGCGATCGGCGGGGGCAGTACGGAACTCGACGCGGGGGAGGACACCGGCGAATACGCGGTGGTGGTCGAGGCGGAACCCGGACTCGTCGAGTCGCAGGCGGTCAGCGCCAGCGCCGCTGCCACCAGCATCACCAGGACCCGTGGCCGCATCGGACGGGTGCGCGCGAATCGCCGTCGTTGAGCTCCCATCAGTCGAGTGTGGCATGTACCGTGGCGATATGGACGCCGGGTCCATTCCCCCCACCCCCGGTCGGGACGGCCGTCGGGTTGTCGGCCGCCCGCAATCGTTGATGATCGCCTACGACGGCTCCGCGAATGCCGATCGCGCCATCCGGTACGCGGGCACGTTCCTGCGCGCCGAGACCGCCCACGTGGTCACCGCCTGGCAGCCCGGCACGATGAGCGCCCCGCGGATGTCGTCGCTGGCCGCCGGGATGCAACCGTTTCTCGACACCCGCCTCGACACCCAGGTCGACGACGCGCTGGAAGCCGAGTCGGCCGCGGTCAACGAGCGGGGTGTGGCACTTGCCACCGACATCGGACTCACCGCGACCGGCACCCTGGTGGAGGTCGAGTCGACGGTCTGGGGTGCGCTGGTGGCTGCCGCCGACGCACTCGACGTCGACCTGCTGGTCACCGGCACCCGAGGCGACACCGGACTCAAGGCGCTGCTGCGGTCGAGCGTGGCCGAACGGGTTCTCAAACACTGCTCACGGCCGGTGTTCATCGTGCCCGCCCGATGCGAGAAGCAGCCTCCCGTCACGTTGTAACCGGTGACCTTCACGTTTCCTGAGGTCGTCTACGTTTTCCTCAGGTGAGGGTGGTAATTTCATCCCATGCGCAACAACCGCCTCGTCGCCGGAGCCGTGGCCGGAGTCGCCGGCATCGTGGTCGGTCTCGGTGCGGTGTTCCTCGGCGGTTTCCTGTCCGCGTCGAACAGCCCGGCCACCGATCTCAACAACATCAGCCCGAACAACGGGTTTGTGCAGGGATCGGTGGACTACGGTTCGCGCACGCCACCCGCCGCCGATCAGTGACGGCCACCGCCTGACGCCGGACCCGCACTCCCGATGGACCGGACGCTGAGCCGTCGCGGCGTGGCCGTGATCGGCGCGGTGGCCCTGCTCGTCAGCCTGCTGCAGTCGCCGGGACGTCTCGCCGCGGACACCAAACTCGACCTCACCGCCAACCCCCTCGGGTTTCTCGGCCGCGCGATGCACCTGTGGACGCCGACCGCACCGATGGGTCAGGTGCAGAACCAGGCCTACGGCTACTTCTTTCCGCACGGCGCGTTCTTCGCCGTCGGCGAACTCGCCCACATCCCGCCGTGGATCACCCAGCGGCTGTGGTGGGCCGTCCTGCTGACGGTCGGGGTGGTCGGCGTGGTGCGGCTCGGTGAGGCCTTGCGCATCGGGTCGCCCGGGTCGCGGCTGATCGCGGCGGTGGTGTTCGTACTCAGTCCGCGGGTGCTCACCACGCTGGGGTCGATCTCGTCGGAGACGCTGCCGATGATGCTGGCGCCGTGGGTGCTGATCCCGCTGGTCCGGGCACTGGACGTGCGACCCGCGCGCGGTGCTCCGCTGTGGCGCGACGCGGCGCGCTCAGCGGTGGCGGTGGCCCTGATGGGTGCGGTGAACGCGGTGGCCACGCTCGCCGCGGTCGGCGTGGCACTGCTGTGGTGGGTGCTGTGCGGGGTCACCACCGGCGATCGTCGACGCTGGATCACCTTCGGCGGGCTCTGGGCGAGCGCGCTGGTGCTGGCGTGTGCGTGGTGGGTGGCGCCGCTGCTGATCCTCTCGCGCGTGTCCCCACCGTTCCTCGACTTCATCGAATCCTCGCGGGTCACCACCGAGTGGACGTCGCTGACCGAGGTGCTGCGCGGCACGAGCGCGTGGACGCCATTCGTCTCACCCGAACGCGTTGCCGGCGCGGTGCTGGTGACCGAGCCGGCCGCGGTGCTGGCCACCGGCACCCTCGCGGCCACCGGGTTGGCCGGACTGTGTATGCGGCGCATGCCGTTTCGGGGTCGCGCGATCACCATCCTCGTGGTGGGACTGCTGTTGATGTGCACCGGCTACGTCGGCGGGCTGGGCTCGCCGGTCGCCGAGCAGGTCCGGCAGTTCCTCGACGGGTCGGGTGCGTTCCTGCGCAACATCCACAAGTTCGAACCGTTCGTCCGGCTGCCGCTGGTGCTGGGCACCGCCCACCTGCTGGCGCGGGTGCCGCTGCCGGGCACCGCGTCGGTGCGGGACACGTTGTCGGCGTTCGCGCATCCGCAACGATCCCGCCCGGTGGCGGCGACGATGATCGTGCTGGTCGCCATCGTGGGTGCCGGCTCGCTGATGTGGACCGGGCAGTTGGCGCCCGCCGGCAGCTACCGCGCGCTTCCCGACTACTGGCGCCAGACCGCGGACTGGCTCGGTGAGCACGCCGCCGACGACAATCCGGACCACCCGACCCGCACGCTGGTGGTACCCGGTTCGCCGTTCGCCGACCAGCTCTGGGGACTGACCCGCGACGAACCGCTGCAACCGCTGGCGAGCACACCGTGGGCGGTGCGCGACGCCATCCCACTCACTCCGCCGGGCGCGATCCGCGCGATGGATTCGGTGCAGCGTGACATCGCGGGCGGTCGGGGTTCGCCGGGTCTCGCGGCGACACTGGCGCAGCAGGGCGTCGGCTACGTGGTGCTGCGCGCCGACCTCGACCCGCAGACGTCAAGGTCGGCGCGCCCGCTCTTGGCGCAGCAGGCGCTGAACTCCTCACCCGGACTGCGTCGGGTGGCCACCTTCGGTCCGGACGTCGGACCGCCGACGGTGCCGGGGGTGGTGCGCGACAACGGGTTACGCCCGCAGATGCCGGCGATCCAGATCTATGCGGTGACCCCGCCGAACGGTGGCGGCACCGAGGTGGGGGCGGGCGTCGAGTTCCCCGGCACCGGACCGTTGCTGGTGGACACCGCATCGGCCACGCGCATCGTCGGTGGCCCGGAATCGATTGCCGCCGTGCAAGACCTGCGCGCCCGCCTGTGGCTGGCGCCGTTGGGTCCGACGGTGCTGGAAGCCGATGCCCGCCGGGCCGGGTTACCGGACGCGCCCGTGCTCGTCACCGACACGCCCGCCGACCGGGAGACCGACTTCGGCCGTGTCGACGACCACAGCTCGGCGATCCGTTCACCCGGTGACCCCCGCCGCACCCAGAACGCCGCACCCGACTATCCCGTGGACGGTCAGCCGCTCACCGAAGGCCAATGGCTGCTGGATAATCGGCCCGGCGAGGTGTCGGTGTCGGCGTCGGGGTCGGCGGCCGACGCCACCCAGCCGGGACAGACCTCCCCGGCCAACTCGACGGCCGCGGCGTTCGACGGGGACGCCGCCTCGGCGTGGGTGAGCAACGGACTCAGTTCGGCCGTGGGCCAGTGGCTGCGCCTCGACTTCACCCGTCCCCGTTCGGATCTCGCGTTGCGGCTGACCACCGCGCGGGCGCTGGGACCGGACGTGACGTCGATCCTGGTGACCACGGAGGCGGGCAGCACCGTGGTATCCGGCGTCGAGCCCGGTAAACCGGTCACGGTGACCGCGCCGAGCGGACCCACCCGCTGGGTGCAGATCCGGGCGATCAGGACCGAGAACGGCACGGCGGGAAACCAGTTCGCGCTCGGTGAGGTGGAGGTGACCGACCTGAACACCGGAGCGGCGCTACCGATCCGCCATCGGGTGATCCTGCCGGCCCTGCCCGCCGACACCCGGGTGTCGGGATGGGTTCTGTCCCAAGAGCTCTCCGGCCGCAGCAGTTGCGTGGAGGCCGACGACCTCGTGCGATGCGCGGCCGGGCTCGGCCTCTCCCCCGAGAACCCGGCGGTGCTGAGCCGCGCACTGTCGGTGCCGCAGGAGACCACCGTCGCCCCGGTGATGATCCTGCGACCGCATCCGGGTGACGGCCTCACCGAGTTGCTCACCACGCCGGGGTCGGTGACCGCCGAGGGGGCCGCCACGGTGAACGATCCGCGCGGCTCGGCCGCGGCCGCCGTCGACGGGGACCCCCGAACGGTGTGGACCGCCGCCGACGACACCGATGAGCAGCGCGAGCGCGGTGCAAAGAAGCACCACCCGACGCTGCGTGTCACGCTGCCCACGCCACAACGGGTGGAGACCATTCAACTCGTGGTGCCTGAGGACTATCCGGCCGCGCCGACGAAGGTGGCGGTGGATCTCGGCACGGGTGCGCAGGAACGGAGCGTGGGCCGCGACGGGCTGATCACAGTGAATCCCGCCACCACCGACCACATCTCGATCACGGTGCTCGATCGCCGCGATCTCATCGACGTGAACAGCCTCGGTTTCACCAGCGTCGCCCCCACCGGGATTGCCGAGGTGCGGGTGCAACCGGCACCGGCAGGCGGTGACGACCGGCCTGCCGACGACCGGCCCGTCGACATCGGTTGTGCCGCCGGGATCGGGATCACGGTGTCGGGGCAGGTGATTCCGATGCGGGTCACCACCACCGCGGGCGCATTGCGGGCCGGTGATCCGGTGGTGGCGCGGCCGTGCCTCCCCTCGGTGCGGCTGCCCGCCGGGGAGCAGGAACTGTCGGCGAATCCGGGCCCGGCGTTCACCGTCGACACGGTGGGCCTCGACGCCGGTGGCGATTTCGGCGCCGCGGCACCGGCTGCGGCGCGCGCGCCGACCGTCGACGCCTGGTCGCCGACCCGTCGCAGCCTCGACATCGACACCGCGGCCGCGCAACGCCTGCTGGTGGTGCCCGAAAGTACCAACCCGGGGTGGCAGGCCCGGCTGGGTGGGCAGACATTGCGGCCGGTGGTGATCAACGGCTGGGAACAGGGCTGGGTGATACCGGCCGGCGCGAGCGGGCACGTCGATCTGACCTTCCGCTACGACTCGCTCTACCGCTGGTCACTGGCCATCGGATTCGCGCTGCTCGCAACACTTTTCGTGATCGCTGTGCTGCCGTTGCGCCGACACCGCGACTCGCCGCCCGAACCCGGCGTCGCCGATCGTCCCCTGCCGCTCGCCGCGGCGGGGATGGCCACGGCCGGTTGGCTCGCGGCGTCGTGGGTGCTGACCGGGTGGTGGGGAGTGGCGGCCACGGCCGTCGTGGGCGTCGCCGTCGGGGTGGCCGCGCTGCGCCGGCGATCCGCGCCGGTGGTCGCCGCGGCCTTCGTCGCGATGATGGCGGCGACCATCGGGCTGGCCGCCGGTCCGTGGCAGGCTCCGGGCGGCTATCACGGCTTCTCGTGGTGGGTCCAACTCCCGGCACTGCTGGCGGTCGCGGTGACCGTGTGGTCGGTGCTGGCCCCACTCCTCGTCGAGCGTGCCCGGATCCGCGTCGAGCGTGCCCGGATCCGCGTCGAGCGTGCCCGGCCACCGACCTGAAAGGCGCCCGGGCCGGCGTCACGGTTGCGATATGCGAGCGTGCGGCTGCTGGTGGGCGTTTTTCGGGGACGGGGTGGTCTCTCGTCGCCGCAGCCACTGACGGGCCGGTTCCTCCACAAACGCATACGACGCCGCCGACAGCCCGACGGTCAGCGCCACCGTGATCAGCCACACCAGCACCGTGTGCCCGCTGAACGGCACGATGCCGAACAGTCCGAACACCACCGCCAGCACCGCGACATGCCAGATGAAGATGCCGTAGGACCACCGGCCCAGCGCCAGCATCGGCGCCGAATCCAGAATCCGGAACGGGCCGTCGGACGCGATCAGCGGCGCCAGCAGCGCAAAGGCGCACACCGCGCCCAGCACCACCTTCACCGCGAACTGCCACGGCGCCAGATCGCCCAGGCCCGTCGGTCCGGCCAACCGGGTACACGCGAGCCCGTAGGCGATCACGAGTACCACGAACATCAGTCGGCGTCGCGCCCCGATCGCCGCGACCACACGCACCGCCCTCGCCTCGCGACCCTCCCAGCCCGGCTCCTCTCCGGTGATCTCGGCGAGCAACAATCCGACGACGAACCACGGTAGATATCCGAACACCCAGTTCGTCGGCTGCACCCCGTCGGGCACGGGCAGTGTCCCGGCCACCCACGCCCAGCCCAGACTCACCACGCCGATGCCCAGCAGCACAGGGATACGCAGGCCCACCCGCTCGTCACGCAACCGGAAGAGTGCGTAGCCGAACACCGGCAGGATCAGGTAGAACGCCACCTCCACCGACAGACTCCACATCTGGGTGAGCCCGGCGGTCAGCGACAACGGCACGAACACCTGCGTCAACGTCAGATTCGCCAGCCACACCGTGAGGTCGGCGCCGGCGCGCGCCTCGGGCAGCAGCGTGAGCACCAGCACCACCACCACGACGTAGGCGGGCCAGATGCGCACCACCCGGTGACACAGATAGCGCCGCACCGGCGGCGCGGAGGCACGTGCGGGATCTTGATGTGCAGCGGCCACCCACGACCGCCACAACAGAAATCCCGACAGCGCGAAGAACAGTGCGACGGCCAGGTCGAGCCGCCCCAGCACCGGACCGAGCACCGGCAGACGCTCCGCACCGGTCTGGAACGCCACGTGGGTGGTGAGCACGCCGAGCGCCGCCACCGCGCGCATCCCCTCCAACTGCGGGTAGAACCGGCGCGGCCGCCCGGGCGCCGACACCGACACCGCCGGGCGCACGGATGTCGACTCGGGAGGCATCACACCAGCTTATGCCGCACAAGTACGCTCAACCGCATGCCGCAGGCCGACGATGCCCCCGACACGCCGGGCGACGATGCCACCGAAACGGGTCCGCGGCGCTGGACCACCGCCGACCTCGTCGGGCCCACCCTCATCTTCGTCGGAGCGTTCCTGGTGGCGGTCACCATCGCACTGCCCACCCTGGTGGTCGATCGTCTCCGCGCCATCCCGCTGAGCACCGACATCACCACCGTGGCCACCGCAGGCGTCGACGCTCCCGGCACCACACCGTCACCGCGCCCGGTGATCCTCGACCGCTGTTCGCTGGCCACCCCCACCGCCCGCACCGTCGAGGCCACGCTGGTACGACAGCAGCGGATGGTGGCGGTCCGTCCCGCCGACGCCCACCGGGTCACGCTGCAGGCGGGCACCTCGGTACAGGCCGACCGTATCTGGCTCGACGGCCGCGAAGTGGACCCCGACACCCCGCGCCCGGGTAGCGAGGTTCCACCCGCGGCCGGGGCGTCGGCCTGCACGGCGGCCACCCTGTCGGCGACCAAGGATCGGGTGACGCTCAATCGCAGCTCCGCGCTACCCGACCTCAGCGCCACCGGCGACGGATCGCGCGGCAATTCCGAGATCCAGTACGACAGCAACAGGCCGCCGATCCAGGTCCCCGACCGTCGCGGATACACCTACGTGCTGCCCTTCGACCCGCCACGCAGCGGCGCCCGGTTCTTCGACGTCACCACCCGGCGCACCGTCGACCTCGTCGACCACGGCGAGACGTCGCTGGCCGGTCGCACCGCGATCCGCTACACCGCCGACATCCCCGACACCGACCTCGACGCGATCGGGTCGGGCACCCCCGACGGCACCCCGCCGACGCGGATCGTGCGGCCCGCGAGCTGGTTCGGGGTGGGCGGCGTGGACCCGACGCGGCAGGTCACCGCCACCCTGCATCACGCCGCACAGTGGCAGATCACGGTCGACGCGACGACCGGCACCGTTCTCGACGAGCGGATCTCGGTCGAGCAGACCTACCGCAGCGCCGACCCGGCGCTGGCCACCCTGGCCCTGACCAACCTGCGCGCCGACTTCGGCTACGACCTGCCCACCCAGCGATCACTGGCGCAGCACGCGTCCGACCGCGCCACCCCCGTGGTGATCTGGGGTCGGCTGGTACCGCTGCTCGCCGGAATTCTCGGCGCGCTGGCGCTGATCGCCGGCGTCACGCTCACCGTTCCGGGTGGGTGGCGGCGGATGTGGCCGCTGCACCGGGGCCACGATCGGGAGCCCGCAGCCCCACCGTCGTCGTGATCAGCGCGCTCACCGTGGCCGCGACGGCCGCGATCACCGCGAGCGACACCACCGAGTCGGCCAACCACCCGATCGCGGCCGCCTCGGCCACGAGCACCGCCCACACGGCCACCGACACCGCCGTGCGATCCCGCGCGATCGCCGACAACAGGCCCACCTGCAGCACCGCCAGCGCCGACCCGGTGTACGCGAACAGCCCGAGCACCCAGGTCAAGCCGCGATAATCGGCACCGATCAGGATGGGCACCAGCGGGCCCCCGACCACCCCGAGCGCGGTGAGCACCGCACCGATCGCGGCGACAACGGTGACCGCCTGCCGGAACGAGGCACGTGAGATCGCGGGGTCGGCCAGACGTGGATAGAACACCACCCCGACGGCCTGCGGCAACCAGAACGCGACCTTGGTGGCGATGGCCCCGAAGGCGTACACCCCGGCCGCCCGCGGTTCCAGCGCGCTGCGCGCGAGCAGCAGGTCCAGCGACGCCGCCACCACCAGCACCAACTGCACCTGCGACGCGCGCAGCACCGTACCGAGTCCGGCGGACACCGAGAGCGCGTCCGATCCGGCCCGCTCCGGGCGCCGCCGGTCGGAGACGGCCACCGCCGCCCACACCAGCAGCGCCGCAGCCGCCGCACCGAAGGATCCCGCCGCCAGCCCACCCGCCGGGCCGAACCCGAGCCCCAGCACCACGAGCACCGGCGCGGTGCGCAACACCCCGACCGCGGCGAGAACCCAGGCCAGCAACCGGAATTCGTTGCGGCCCTGCAGAATTCCCTGGCCGCCGCCGATCACGGTGAGGAAGGGCGCGGCCGCGAGGCCGGCCACCGTCACGGCGATGCCGGTCGAGGCCACTGCGGCCATCACCGGCACCGCGACCACCACGAGCCCCACCACCGCGACCGCGCAACGGGCGGTGAGCCGGCGCAGCCCCGCACCGTCGTGGCCGTGCACCACCTCGCGAGCCACCACCGCCTGCAAGGCCAGCGCGGGGACGGCGAGCACCAGCATCGCCGACAGCAGCACCGCGAACTCGCCGTATTCGGCCGGCGTCAGCCACCACCGTCCGGCCGCGACATGCACCGCGTACGCGCAGACGTTGGCCACCATCGACCCGAGCGCCACCCAACCGAGTGCGCCGACGACGCCGTCGCGCGCCGGACGCGGCGACGAGGCTCCGGGAACGGGAGTGACCATGCGCTCAAGTGTGCCCGCCCCATATGGAACGATGAACAGCGTGTACGACCAGACCGAACAGCAACAGACTGGGCAGCAACAGATCGGGCAGGACCAGATCAGGCACCCCGAGCACGACGCCACCGACATCGGCTTCCGCATCGACCCGGTACTCGCCCGCAGTTGGCTGCTCGTCAACGGCGCCCAGTATCAGCGCTTCGCCCCGGCGGCCCGGTCGCGCGCCGACATCGTCGTCCTCGACATCGAGGACGCGGTGGCACCCAAGGACAAGCTCGCCGCGCGTGACAACGTGGTGCGGTGGCTCGGGGCGGACAATCCGGATCACCCGGGCGCCGGGAGCGAAGCGAGCGGGCCCAGTCACCCGGGCGCCGGGAGCGAAGCGAGCGGGCCCGATCATCCGGGCGGTGCCGGCGACTGGGTGCGGGTGAACGGATTCGGCTCGCCGTGGTGGGCCGACGATCTCGAGGCGCTGTCGACGACGTCGGTCGGCGGCGTGATGCTGGCGATGGTCGAGTCCGTCGACCATGTCACCGAAACCGCCAAACGCCTGCCGGACGTGCCGATCGTGGCGTTGGTGGAGACCGCCCGCGGACTGGAGCGGATCAGCGAGATCGCGTCCGCGAAGGGCACCTTCCGGTTGGCGTTCGGGATCGGTGATTTCCGCCGCGACACCGGCTTCGGCGACTCGCCGCTCACGTTGGCCTACGCCCGGTCGCGGTTCACCATCGCCGCCAAGGCCGCGCATCTGCCGAGCGCGATCGACGGTCCCACCGTCGGGTCGAGCGCCCTCAAGCTGAG
This sequence comes from Gordonia sp. NPDC003429, assembly GCF_053588575.1. Taxonomy (NCBI): domain Bacteria; kingdom Bacillati; phylum Actinomycetota; class Actinomycetes; order Mycobacteriales; family Gordoniaceae; genus Gordonia; species Gordonia sp. NPDC003429. The sequence goes on from NZ_JBSFQF010000007.1 coordinate 73,982, forward strand.
CGAGGCCACCGCGGTGAGCGTCGAGTTCGGTATGACCGGCAAGATCTGTCTCACCCCCGATCAGTGCGCGCCGGTGAACGAGGGATTGTCACCGTCGATCGACGAGATCAGCTGGGCCAAGGAGTTCTTCGCCGATTTCGAGCGGGACGGCGGAGAGATCCGCAACGGTTCGGATCTGCCGCGGATTGCGCGCGCCACCAAGATCCTCGACCTCGCCCGTGCCTACGGCGTCACCGGATCCGACTACGAGGTGGATCCGGGCCACGCGCCCGCCCCGTCGGACACCTATCACTACTGACGAGCTGCGGGGCCGGTGCGCACGGGGCGGTCACTGCCGACGCTGTATGCCGTCAGCGTCGCGCTCACCGCGCTGATCCTCGCGCCCATCCTGCGCCCGGGGTACCTGCTGTACCGCGACGCGGTGTCCACACCGCGCTCGTTCGTCACCGACACGGCGCTGGGGCTCGGCGACCTGCCGCCGCGGGCGGTCCCGCAGGACTGGCTGGTGGCGCTGGGCAGTTCCGTCGTCGACGGCGGCCTGCTGGTGACCGTGATCCTCTGCGCCGCACTCATTCTCGCGGGCGTCGGATACGGGCGGCTCGCACTGCGGCTGACACCGGGCCGCACCGGCGCCGTCGCGGCGGCCACCATCGCGATCTGGAATCCTTTTGTCGCACAACGCCTGCTGCAGGGCCACTGGGGTCTGCTGGTCGGTTATGCGGCGCTGGGCTGGATCGTGGTGGCGGTGGCCGATCTCGCCGAGCGGCCCGATGCACGCCGATGGCTGCAACTCGGCGGTCTGCTCGCGGTGGCGGGCCTGACGCCCACCGGTTCGCTGCTCGCGCTTCTGACGCTGATCGTCGCCGCAGCGGGTGCGGGCGCCGGGGGTCGGCGACGGTGGGCCGGAGCTGTCGCGATGGCGGCGCTCTGGGTGGTTTCGGCGGCGCCGTGGCTGCTCGCCGCGCTGCTGGGTGCGGGTGGCACCGGCACCGACGGCGTGGCCGGGGTGCGGGCGTTCGGCCTGCGATCGGAACCGGGGCTGGGCCCGCTGGGCACCGCGCTGGGCCTGGGCGGCATCTGGAACGCCGACGCCGTGCCGGCGAGCCGCACCATCTGGTGGGCGGCGGTGGCCACCGTGTGCTTCGTCGGTGTGGTGGCCGTGGGCGCGGTGGCCCTGTGGCGAACGTCGTCGCGCACCACCGCGCCGCTGGTGTGGGCGCTCGCGGGGCTGGCGACCGTCACGGTGCTGCTGGTGGCGGCGTCGGCCACCGCACCGGGGCGGGCGGTGCTCGCCTGGCTGGTGGACGCGATCCCCGGCGGCGGGCTGCTGCGGGACACCTCGAAGTTCCTCGCGCTGGCGATGCCGTTCGTCGCGGTGTGCGCGTCGGCAGCCGTCGGCGCGTTGCGCACTCGCGTCCCGGCGGGTTTCGCGCTGGCTGCGGTGGTGTTGGCGGTGGTGGCGCCGCTACCCGATCTGGCCTGGGGTGTCGGCGGCCGGATCGGGGTGGTGCACTACCCCGACGATTGGGCGCGGGTGGCCGATTCGGTGCCCGCCGACACGGGTTCGGTGGCGGTGTGGCCGCCGGGAACGGTGCGCCGCTACCCGTTTGCCGATGGGCCGTCGCTGAACCCGTGGCCGCGGATGCTGCGGGCCCCGGTGATCGAATCGGGCGAGCTGGTGGTCGACGGGCGGGTGGTGGACGCAGCGGCGCCGCACGCACGCGCGGTGGACGACGTGTTGCGGGCCGGCGGGGACCCCGCCGCGCTGGCTCGGCTCGGAGTGGGTTGGGTGCTCATCGACACACCCGATACGGCAGTCCCGCAAGCTCTTTCCGGGCAGTTGCGACCAGAGGTGGACGATAGCTCGCTCACCGTGTTCCGCATCCCCGATGCCGCGCCGCCGTCCGCACCGTCGAGCGCGGCGCGGGCGGCGATGTGGGCCGCCCATCTGCTGTGGCTGGCGATGATCGTGGTGGGCGCGGGAGCCGCTATTCTCCGAGTTGTCCGAACACCTCGACGAAACCGTCCCCGGTAGCCGACCACGAATAGTCCCGGGCGCGCCGCGCCGCAGCCTGCCCGAGCCGACGGCGTTCATCCGGGTCGTCGAGCAATTTTCTTGTCGCGCTGATCATCTCGTCGAGACCGTCGACGAGCAGCCCGGTCTCCGAGTCGCGGATCGACGCACGCAGCCCGGTGGCGTGCCGGTAACCGATGGTGGGCACCTCGTGCTGCGCGGCCTCGATCACCGCCAGCCCCCACCCCTCCTTGGCCGAGGGGAGCAGCGCGACGTCGGCGGCGGCCAGGATCTCGTGTTTGCGTTCCTCGGGCACGTGTCCGTGCAGGGTGACGGCGTCGTCGATGCCGAGTTCGGTTGTGCGCGCACGTAACCGGGGTGCCCACCAACCGTCACCGATGATGTCGAGGTGGACCGGCACGCCGGTGCGACGCAGGTCGGCGACCACCGCGAGCGCGTCCTCGACGTGCTTGTGCGGCACCAGTCGCGAGAGCACGCACACCCGGAGTACTTCCGGTTCGGTTGCCATGGGCACGATGTGGGCGGGAACCGGGTCGATACCGTTGTGGATCACCGTGATCCGGTCGGCGTCGACGCCGAGCGCGACGAGTTCGCGTTTCGACGGCTCCGACACGGTGACGTACCGGTTGTGCCGATGCGCCCGCGGGGACACCCGCGATTCCAGGAACCACCCGAGCCGTCCGAGCAGGCGTCCGGCGACCGGCCACTGTTCACGATGACAATGATGGACCAGCACCACCGTCGGCGCTCCGGCCACCAGCGTGGCGAAGAACGGGATGCCGTTCTGGGTGTCCACCACGACGTCGGGCCGGGTGTCCGCCAGCGGACCGACGTGCAGCCGTCCCGCCACGATCAGCACCAGCGCCAGCGGATAGACGGTGATCCGCCCGCCGATGTGCACGAACCGGATGCCGTCGCGCTCTTCAACGCGGCGCGACCCGGGGTACGACGAGGTCAGGTAGGTCACCCGCGCACCGCGACCGGCGAGTTCGGCGCCGACACGTTCGAGGTAGGTCTCACTGCCGCCGCCCTGCGGGTGACGGGTATCCCGCCAGCACAGCAGTAGGACGTCGGCGGGTGTGTTCATCACCCACAAGCCTACCGAGGACGACCGGTAGCATCTGCGGAGTGTCACCACCGGACGTGCCGACACCGCCCGGCGAGATGGCCCGACTGGCCACGCTGCGCCGCGCGGTGCGTCTGCTCGACGACTTCCGTTACGAGCAACCCGATCCCGGCAGGTTCTACGGCGCACTCGCCGCCGACACCGCCGCGATGGTCGCGGCATTCGCCCCGCTCGACGGTGCGGTACTGCTCGATGTGGGCGGTGGCCCGGGCTATTTCGCGGACGCGTTCCGCGGCGCGGGGTCGGCGTATGTGTCGGTGGAACCCGACCCCACCGAGATGCATGCCGGCGGACTGGACCATCGGGGCTCGGTGCGCGCGTCCGGGCAGCATCTACCGTTCGCCGACGGATCGTTCGACGTGTGCCTGTCGTCGAACGTCGTCGAACACACCTCACGTCCGTGGGAGATGGCCGACGAGATGCTCCGCGTCACCCGGCCCGGCGGCACGGTGGTGATCAGTTACACCCTGTGGTGGGGTCCGTTCGGTGGGCACGAGATGGGCCTGACGCACTATCTCGGCGGCGCCCGGGCGGCACGCTGGTACACCCGTCGCCACGGGCATCCGCCCAAGAACCTGTACGGTACGTCGCTGTTTCCGGTGACCGCGGCATCCGGCCTGCGATGGGCTGACGGGGTGCGCTCCCACGCGCGACTGGTGGCCGCCTTTCCCCGCTACCTGCCGCGGTGGCTGTGGTGGGTGCTGCGGATACCGGTGGTGCGTGAGGTGGCGGCCACGAATCTCGTACTGGTGTTGCGGCCACGCTGATCGGTGGCCGCAACACCCCCGCTCACTGCACCGACGCGGCGCACCGCAGCGGACCGCCGCTGCTCGTCGACGACGACAACAGTTCCTCGCCCTGCAGGATGTTGCAGGTCACCGGACCGCGCACCACAATCGCCGTGAGCTCGGCACTGCCGCCGCCGACCTGCGCCGTCTGCGACCACGGCGTACCCGTGGCGGCCACCACCGCGAAATCGTCGCCGCTGCGGAAACGCAGTCCTACGACCTCGCCGTTGCCGGTGATCTGGTAGACCACCGCGCCGGGTGTGACGGTCCGGGTGGTGGTGGTCGTCGTCGGTTCAGTGGTGGCGGTGGTTTCCTCCGTGGTGGTGGTGGTCGTGGGTGCGGTGGTGGTGGTGGGGGTGGTCGCGGCGGTGGTGGTGCCGCCGTCGCCGCCCGAGCCACGGACGATCAGTACCGCGACGATGGCGATCAGGGCGATTGCCGCCAGCGTCGCCAGGATCAGCAGTGGGGTGCGCTTGCCCGGACCACCGCCGGAACCGCCCGCGCCCGCCGATGGCGGCCGCCCGGACGGCGGCGGGGTGTCGTAGGGGGCCGCGTACTGTCCGGTGCCACCTCGCGTGTCGCTGTACGCCTCGGTGGGGTACTGATCGCCCCCGTACTGGTCACCCCCGTACCCCTGCCCGTAGGGATCCCGGTAGGGCTGGTCACCGTAGGCCTCGGTGGGTGCGGTGGGTTCACCCACCGAGGCCGGGTCCTCGAACGGATCGAACTGTCGTGTCTCGGGGTGCTCGTCGCCGGGGTCGCTCGGCTCACGCGGACGGTCAGGCGGTGGAGTCATGGCGACGATTGTGCCAAACGCACATCACGGCTTCCTCAGGCTTCGGCGATGGCGTCGAGCGGGCGGGTGCGCGCGGCCCGGATCGCCGGCCACAACGCGGCCAGCACGCCCACCACGCCCGATGCGACCAGCGTGATCAGGATCAGCGTCCACGGCAGCACCGGCTCGCCGAGGCCCCAGCGGGCCAGCGTGCGGACCAGTGCCCACCCGATCAGCACGCCGAGTATCACCCCGAGCAACGCACCGTAGATCGCGATCAGCACCGATTCCAGGTAGATGCTGCGGCGCACCTGCCCGCGCACCATGCCCACCGCACGCAGCATGCCGATCTCGCGGCGCCGTTCCACCACCGACAGCGCCAGCGTGTTCACGATGCCGAGGATGGCGATGAGCAGCGCCAGGCCCAGCATCGCGTAGAGCACGCCGAGCATCTGGTCGATCTGCTGCGACACGCTGCTCTTGAACTCGTCGCGGTCCTGCACCTGAACGGTGAGGAACGATTTCGTGGCGTCCTCCAGATTCGTGCGCAGGGTGGCCAGATCTGTGCCCGGTGCCGCCTTGACGAACACGCCGACACTGATCCGCGACGACGGCGGCGTGAGTTTCTCGTAGACCGACGAACCCACCAGGAACGGTTGCAGCGTCTCGTTGTCGGCGAACACACCGTCCACCCGCACCGGAACCTGCTCGTCGGAGGCCGAGGTGAAGGTGACGGTGTCGCCGCGTTTCCAGCCGCGATCGTTGCTGGTGCGTTCGCTGACGAACATGCCGTCCGCGGGCAGATCCGGCGACGCGCCGTCCTTCATGTCGAGCACCGTCACGCCGGCCACCGATCCGCCCAACGGCGCATAACCCGTGGTGTCGGTTCCGTTCACCTTGCCCTGGACGATCCCGAACGACACCGCGTCGGAGATGCCGTCGACCTTGCGCACCGCCTCGGCGGCCGCCGACGGGAGCGGGGTGTTGTTGGTGCCGGTGATGATGTAGTCGGCGGTGACGCCGGTGTCGACTGCCGAATCCACGGTGCCCTTGAACGAGGTGCCCAGTGTGCCGATCACGGCGACCAGCAGCAGACCGAGGGTCAGCGCGAACGAGGTGGCCGCGGTGCGCCGCGGGTTGCGCACGGCGTTGGTGCGCGCGAGGTGACCGATGGACCCGAAGGGCGCGCCGATCACCCGCCCCAGCGCACCCACCACGGGCCGCGACAGGGCCGGGCCGGCCAGCACGGCGGCCGCGATGGCCGCGGCGGCCCCCGCACCGACCATCACCGCACGTAGTAGACCCTCGCCGAACGCACCCCACAGGATGGCCGCCAGCGCGAGGACGCCGAACACGGCACCCACGATGGTCCGGGTACGCAACGAGCCCGCACCCTCGGCCAGCCCGGCGCGCATCGCCTCCACCGGCGGCACCCGGGAGGCACGGACGGCGGGCACCCATGCGCTCACCATCGTCACCACCACGCCCACGAACAGCGCCGCGAGCACCGCCCACACACTGACCGTCAGGGGTCCCTCGGGCAGTCCGGATGTCGACGCGATGATCGCCTTGAGTGCCGCGGCGAGCCCGATACCCACGCCCAGACCCACGACGCCACCGATCACACCGACGACGAACGCCTCGAACAGCACCGACCGCGATACCTGCTTCTGTGCCGCGCCCACCGCGCGCAGCAGCGCCAGTTCACGGTTTCGTTGCGCGACGATCATCGAGAAGGTGTTGTAGATGATGAACGTCCCGACGATCAGCCCGATCCCCGCGAACGCCAACAGGATTCCGGTGAAGATCGTCAGGAATTCGTTGAGCCGATCCCGCTGGTCCTGGATCACCTGCGCGCCGGTGCGCACCTTGAGTGTGTCGTTGCCAACGAGCGCCGAAACCCTGTCGCGCAGCTTCCGGTCGGAGACGCCCGGCACCGCCGACATGTCGACCGTCGCGACATGGCTTCCGTCGGAAAGTAATTCGGATGCGGTGGTCCGGTCGAACTGGACGTTGACGAATCCCCCGGTGGAACCCTTGAGATCGATGAGACCCGTCACGGTGACCTCGCGGGGCGGGGTGAATCCCTGCCCGAGCACGATCTTCGTCTTCGAACCCACCTTGAGCCCGCCCTTGTCGGCAGCGCTCGAATTGAGCACGATCTCGTCCGGCGTCGTCGGCGCGCGGCCGCCGGGCTGCAGTTGCGCGGCGTTCGGGTCGAGGGATTCCGACGGTGGAGTGTAGGCCGATGCGACGCTCGGCGCGCCGCCGGTCTGGATGGCCCGACCCTGCGCATCGGCCACGGTGACCGAGCCGGAGAAGTTGGTGACGACCTTGGCGACACCCAATTCCGTTTTGTGCGAAGTGATCTCGTCGACCACGGACGTCGGCACCCCGGGGGACCGCTGATTGGCGGGGCTCACCTGGACCGACACCCCGGGCGCGGTGTTGTCGAAGATCGAGTTGAACGCATGCGAAATGGTCGAGGTGAACACGATCGAACCGGCGACGAACGACGTCCCGAGCACGATCGAGAACACCGTCAGGAACAGGCGCACCTTGTGGGCGCGCAGATTGCGCAACGACACCTTGCGCATCACCGACGATGCCATCGCTCAGCCCACCTGATACGGGTCGGCGTCGGGCAGATCGGTGGCGGGCAGATCGGTCGCGGGCAGACCGCGGGCGCCATCCGGCCGGGCCTCGTGCCGGCCGCGACCGACGGCAGGCGTGGATACGGCTGTGGACCCCGATTCTGCGGGCACCGATCCTGCGGGGGACACCGCTCCTGCGGGGGGCACCGCTCCTGCAGGGGGCACCGAGTCGGCGGTGCCCGCGGATGCGTCGCCGGCAACCGGCACGTCGTCGAGATGCTTCATCACCTCGAACACGTCGTCGGCCGACGGCCGCGCCAATTCGCGCACGATCTGCCCGTCGGCCAGGAAGATCACCCGGTCGGCGTAGGACGCCGCCCGCGGATCGTGGGTGACGATGACCACCGTCTGACCGAAATCGTCGGTGGCGGCGCGCAGGATCTCGAGTACCTCGCCGGAGGATCGCGAGTCGAGGTTGCCGGTCGGTTCGTCGCCGAAGATGATGGCGGGCCGTCCGACGAGGGCGCGGGCACACGCCACCCGCTGTTGCTGACCGCCGGAGAGTTCACTGGGCAGGTGCCCGAGACGGTCGGCGATGCCCAACCGGCCGATCACCGCGTCGAACCATTCCTTGTCGACGTCGCGCCCGGCGATGTCGATGGGCAGGGTGATGTTCTCGGCCGCGGTCAGGGTCGGCACCAGATTGAACGACTGGAACACGAATCCGATCCGGTCACGCCGCAGCAGGGTCATCTCCTTGTCGGAGAGCCCGGTGAGGTCGGTGTCCCCGATGTAGACCCGGCCGTCGGTGGCCACGTCGAGTCCCGCGAGGCAGTGCATCAGCGTCGACTTGCCCGAACCGGACGGACCCATGATGGCGGTGAACTCACCGGCCGCGAAGGACACGGTGACCCCGCGCAGCGCGTGGACCACCGTGTCGCCGGAGCCGTACACCTTGGTCAGGTTCTCGGCGCCCGCGCCCGAACCCGACCGAACAACCTCGTGATCTGATGTCATGGCATCAACCGTGCCAAAAAGCGGTCCCGTTGGCCATCAGGTGATTCCCTGAACAGACCCCGATACAGCCGGATCTGCCTCAGCGGGGTAGCTGCACCTCGAAGGAATGCACCCGGGTGGGTCCGGCGAACGCATTGTTGGTGACGACGAACAGAGTACGGGCGCGAGTGTTCGCCCAGGGCAGGTCGGGTTGCCAGTTGCCCCACGCCAGGCCCGACATGTTGCCGGTGTCGAGCATGGGTGTACTCGCCGCGGTGAAGAGCAGGCGCTTTCCCATGGCCCGTTCCCGGCCGCCGAGCGCCTTGCGTCCACCGATCTGATCGGCACCGCGGGTCGTCGCCCAGAAGATCTCGGTGGTGCGGCCGCGTCCCCGTTCGAGCACCAGGAAGTCGGTGTTGTTGATGGCCAGCACGTCCGCGGCCACCTGGCCCGGATCGGTGCGGTACACGTACTCGAGGTTGGGCCGCTTCGGACCGCCGAACGTCAGCAGCCGCGCCGATCCGGACGGATCCTGTCGCAGGCCACCCGCGGTGAGGACGCTGATCTGACCGTCGGGACCCACCGCGGCGCCGGTGAGTCCGAGCTGACCGGCCAGACCCGACTTCTTTCCGGGTATCCACGCCGGCGGCAATGCCAGGTCGCCGACGTAGGTGCCGCCCGGCCCCTGCAGGTGCACGAATTGGTGGTCGCCGCCGCTCACCACGACGTAACCGCCTGCGGTGCGACGGATTCCCTCGTACTGCGCGGAACCGGGCAGCGGCGGCAGATTGCCGGGCCCCAGAATGAGGCCGCCACCGTCGATGCCGGGTTCGGAGGTGAACCCGCCCATCGCGGACGAGTAGTTGAACTGGCTGGTGAAGAACCGCGCCGGACCGGCACGGCCGACGTCGGTCGAGATCATCGCGAAGCGGTTCGCCCCGATGCGGTCGATGCCGGAGATCGCACCGAAGGTGGGCACCGCGCCGATGACGGCGGTGTCGGTGTACCGGGCACTGACGGCGGGTGCGGGAGCCGGTGCGGCGGCGGCGATTCCCGCGACGGGAGCACTGACTGCGGACGCGACACCGAGGAGAACCGCCGAACAGACCGTTGCCCCCCACAAGCGAATGCTCATAGGGGGCAACGATACCTCAAGTAGTGGTTCAGCTCAGACGCTGCTTGAGGGCATCGAGTTCGTCCTGCAGGGGAGTCGGCAGCTTCTCGCCGACGAACTCGAACAGCTCCTCGATCAGCGGGATCTCGCGGCGCCACTCGTCCTCGTCGAACCTCAACGCGGCGACGACGTCCTCGGCGGGCACGTCGAGGCCGGTCACGTCGATCTCGTCGGGCTTGGCCACCACGCCGATGGGCGTGTGCACGCCGTCGTTCTCGCCCTCGAGGCGACTCACGATCCACTTGAGCACGCGGCTGTTCTCACCGAACCCCGGCCACAGGAAGCGGCCGTCGTCACCGCGGCGGAACCAGTTGACGTAGAACACCTTCGGCAGCTTGTCGGCGTCGGCGTTCTTGCCGATGTCGATCCAGTGCTGGAAGTAGTCGCCCACGTGGTAGCCCATGAACGGCAGCATGGCCATCGGGTCGCGTCGTACGGCTCCGACGGTGCCCTCGGCGGCTGCGGTCTGCTCCGAGCCGACGGTGGCCCCCATGAACACACCGGTCTGCCAGTCGTGCGCCTCGGTCACCAGCGGCACGGTGGTCTTGCGACGGCCACCGAACAGGATCGCCGAGATCGGCACACCGTCCGGGTCGTCCCACTCGTCGGCCAGTGCAGGGCACTGTGAGATCGGCGTGCAGTAGCGCGAATTCGGGTGCGCGGCGGGATGTCCGGACTCCGGGGTCCAGCTCTGGCCGAGCCAGTCGGTGAGATGCGCAGGCGTCTCACCGCCGATGCCCTCCCACCAGATGTCGCCGTCGTCGGTCAGTGCGACGTTCGTGTAGAGGGTGTTGCCCGCCTCGATGGTCCGCATCGCATTCGGGTTGGAGTCGTCGCTGGTGCCCGGTGCCACCCCGAAGAAGCCGAACTCCGGGTTGATGGCGCGCAAGCGTCCGTCCGCGCCGAAACGCATCCAGGCGATGTCGTCGCCGACCGTCTCGGCCTTCCAGCCGGGAATGGTGGGCTGGATCATCGCGAGGTTGGTCTTACCGCAGGCGCTCGGGAAGGCGGCCGCCACGAAATAGACCTTGTTCTCGGGGCTGGTCAGCTTGAGGATCAGCATGTGCTCGGCCATCCAGCCCTCGTCGCGGGCGATGACCGACGCGATGCGCAGCGCGTAGCACTTCTTGCCGAGCAGCGCGTTGCCGCCGTAGCCGGATCCGAAGGACCAGATCTCGCGATCCTCCGGGAAGTGGGTGATGTACTTGTCGGGGTTGCAGGGCCACTTGACGTCTTCCTGGCCGGGCTCGAGCGGCGCACCCACCGAGTGCAGGCCCTTGACGAAGAAGCCGTCGTCACCGAGCAGTTCGAGCACCTTGGGACCCACGCGGGTCATCACCTTCATCGACAGCACCACGTACGGGGAGTCGGTGAGTTCGACGCCGAGTTTGGGGTCGTCGGAACCGAGCGGACCCATGCAGAACGGGATGACGTACATGGTGCGGCCGCGCATGCTGCCGCGGTAGAGCTCGGTCATCGTCGCCCGCATCTCGGCGGGATCCATCCAGTTGTTCGTCGGGCCGGCGTCGTCTTCGGACTTCGAGCAGATGAAGGTCCGCGACTCGACGCGGGCCACGTCGGCGGGGTCGGATTCGGCGAGGAACGAGTTGGGCTTGAGTTCGTCGTTGAGCCGTACCAGCGTGCCGGCCTCGACGAGTTGGGTTGTCAGACGCTCCCACTCCTCGTCACTGCCGTCGGACCACACGACACGATCGGGTTGCGTGAGTTCGGCCACCTCCGCCACCCACTTGAGCAGGCCTTGATGTTTGGTGGGGGCGGTGCCGGGATCGAGGCCCGGGATGGTGGCGGACGTCATGGTGTTCCTCCTCCGAGGTGTGGCCCACGCGGGCCACTTGGTGGATTTATTAGTCTCAGGATACTGCGACAGACCGCCCAGTACGCCCTTGGGGGATCAGATGCGGTATAGGCCACATTCGCACACGTCAACAGGGGTCGCAAGGCGGGCTGTGTCCGATTTAGCAGACTGCGAAAGCCCCATCTTCGGGACTTTCAGCCCTTGCGAAACCGGCGCTGTCACCTCAATCGAGACGACCCGAATCGGTGCTCACCCAGGTGCCGCTGTCCGGGTCGAGGGCCTGTGCCGAGAAGGAGCCGTCGGCGGCCACTCGGGTGATCTTGTCCACCTGACCGTCGTGGTCGCTGTCTGTGTAGACGGTCAGTCCGTCGGGCCCGTTGCGGGTCAGCGAGTCCTCGATGCCGTCGGCGTCGGTATCCACGTCGGCGGGGCCGAGGTCCCAGATCCGGCCGTCGTCGTGCACCCACAGGTGGTCGTCGGCGGCGAATTGCTCACCGGCACCTCCCGCATCGGTGAAACCGACGTCGACGGCGTCGTCCGCCGAGTCCGCGCTGCCGGCGGGGTCGGTGCCGGGGGGCTCGGTGCCCCAGAGATCGAACGGGTCCATGTCGTCCACCAATCTGCTAGGTGCTTTCGGGTGCCCAGAGTTCCGCGGCCCGGCCGGCCAGCGCTCCGTGCAGGTCGTGCAGTTCATCGAGGCGCTGCCGTGTGGCACGGGCCGACGCCGCGGCGCCCGAGGCCTCGGCACGGAGCAGGCGAACGCGGTCGTCGATCGCCGCGACCTCCTCGGCGACGAGCCGGCCGCGGCGTTCGTGATGTCGTGCCACCTGGCCGCCGATCCGCGATTCGGCCGCACCGATGCGGATGCCGGCGCGGTGCTCGAGGCGCCCCCGCGCCTCCGACAACACCTCGCTCCCCCACACCCGGATCTCCGACCGCAGCGACGCGGCGCGCCGCATCCGGATCACCCAGACGGCAACGCCCAATCCGAGGATCAGGGTGAGCGGCATGCTGAACCACTGCAACGTCTGCACCGCGGCCATCGGGGCCACCACCAGCCGGCCGATGCCGAGACCGGTGGAGGCGCCGATCACCATCAGCAGCGCGTCCTCACCGGGCCGGCCGCCGGTCGGCGGTGAGCGACGCACCCCGACGGGCTCGTCATCGGGCGGCGGCGGCGCCTCTTCGGACACGTCGAGACCGACGAGCGTCGCGGTCGCCACCTCCTCGATCCGTTCCTCGGTGATCGCGTCGATGCGACCGGTGAGCACAGCGAGTTCACAGTCGAGCCAAGCGGTGTGTTCGGCCAGGCCGGCCCGGGTGACGGTGGCCGAGCGGGCGCCCGCGGCGGTGGCCAGTGCCCGGATACCGGCGTGGATGTCGCCCATCGTCTGGGTGCGGGCCCGCCCGATCCCGACACGCAGCACGGCGAGCCGGTCGGCACGACCACGGTCGCGGCCGCCCAGCAGATCGCGGCGGCGGGCGGCCAGCGACTGCACCTCGTCGGCGAGGTGATCGGCAGGTGGGCGTGGCGGCGTGCGACCCAGTGCGTACTCCACCGCACCGGCGGCCGCGGCCACCCGCGCCCGTTCGGTCCGCACCGCTTCCGGGGCGGCGACGACCGCGGTCAGCCAGTCCAGCAGTCCCGGGATGCCCGACTCGTCGGCGGCTCCGCCCAGCGCCGCGGCGGCCGACACCGCGAACACCGGGAGCTGCTCGTACGGATCGAGGACCGCCCGCTGGGCACGCAGGATGCGGGGCCATTCCCAGAACGCGTCGATGCGGGTGCACACCAGCGCCACGGTGCCGAAGGAGGCGCGCAGCGCACTCATCAGCCGCTCGTCCTCCCGGTCGGCGGCCGACGCCGGGTCGACGACGAACAACGCGACGCCGGCCGACGGGTGGGCGGGATCGGCGAGTTGGTCACGTTCGGGGTGGTAGCGGCGAATGGTCGGTGACGTCACCGGATCGTCTCCGCCGACATGGCCGGTGAGCGCGTCGATCAGGTCGTCGACGTCGACACCGTCGGGGGCGGCGACCAGCACGGCGTCCCCGGCGGCGATCGCCTCCGCGTCGAAGGTCGTCGACGCGCGCACCCGCTCCAGCAGGGATTCAACCGACACCGAGCAATCCCTCCAGCACGTCACGGTCGCGTCCGGCCGCCGCCGCGAGCTCGAGTCGGGCGCGCAGCTCCACGCCGCGCCAGTAGCGCACCGGCCCCACCCGTTCGGCGATAGCCGGTCTGAGTGCGTCGATCCCGCTGAGCGCGCGCAACGCCGCGGACAGCGCATCCGCATCGTCGGCGGCCCGGTGACCGGACCGGATGAGTTCCATCGCGGTGTCGATACCGAAGGCGTCCACCCGACGCAGCAACCCCATCCGCATCAGCCGCTCCGCCGACCCGGGTTCGAACCTGGCGAGGAACTGACCCGCCATCGACGGCATCACCGCATCCGCGGCGACCAGCGTGCGCAGATAGGCGAGTTCGTCGTCGGTGATCGTGGCGCAGGCGAGTAGCTGTGACACGGACACCACGGGCCGGCCCAGCACCGCGGCCGCATCGGCGGCGACGACAGCGGCCTCGTCCGGGTGGCCGTGCGTGTCGGCCTTGCCGAGCACCACGATCGTGCGCTCGGCGGGAAGTTCGGCCAGCAACTGCCGGTCGGTGCGGCGCGGCATTCCGGCGAGCAGATGAATCCACAGGTCGGCGTCGGCGGACGCCTCCGGCTCGTCTCCCGGTCCGATGGCGGCCACCGCCAGTCGCTCGCGTAGTGCGCGGGCCATCGTGTCGCGTCCGACGCCGCCGCGGCCGACGACCATCACGGTGAGTCCGCGTCCGTACCGCGCGGCGGCACGCTCGAGGTCGGGGCCCGCCGCCGACGAGGACGGCAGCAACTCGCCCACCGTGCCGGAGTCGATGGCACGCGCGAGCGGACCCGACGGATCGATCATTGCCCACCCCCCTACGCATTGCGGCCCGAAATGTCCTGGTCGCAGGTTAGCCGCAGTCCGGCCCGGTTGCGCCGACAAACCCACAGGCGGGTGTCGAGGTGTGCCTTTGGCCCGCGATGAGCAACGATGGACCGGTGAACACCACTCCCGAGGTAACCGGAGCGGATGCGACTCCCGAGGCAACCGGAGCGGATGCGACTCCCGAGGCAACCGGAGCGGATGCGGCCGCGCGCTCCCGCGTGTACCCGCGGGTGACCAGCTTCCGGTTCCGCCGGGGCACCCTGACGCCCGGTCAGCAGCACAACTGGGAACACCTGTGGCCCCAGCTGGGGCGGGAGCTGTCGGTGGACCCCGAGCAGACCCCCGAACCCGTCCTCGACTTCGACGCGCTGTTCGGCCGCGCGGCACCGCGCGTCCTGGAGATCGGCAGCGGCACCGGCATCTCCACCGCGGCGATGGCCGCCGACGAACCCGAGGTGGACGTGGTGGCCGTGGAGGTCTACAAACCCGGCCTCGCGCAGCTGCTGGGCCTGATCGACCGCAACGGGCTGACCAACGTCCGTATGATCCGCGGTGACGGCGTGGTGGTGTTGCGTGAACTGATCGCGCCGCGCAGCCTCACCGGCATTCGACTGTTCTTTCCTGACCCGTGGCCCAAGTCCCGGCATCACAAGCGCCGCTTCGTGCAGCGTGGCACCGTCGAACTCATGGCCGACCGGCTGGTGCCGGGCGGTGTACTACACATCGCCACCGACCACGCGGGCTACGCCGACTGGATTGCCGAGATCCTCGCCACCCAGGACCCCACACGCACCCACGTCGTGCCCGCAACCCGTCGACCACCGATCAGCCTGACGCGGCCCACCACCAAGTTCGAGGGTCGCGCCCACCGCGAGGGCCGCGACGTCAACGAGTTCGTCTACCTGCGACCACTCGACGCCGATGACGCATCCCGCCACGAGGACGGATCCCCGACATGACCGACGCGAGCCCCGCCCCCGAGCACTCCGGCTCGGCTGTTCATTTCGCCGACACCATCTCCGGGCAGACCGGCGCGCGCCGGGTGCTGCTGGTCTGGGACGCACCGAACATGGACATGGGCCTCGGCGCCATCCTGGGAGGACGTCCCACCGCCGCGCATCGGCCCCGCTTCGACGCGCTCGGCCGCTGGCTACTGCAGCGCACCGCCGACATTTCCGCGCGCGATGTGTCGGCCGTCACCTCGGCCGCCTCGCCCGCGCCCACCCCGATCGAACCCGAAGCCACCGTGTTCACCAACATCGTGCCTGGTAGCGCCGACGTGGTCCGACCCTGGGTGGATGCGCTGCGCAACGTCGGATATGCCGTTTTCGCCAAGCCAAAGCTGTCCGACGACAGCGACGTCGACGCCGACATGCTCGACCACATCGAGCTTCGCAGGCACACTGTGGGACTAGCTGGACTGGTCGTGGCCTCCGCCGACGGCCAGGCGTTCCGGGAACCCCTGCTCGAGATCGCGGCCGACGGTGTCGCGGTGACCGTCATCGGATTCCGCGAGCACGTCAGCTGGGCGTTGTCGTCGGAGGAACTGGAGTTCATCGATCTCGAGGAGATTCCCGGGGTGTTCCGGGAGCCGCTGCCGCGCATCGGGCTCGATTCGCTGCCCGACGACGGCGCGTGGCTCACCCCGTTCCGCCCGCTGAGCGCGTTGCTGCGCTGACCGGGCACCCACCACGACTCAGCGCCCCCTCAGGCTCGACTGCAACAATCCCCAGAATTCCCAGACCCGGATATCTCGAAAGGAGTCGACGTGTTCGGAGCCATCGGCACATTCGTCTACCGGATGCGCTTCGCGGTCATCGCCGTTCTCGTCGTACTCATGGGTGGGCTCGGCATCTACGGTCTCGGTCTGGGCAAGAACCTCAGCCAGAGCGGCTGGTTCGATCCCACATCGCAGTCGGCCAAGGGTTCGGTGGTCGCCGACACCGCGTTCGGCCGCGACCACCGCTCCGACGTCATCCTGCTGATCACACCTCCCGAGGGCACCACAGTCGACGATCCGGCGTTCGGCGCGAAGGTGGAGAACATCGTCGACGAGATGCTCAAGCAGCACCCCGATGTGGTGCAGCGCAGCGTCCCCGACACCAACACGATCACGGTCGACGGTCGCAACCTCGACGAACAGCAGGCGTATCAGTACGCGCTCGACCACAACAACGAGATCATCGACCCGTTCTTCCTGGCCGACAACACCCCCGCCTCGAAGGCCGCGCAGGACACCATCCGGGCCCGCACCTTCACCGCCGACAAGAAGCACGCGTTCATCAGCATCGGTATCGCCGGCAACGACGACACCTCGGTGCTCGCGAACTACCAGAAAGTGGAGCCGTTCCTGCAGGGTGTGGTCGACGACCCGGGCCGATTCGGCCTCGACGGCACCACCTTCCAGTTGGCCGGACTGCAGCCGGTGGCCGGCGCGATGGCCCGCGGCATGGACGCCGACATCCGCCGCGCCGAGGTGATCGCCCTGCCGTTGGTGGCGGTGATGCTCTTCTTCATCTTCGGCGGTGTGGTGGCGGCGTGCCTGCCGGTCCTGATCGGCGGACTGACGATCGCCGGATCGCTCGGCATCATGAACATCATCGCCCAGCTCACCGAGCTCAACATCTTCGCGCAGTCGGTGGTCACGCTCATCGGGCTGGGTATCGCGATCGACTACGGCCTGTTCATCGTGAGTCGTTTCCGGGAGGAACTCGCCGAGGGATACGAGACGAAGGCCGCGGTCCGAAGAACCGTGATGACCGCCGGGCAGACGGTGGCGTTCTCCGCGACGATCATCGTCGCCGCCATCGCATGTCTGCTGATGATGCCGCAGGGCTTTCTCAAATCGGTGGCCTACGGCGCGATCTTCTCGGTGTCGCTGGCCGCGCTGCTGTCGATCACGGTGCTGCCGGCCATCTTGTCGATCCTGGGTCCGCGGATCGATGCGTTCGGGCTGCCCTTCCTGCGGCGCACCAAGTCCAAGCAGGAGGTCGAGGACGGCTTCTGGGGACGTCTGGCCGGTTGGGTGATGCGCCATCCGGTGGCCACCGCGGTGCCCACCGTGCTGTTGCTGCTGGTGCTCACCATCCCGATCGGCGGCATCAAGTTCGGCGGGATCAGCGAAGCCTATCTACCGCCGGACAACCCGAGTCGTGTGGCGCAGGAGACCTTCGACAAGTACTTCCCGAAGGAGCGCACCGAGGAGCTCAAGCTCGTCGTCATGTACGACGGCAATGACGCCAACAGCGGCGAGAAGATCCAGCAGATCGCCGACGAGGCCAACCGGATACCCGGCTTCACCAAGCAGTTCAGCCCCGCGGCCGACGACGGCGCGCTCACCGGCACCTACGGCTACAACGGCCCGCAGGTGATCCAGATGTCGGCGGGGCTGGTCAACCGCGACACCGCAGGCGAGGCGGTCAAGGATCTGCGTGCCATCGCCAAACCCGACGGCATCCGAATGTGGGTGGCCGGCACGCCCGCCCTGGTCCAGGATTCGATCGACGCGTTGCTCTCGCGGCTCCCGCTGATGGCGATCCTGCTGGTGCTGGTCACCGGACTGCTGATGTTCCTCGCCTTCGGCTCGGTGGTGTTGCCGATCAAGGCGGCGTTGATGTCGGCGCTGGGACTCGGCGCCACCCTGGGCATCCTGACGTGGATCTTCGTCGACGGGCACGGCGCATCGATCGCCAACTTCACCCCGGGGCCGCTGTTCGCGGCCGTGCTGGTGCTGATCATCGCGATCGTGTTCGGCTTGTCCACCGACTACGAGGTGTTCCTGCTCTCCCGCATGGTGGAGGCCCGGCAGAAGGGGGCCAGCACCACCGAGGCGGTGCGGGTGGGTACCGCGCACACGGGCCGGATAATCACCGCCGCCGCCGCCATTCTGGTGGTGGTGACCGGCGCGTTCGGTCTCTCCGACATCGTGATGATGAAGTACATCGCCTACGGCATGATCGCCGCATTGATCCTCGACGCCACCATCATTCGCATGCTGCTGGTTCCCTCCACGATGAAGCTGCTCGGCGACGACTGCTGGTGGGCTCCGCGCTGGATGAAGACGCTGCAGCGCAAGATCGGACTCGGCGAGACCATCCTCGACGACGAGCCGGGCGAAAAGCGTTCCGGCACAACTGATTCCCGACCCATGAGCGCGGGCGCACTGATCTCCGAGGTACCGACCACGGCCATGCCCGGAGCTCGTCCGCGCTCGGGTGCGCGTCCGATCTTGCGCCCGGAACCCGTTGCGCCGCAACCTGCTCGCGTCGGACCGTCGGCTCCGCCGTCGGATCGCCGGCCCGCGGTCCCGGCGACCGGCGCTCCCGCCCCGGTGGGCGCGGCGCCCGCCGGAGCGGCCACCGCACCCCGCCCCCGCCGCGCGCCGGCTCCCCGACTCCCCCGCAGACGCTCCTCCGAAGGCCCCGACACCGGTGGCTGGATGCTGGGCGACGGCGGTATCCGACTCGGCGCACCGGCGCCGGCACCCGCACCAGCACCAGCACCCCCATCACCACCGGTGCCGGCACAGCCACCAGCACCGGCGCCGGCCCCGGTCCGGGCAAAGGCGCCGGCCCGCGATGGTTCGGCACTCGTCCGACGTCCCGATCTCGACCAGGCCGGTCAGCGGCCCCTGGCCGCATCGATCACGCCGGAAGAAGCTCGCGGCGCCGCCGCGCGCCGAGCAGTTCCGGGCGTTGAGTCGCCGCTCGACCGTGGCCTGTCGTCCGATGCCATCCCCGCCGACGCGTCCAACCCGGGTGCCACGCCGGGCGGCGCCGAGGGCGACCGGCGCCAGCGCGGCGCCGACCGGCACGCCCGCAACGG
Source organism: Gordonia sp. NPDC003429 (assembly GCF_053588575.1). Taxonomy (NCBI): domain Bacteria; kingdom Bacillati; phylum Actinomycetota; class Actinomycetes; order Mycobacteriales; family Gordoniaceae; genus Gordonia; species Gordonia sp. NPDC003429. The sequence goes on from NZ_JBSFQF010000007.1 coordinate 93,083, forward strand.
CGAATCGAACGGCGGCAACGGTCAGATCAGCGTGCAGGATCTGTTGCGGCGCAGCCGTTCCGGCGAGTAGGTCGGTTCATTCGTCGGGCGCGGACTTCGGCGTGCCGCTGCGGTCTGACGTATCGGTCGACGTGTCCGGGTCGTCGGTGATCGCTTCGTCGACCGCCTTCTCCGCCGATGCCACCGCCGTGTCGATGCTCTTCTCGTCCCAATGCGGATCGTCCGGCTGCGCATAATGGAACGACCCGTCACCTGACGAGATCGCCCGTTCGTGGCTGCCGGAAAGATGCCGCACGGCCGTGTTGGCGAACGCGATCAGCGGCACCGCGAACAGTCCGCCGACGATGCCGGCGGCCACGATGCCCGCGGCGATGGCGATGATCACCGCCACCGGATGCAAACGCACCGACCGACCCAGCAGGAACGGCTGCAGCACATGGCCTTCGAGTTGCATCACACCGATGAGGATGGCCAGCACGATCACCGCGGTGACCCACCCCTGGGTCACCAGTGCGATGGCCACCGCGAGCGTGCCGCTGATCAGGGCGCCCACGATGGGAATGAAGGAGAACAGGAAGATGATCGTGGCCAGCGGCAGCGCCAACGGAACCTGCAGGATGGCCAATCCGATACCGATACAGGTGGCGTCGACCAGTGCGACGATGACCGTCGCGCGGACGTACGCGACCAGCGTGCCGAAACCGGCGACGCCGGCCTCGGCCACCTGCCGTCTGCTGCCCCGCGGGATCACCCGGCAGCAGAACTCCCAGATCTGTCCTCCCCCATAGAGAAAGAAGATCGTCAGGAACAGCGTGAGCAGCGCCCCGGTGAGCAGTTCTGTTGCCGTGGTGGCCGTGGCCAGGGCGCCGCCGGCGACCTTGGCCTGGTTGTGCTCCAGCAGGGTGATGATGTTGGACCCGAAGTTCTGGACCTGAGATTCGTCGATGTTCAGCGGCCCGTGCACCAACCAGTCCCGGGTGGTGTCGATGGTGACGATGATCTCGTGGGTGAGGTCGGGGAAGCCGTTGACGAAGGCGCGGCCGACGAACGTCAGCACGGTGGCCACCACTCCCAGCGCGATCACCAGCATCAGCACCACGGCCAGCCATCTCGGCCAGCGGCGGCGGTTGAGCCAGTCCACGCCCGGTACCAGGAACGCCGAGATCAGAATGGCCAGCGCGACCGGCACGAACACCTCGTCGAACTTGAGGAACAACCTGCCGAGCAGATACACCCCGAAAACAAGAATCAACAGCCGCCAGGTCCATTGCGCGCTGGCCCGGACGAACGGATGCACGCGCGAGCGGTCGTACTCGGCCAGCGATCGCGGTGCGGGACGACCCGGGCCGTCGGCGGCCGGGTCGGGGGTCGATGCTGCGGCGTTCACGAGTGTCAGCGTAGCTGTGGATAGGGTGTGCGATATGAGGTCGGATTCTCCGGCGGTCGACGGTACCGCTGCTCCCCGACCACGATTCTGGTGGCTGCGCTGGGTGTTGCTCGCCGTCGTTCTCGTGGTGCTGGCGGTGGAGGTGGTGCTGATCTGGCCAAAACTGGAGCAGGCCGCGCACCGGATCGGAGATCTCGACTGGGTCTGGCTGGTCGCGTGTGTGGTGGCCGCGGTGCTGTCCATGGACAGTTTCGCGCAGGTCCAGCGCGCATTGCTGCGCTCGGCGGGGGTGCGCGTCCGGCAGATGCAGTCGCTGGCGGTGGTGCTCGCGGCCAACTCGTTGAGTCAGACGATGCCGGGCGGTCAGGTGATCGCCCCCGCCTTCACCTACCGGGAGACGCGCAAATGGGGTGCGACGCCGGTCGTCGCCTCGTGGCAGGTGGTGATGTCGGGTCTGCTGGCCGGGATCGGACTCGCCGTACTCGGCTTCGGCGGTGCGGTCCTCGCCGGCGCCAAGACCAGCCCGTTCTCGGTGATCTTCTCCGTCGTCGGATTCGTGGCCGTGGCGGTGGTCCTGCAATACCTCGCCAGCCACCCGGAGTCACTCCAGTCCACCGGGGAGCGGTTGCTCGGCTGGCTCAACCAGATGCGGAGCAAGCCGCAGGATCACGGGATCAGCAGGCTCAGTGAGACCCTCGAGCAGCTGCGCGCGGTGCAGTTGAGCCGACGCGACACCACCGTCGCCTTCGGCTGGAGCCTGTTCAACTGGGTTGCCGACGTCGCCTGTCTGATGTTCGCGTGCTGGGCGGTGGGCGCCCACCCGGGGATCGCCGGATTGATGGTGGCCTACGCGGCGGGCAAGGCGGTGGGCACCGCCGTGCCATTGCTGCCGGGAGGTATCGGCGTTGTCGACGCTGTGCTCGTCCCAGCGCTGACCAGCGCCGGAATGCCGGCCGCGGACGCGCTGACGGCCGTTCTCGTCTACCGGATCATCAGTTATGTGCTGATCGCGGCCATCGGCTGGGTGGTGGTGCTGCTGCGGTTCCGGTCACGCATCCGCAGCGACGACACGATCGAGCAGGAAATCGACCAGGACATCGCCGCGGGTGCGTTCGACCCCGCCCGCCGACCCGACGAGGGGACCTCCGGTTCCCGCTGAGCGCACGACGCGCTACGGTTGAGCACCATGTCGAGGTCTGACGCGGCGGACACCACGCCTGGGCAGTCCACCGGCCTTCCGATGCCGGTGTCGGCCCTTCTCGATGCGATCGCGGTGACGGTGTTCGTGCTCATCGGCCGGTCCAGCCATCACGAGGGGTTCACGCCGCTCGGCGTCGTCCAGACACTCTGGCCGTTCCTGGTGGGGGCGGCCGCGGGCTGGTCGATCGCCTACGTGTACTCCCACGTCGAGTCATCCGAATGGTTCGGCCACCACTTCCGGCCCGAACGTATCGTCCCCGCGGGTCTGGTCGTGTGGGTCTGCACGGTGGCGGTCGGGATGATCCTGCGTTTCCTGCTTCATCAGGGCGTCGCGGTCAGCTTCGTCATCGTGGCGAGTGTCGCGCTCGGCGTGTTCCTGCTCGGCTGGCGAGCGGTGGCGGCATACCTGACCCGTACGCGCACCCTCACCTGATCCGGAAGTACTACCTGATCCGGAAATACTTCTGGGCCACCTGCAGCGCCGCGGTTCCCGACTTCGCACCCTCGGTGTAGATCACGAGCACCTTGCCGCCCTGGACTCCGACGAACCAGCCGGGACCCTGCGGGCCGTTGGTGCCCACGAGCGCCTTGAGGCCCGGGGCGGAGGTGAGATCGCTGGCGTCCCCGGTCTTCGCGGTGACCGCCATGGCCCGCAGGATCGGACCGCTCAGGGCCGTGTCGAAATCGCCGAGTTTGCCGCCCACGACCTTCGTCGACGCGCCCTTGATGACGAAGGGCGCCACCGAGGTCATCGTGCCGGTATCGGCGCGCGCCATGGCCACGCCGAGGGCGGCCATGTTCATCATCGACATCGTCGGGGCGTCGGGGCGGAAGTCGATCGTGGCCACACCGGGCTGCGGCGACGTGGGTGTGCTGGCACCGGGAACGGTGAACTGCACGCCCAGACCGAGACGGTCGAGCACGGCCTGGACCGACTCCTGGTTGGCGGTGGCGGCGCGGTCGGCCGCCGACAGCACCGGGTCGAGCGTCGAGCCCACCGGATACGCCTGGTCGACGTTGATGCCGCGGTCGGCGGCGTAACCGTTCTGCGCCATCCCCAGGATGCCGCCGGTCTTCGCGTCGAGGGCCAGGATGGTGGCCGGCTGCCCGACCTCGACGGCGGCGTCACCCAACGTGAGCTGCAGACCCTGGTCGATGGTGGTGTTGACGCTGGGTCCGGGTGGCCCCTGGGCGCCGGCGAGTCGACGCGGCGCCATCCCCGGTCCCACCATCTGCACCTGCCAGCCCGCGGTGGCGTCGCGGATCGCCTGCCAATAGTTCGTGAGACCCGCCTCGAGCGGAGACGACAGGCGCCGATCGGCCATCACCAGCATCCCGGCCTTGCGGACCGTGACACCGGGCACCACGTTCGGGTTGCTGGTGAGCACCTCCATGTCGGAGTTGCGGAGCGTGACCGCGGTGATCGGCTTGCCCTGCGCGGCCGAGAGTTTCTGGTTGAGCACATCACTGGTGACGAGCGGGGCGATCGGGGCCAGGGTGCGGGCCAGCGCCCGCACCGAGCCGTCGACGTTCCGGGTCTGCGCCGGGTCCAGGATGATCTCGTTGACCGGCTGGAGATACATGAAGTCACGCCCCGACATGCTGCGCACCGAGGGCGCAGGCGTGGCGTCGGTGCGGATCTCGCGCAGATTCCCGCCCACCGGAAGCCCCGGATAGATGACCGCGGGCTCCCAGGTGATCTTCCAGCCCGTCGACAGGTGCCGAGCGGTACCCGAACTACTGGCCTCGAAGGTGCGGTCCGCCGCCCACCGGTAGGTGGTGTTCAAGCCGAAGGAGGCGGTCCCGTCGCTGTATTCGACCGGTTTGACCACCGAGACGTCCACCCGCTGGGCACCCATCGCCTGCAGGGTCTGTGTGAGCGCTTCGCCGGCCTGCCCGGGCGCGGTGGTGAACTTCGCCGCGGCACCCGCGTCCTGCCTCCCCAGCGCCGACGCGAACTCGCCGATGGCAGCCGCTGCACCGGTGTCGGGGCCGGTGGAGGCCAACTGCCAGGTGGCCACTCCGCCCGCCGCACCGACCACCAGGCACGCGACGAGCGCAGCCCACCTCAAGCGATACTTCATGTTCACAATTTTCACTCTAGTCACATCCGATTGCGATCCCCCTGGCTTGCAAACGGGGATCGGACCGGTCACGATCGGGTCTCGCGCAGCTGTGACCGGGCGGCCGGACACAGATTCGGCGTCGCCCGGCGCACGCGCCTTATCCGTCACGCCTACCTTGTGCGTCACACTCGGGTCCGTCACACGCGGCGCGGTTTCCACGGCGCGCGGCGCGGCTGCGGGACGGGTGACGCGAGGCGGGATATCGTCGCCCGGACGACGATGGCGGCCGGTGCGTACCGCGGGGTCGTCGGACACGGCTCGATGCCGGCCCGTCGACACTCCGGACCCATGTGCCGATAATGGCCCATGGGCTTCACGCTGCAACGGTCCGGAGATCGGGGTCTGACCTCTACTGATTGGCTGACCTCCCGCCATTCCTTTTCATTCGGCGACCTCTACGACCCATCCAACACCCACCACGGCGTACTCATTGCATCGAATGAAGAACTTTTACTACCTGGACGCGGATTCGAGCCACATTGGCACCAGGAGTCGGAAATCGTCACGTGGATGGTGTCCGGCAGCCTGGTGCATCGCGACTCGGCGGGGCACTCCGGGGTGATCTATCCGGGGCTCGCACAGCGCATGAGCGCCGGTTCGGGCGTCGAACACTCCGAGCGCAACGACGCCTGGCCCGGCCTCGACGGCAGCGGAACCCAGCCCGCGCACTACATCCAGATGTGGCTGGCGCCCGACGACCACGGCATCGAACCGTCCTACGAGCAGTGGGACATCTCCGCCGATCTCGCCGGCGGCGGACTCGTGACGGTGGCGTCGGGAAATCCCGACGTCGATGCCGCCATCCACATCGCCAATCGGCGCGCCACGCTGTATGCCGCGCGTCTGCCGCCCGGCGGCGTGGCCTCGTTGCCGGCGGCACGGTTCCTGCACGTCTTCGTCGTCGCCGGTTCGGTGAGCGCCGATACGCCGGCGGATGTGACCCTGTCGGCCGGCGACGCCTGCCGTGGCACCGACACCGGCGAGATCGCGCTGACCGCGGGCGAGGCCGGGGCGGAGATCCTGGTGTGGGCGATGGACGTCGCCCTCGGAGAGGTGTGACGGATCCCGCGGCGCCGAAAAATCTCGACGGGGATGACAGGATGGAGTGCGTGACTGCTTCGAAGACCGATGCCGCCCCGTCCGGACTCGACCTCGAATGGATCGACGAGTCGGTGCGTGTCCAAGACGATCTGTTCGTGCACGTCAACGGCAAATGGCTCGACTCGCACGTGATCCCCGACGACCGCTCGGTCGACGGCGCGTTCCACGTGCTGCGTGACCGTGCCGAGGAGAACGTCCGCGACATCATCACCGCGTGCGCCGAGTCGGACCCGCCCAGCGGCAGCGACGCGGTGAAGATCGGGGATCTGTACGCATCGTTCATGAACACCGACCACATCGAGGCGCTCGGCATCGGCCCCATCCAGGGTGAGCTGGAGGCCATCGAGGCGATCGACTCCGTCGCCGCGTTCGCCCGCCGTCTCGGCAGGCTCCAGCGTCACGGCGTCGGCGGGCTCTTCGGCCTCTACGTCGACACCGATTCGCGGCGCTCGGATCGCTATCTGGTGCACGTGGTGCAGTCGGGCCTCGGGCTGCCCGACGAGTCGTACTACCGCGAGGACAAGCACGCCGACACCCGCGACGCCTACCGCGCCCACGTGGCCGAGATGTTCGCCCTCGCCGGTCACGACGACGCCGACGAGCGCGCCACGACGGTGCTGAACCTCGAGACGGCGATCGCCGGCCACCACTGGGACGTGGTGCGCCGCCGGGACGCCGAACTCACCTACAACCTGATGACCCTCGGCGAGTTCGATTCGGCGGCAGCGGGCTTCGATCTGCACGAATGGTTCGGAGGGCTGGGCACGGTCGGTGACACCACCTTCGCCGAGGTCGTTGTCGGTCAGCCCTCCTTCGTCGAGGACGTGACCACGCTGGTCGAGCAATCGCCGCTGGCGCACTGGAAGACCTGGCTCACGTGGCGCCTGCTGCACAGCGCGGCCCCGTATCTCTCCGAGCCGTTCGTGGCGGCGAACTTCGATTTCTACGGTCGCACCCTGACCGGCACCGAGGCCATCCGGGACCGCTGGAAGCGCGCAGTGGCCTTCGTCGAGGGCGCGATGGGTTTCGCCGTCGGGAAGCTGTACGTCGAGCAGCACTTCCCACCCGAGGCCAAGGCCCGGATGGACGATCTCATCGCCAATCTGGTTGCCGCCTACCGCCGTAACATCTCCGACCTGCCGTGGATGACGCCCACCACACGGGAACGCGCCCTGGCCAAACTCGACAAGTTCACCCCCAAGATCGGCTACCCCGCGCAGTGGCGCGATTACAGCGCGCTGGCCGTGGACCGGGGCGATCTGATCGGAAACGTCGCGCGGGCATCGTCGTTCGAACAGGAGCGGGAGTTCGCCAAGATCGGCGCGCCGGTCGATCGCGACGAATGGTTCATGACGCCGCAGACCGTGAACGCCTATTACAACCCGGGAATGAACGAGATCGTCTTCCCGGCGGCCATCCTGCAACCGCCGTTCTTCGATCCCGACGCCGACGACGCCGCCAACTACGGCGGCATCGGCGCCGTGATCGGACACGAGATCGGTCACGGTTTTGACGATCAGGGCGCCAAGTACGACGGCGACGGCAACCTCGTGGATTGGTGGAGCGACGACGATCGCAGCGAATTTGCTTCCCGCACACGCAAACTGATCGAGCAGTACAGCGCGTTCACCCCCGAGGGACTCGATCCGAAGTACACGGTGAACGGTGAGTTCACCATCGGCGAGAACATCGGCGATCTCGGCGGGCTCTCGATCGCGCTGGTCGCCTACCGTCTCGCCACCGAGCCTGCCACTCCACCGGTGATCGACGGTCTCACCGGCGTGCAGCGCGTGTTCTACAGTTGGGCCCAGATCTGGCGCACCAAAACCCGTGATGCCGAGGCCATCCGACGACTGTCGATCGATCCGCACTCACCGCCGGAGTTCCGGTGCAACGGGGTGGTCCGCAACATCGACGCGTTCTACGACGCGTTCGACGTGGCCGAAGGTGATGCCCTCTACCTTCCGGACGCCGACCGTGTCCGAATCTGGTAGCTCCGGCGCGAACCGCGAGTTCGAGGGGCGGCAGTACACCAACGCCCAGCTGATCTCGGCGGTCGTCCGTCCCATCCTGGCGGGCGTGATCCTGCTCGTCGGCTACTTCCTGCTGCCGATCAACCGGGAGAGCGACGTCAAGCTCGTCGGATTCATCTGTGGCGCACTGCTCCTGGCGGGTTTTGTCTTCTGGGAGGTCCGGCACTTCATCCACTCGAAGTTTCCGGTGGCCGCAGCGTTGGAGATGCTGGTGGCGCTCGCCACCTTCTACATCGTCTCGTTCGCCACCATGTACTTCATGTTCTCCGAGTACGCGGACGGGAGTTTCACCGTCCGCCTCACCCGGGTCGACGCGCTCTATTTCAGCCTGACGGTGTTCACCACCACCGGGTTCGGTGACATCACCCCGGCCACGCAGGCCGCCCGGATCGCGGTGTCGGTGCAGATGGCCAGCAGCTTCATCCTCCTCGGACTCGGGATCCGGTTCCTCACCGTCCTCGTCGAGTCCCGCCGGAAGTCATCGTCGCAGGGCGACGACGACTGACCGGCGGTCACCCATCGGCGGGGATGTGTGAGAGGGGCGCGAGAATCTTGTCCCACACCACATCCCGCAGGTGCGGCAGTTCCGACTTCTCGCGATCGGTGAGTCCGTATCCGTCCGGATCGGCCAGCACGTTCTCGAATTTGACGATGCGGCAGTCGTATCGACCATCACCGAGGTCACTGTTCACGATGTAGATGGGCAGCGCCTGCAGATTCCGCCACGACACCACGGTGTCGTCGCCGGTGACGATCTTCTCGATGTCGAACTTGATCGCCCACGCGAACTTCGAATTCCGGCTATAGGGGTGATAGCTCACGAAGTCGCCGAAGGCATAGGTCACCAGCGCGTTGGGTTTGCCATCACGCTCGATCACCTGCGCCGGCTGACTGACGTGCGGGTGATTGCCCAGGATCACATCCACCCCTCGGGCGACGATCTCGTGGGCCGCCTTCACCACGTTGGCGTGCGGGTGCATCTCGAACTCCCAGCCCCAATGACAGTACGCCACAATGTATTCAGCACCCTTGGCCTTGGCCGCGGCGACGTGGCGTTCGACGAGCGTGTAGTCGGGGGCGGGGTCGGCGTCGTTGACGCGCACCATGTTGGCCAGGTACGGCTTGCCGTCCGGCCAGGGCTGATCGTTCACGTCGAAGGTGAACGACAACAGACCCACCTTGATGCCATTGCGGTCCACCACCACGACGTCATCCTGCTCGGCCTGGCTCGCGGCGGTTCCCGAATAGTGGGCGCCCGACTTCGCCAGCACGTCGAGGGTATTGAGGATGCCGCGCTCGCCCCAGTCGAGGCAGTGGTTGGTGGCCACGCTGAAGTAGTTGATCTTCGCGTCGTCGACGAACCGGTCGAACATGTCCTGCGAGGTGTTCATCTGTGCCGCCAGGCCGGGCGACTGATGCCGACCGATCGGATCATCCTTGGACACAGTGGATTCGAGGTTCGCGCTGACGATGTCGGCACTGCTGTAGAAGTCGGCGATGTCCTCGAACAACCGGTCGGTGTTCTCCGGAACCAGTACGTCGACGGCCAGCAGATCGCCGGCACACCACAGCGACACCACCGAGCGCGTCGACGCGTCGGTGAGCTCGGGCAGATGCCCAGGGGTCAGCACCTGGTCGGCGAAGAAGTCGGCGAGCCCGGACCCCTGCTCCACCACCTCGATCTGGTTGAACCAGTAGCGGTAGATCCACTTCACCTTCTCGAAGGCGGTGCCCGCGACGTCGTAGACGCCCTTCTCCGGTTGCGGATCGTGAAAGTCCTCGTAGAAGACGTAGCTGAGGGTCAGCACCGCGACGCCGGGCAGCCCGTGGTCGGAGAACATGCGTGATCCGCGTGCGACGAGGCCGTGGAGGATCTTGTCGAACAGACCGAGGATGCTCGATTTGTGGTCGCCGGCGTTCGAGCCGTCCTTGGCGCGCGACAGCACGGTCCCCATCACCGGCTGCAGTTCTTTCCACAACGTGCCGGGTCCGATGTCGACGAGGAGCCCGAAGATCGTTCGCATGATCGCGCGGTCGGAGTCCGTGAGGGTCTCGACCATCGGTAGATCTCCGGTGGATGCCTTGGTGAGCACGGCGACGACGTCGTCCTCGTGATCGGCCAAACGCTCATTGAGCAGGGCGGTCATGGCCTCGACCGCTTCGTCCATGGCCGGGGTGAAACTCATCGCCTTCTCCATTTCGTCCGTTGAGTCGGCTTCGTCCATTGAATTTGCGGTTTCATACTATTCGCAATTCACACGGCTCGGAGTGCGCTTTACGAGGTTCTCCGGTTTCGTGCACAGCCTTGTGCTCGAGTTGTCTCACCCTCACCGGTCGTTCAGATGACAGGATGGGGTCCATGGCGACGCGCGAGCAGTCACGGCCGTCCACTACCCGTCTGCGGTGGTTGATCCCCGCGCTGGCGCTGCTGGCGTGGATCGCGATCGGCGCGTTCACCGGTCCGTTCGCGGGCAAGCTCTCGTCGGTGTCGACGAACGACAACAGCGCGTTCCTGCCCGCGTCGGCCGAGTCGACCCGGGTCAACAAGCTGCTGGAGGATTTCCAGAACACCGACTACGTCCCCGCGATCGTCGTCGCGGAGCGCGGATCGGGACTGACCGATGCCGACGGCGCCTTCCTGGCCACCAAGACCGCGCCGTTGGCCGGTTCGACGGGATTCGGTCAGACGTTCTCCCCGGCGATCCGCTCGGAGGACGGTAAGGCCGCCGAGCTGATCGTTCCGATCGCCACCGCGGGCGAACCCGCCGACACGGTGGAGAAGCTGCGCGACGCGCTCGCCGATCCACCCGACGGTTTGACCGTGCTCGTCACCGGCCCGGCCGGACAGATCGCCGACCTCGGCGAGGCGTTCGCCGGAATCGACGGCCTGCTGCTGCTCGTCGCCGGCGCCGTGGTGATCGTGATCCTCGTCGTGGTCTACCGCAGCCCCATCCTGCCGTTCGTGGTGCTCATCTCCGCGGTGTCCGCGCTGGGTCTGGCCTCCGGTGCGGTGTACTTCCTCACCAAGCACGGCGTGCTCGAACTCAACGGGCAGAGCCAGGGCATCTTGTTCATCCTGGTGTTCGGCGCCGCCACCGACTACGCGCTGCTGCTGGTGTCGAGATTCCGTGAGGAACTCACGCAGACCGCCGACAAGTACGCCGCGATCCGCCGCGCCTGGCGGGCCACCATCGAACCGGTGGGTGCCTCGGCGGGCACCGTCATCCTCGGTGTGCTGTGTCTGCTGCTGTCGGATCTCAATTCCAATCGCAGCCTCGGTCCGGTCGCCGCGATCGGCATCGTCGGGTCCTTCCTCGCGTCGATGACGTTCCTGCCCGCGGTGCTCGCGCTCCTCGGCCGCACGGCGTTCTGGCCGCTCCGGCCGAAACTGTCCGACCACACCCCCGACGGCAGCAACCCCGCCGGCAGCGACCCCGACGGGGCCGACGCGGACAGCACGCACCGGTTGTGGCACAACATCGCCGAATGGGTGGCGGCACGTCCGCGTGCGGTCTGGGCAGGCACCCTGGTGGTGTTGTTGATCGGGGCGGCCTTCGCGCCGATGTTCCGCTCCGACGGCATCGCCCAGACCGACTACTTCCTGGGCACCGTCGACTCGGTGCGCGGAGCGCAGATCCAGGCCCAGCACTTCGAGGCCGGTAGCGGCTCGCCCACCTGGATCATCGCCGACTCGTCGCAGACCGATCAGGTCGTCGACGCGGTGCGTTCGGTGGACGGCGTCGCCGAGGCCAACGTGCTCGAGCAGGGCGGCGTGCCCGTCGTCAAGGACGGCAGGGTGGCCATCGAGGCCACCCTGCGCGACAACGCCGACTCGCTGGCCGCGCAGGACACCGTCGCCGACATCCGCTCCAAGGTGCACACGATTCCGCGCGCGGACGCGCTGGTCGGCGGCACCACCGCGATCGACCTGGACACCAGGACCACCGCGATCCGCGACCGCAACGTCATCATCCCGGTGGTGCTGCTGGTGGTGTTCGCCGTGCTGGTGCTGCTGCTGCGCAGCCTGCTGGCACCGGCGATCCTGCTGGCCAGCACCGTGCTGTCCTTCGCGACCACCCTCGGTGTGTCGGCACTGTTGTTCAACGGCCCCTTCGGCTTTCCCGGCGCCGACCCGGTGGTCCCGTTGTTCGCATTCGTGTTCCTGGTGGCTCTCGGCATCGACTACAACATCTTCCTGATGACGCGGGTGCGGGAGGAATCGATCCGGCACGGCACCCGCGAAGGGGTGATCCGCGGGCTCACCGCCACCGGCGGCGTGATCACGTCGGCCGGTGTGGTCCTCGCGGCGACCTTCGCGGCGCTGGCGGTGATCCCGCTGCTGTTCCTCGTGCAGGTGGCGTTCCTGGTGGCCTTCGGCGTCCTCATCGACACCCTGATCGTGCGCACCCTGCTCGTCCCCGCGTTGTCGATCGACATCGGACGCCGAATCTGGTGGCCGAGCGCACTCGCGCGCAAGGACTCCTGATCCGCCGGCCGGACGCCAAAGCTGAGAGTTCTCCAGAAGTGCCCGCGCGACCCCCGCCCGCAGCGTTAACGTCGTTTGACCCAAGGTGAACGATCGTTAGCAGGTGCCCGGATGACCATCGCGGAGAGCTCCGCCACCGGTCGCGACGACTTCGCGTCGTTGCGTCGCGGCGGGTTCGACTGGTCGTCGTTTCCGCTGCGCCTGTTCATGAAGGGCAATGCCCGGTTCTGGGACCCCACCGCGATCGATCTGTCCCGCGACGCCGCGGACTGGGCGGAGATGACCGACGAGCAGCGGCGCAGCGCCACCTTCCTGGTGTCGGAGTTCGTCGCGGGCGAGGAGGCCGTCACCCAGGACATCCAGCCGTTCATGCGGGCGATGGCCGCCGAGGGCCGCTTCGGCGACGAGATGTACCTGACGCAGTTCTGTTTCGAGGAGGCCAAGCACACCGAGGTCTTCCGCCTGTGGATGGACGCCGTGGGCCTCACCGGGGAGCTGAACCCGTTCGTCTCCGACAATCCGTACTACCGCCAACTCTTCTTCGAGGAACTCCCCGATTCGCTGCATCGTCTCGACGCCGACCCGTCGCCGCGCAACCAGGTCCGCGCGAGCGTCACCTACAACCACGTGATCGAGGGCACGCTGGCACTCACCGGCTATTACGCCTGGCAGCGCGTGTGTACCCGGCGCGGCATCCTGCCCGGCATGCAACGGCTCATCCGCTTCATCGGCGACGACGAGCGCAGGCACATGGCGTGGGGCACGTTCACCTGCCGGCGGCATGTGGCCGCCGACGACGCGCTCTGGGATGTGGTGGTCACCCGGATGAGCGAGCTCATGCCGCTGGCGCTCGGGCTCATCGAGTGGACCAACACCCAGTTCGACGAACCCCCGTTCGGCATCGACAACTCCGAATTCGTCGCCTACGCCGCCGACCGCGCGCACCGGCGCCTCGGTGCCATCGCGTCCGCGCGCGGGCGGCCGGTCGCCGAGATCGACGTCGACCACTCCCCGGAGACGCTCGAGGACACCTTCGGTGAGGAAGACGACGAGGCGCTCAACGCCTGAGCCCACCCACCCGCGGCGCCCGTGACAAGAACTAGAACACGTTCTAGTCTGGGTCGGTGGATGTCTCCTACGATGCGACGAAGCGCGAACTGGCCACCGAGCAGGGCGTCCTGCGGTATCACGAGGCCGGTGACCGGTCGGCGCCCCCGCTGATCCTGCTGCACGGTTCGGGGCCGGGGGTGACCGGCTGGCGAAACTATCGCGGCAATCTGGGCTTCTTCGCCCGCACCCACCACTGCTTCGTCCTCGAGTTCCCCGGATTCGGGGTGAGCGATCCGGTGGAGGGACATCCGGTGCTGTCGGCCGGCTCGTCGGTGATCCGATTCATGGACGCGTTGGGCATCGACGACGCCGCGGTGATCGGCAACTCGATGGGCGGGGTCGTCGGCATCAATCTCGCCATCAAGAAGCCGCAGCGGGTACGCGCATTGGTCACCATCGGCGGTGTGGGCCCCAATGTGTTCAGCCCGAACCCCAGCGAGGGATTGCGGCTGCTGCAGGAGTTCACCGACGCCCCCGACCGCGACCGGCTCATCCGGTGGCTGCAGTCGATGGTCTACGACCGCGCCCTGGTGACCGAAGAGCTCATCGAGGAGCGCTGGCAGGCCGCGATCGATCCCGACGCGCAGCAGACGGCGCGGATGATGTACTCGTCGGCGGCTTTCGAGATGCAGCAGCAGTTCCTGGCATCGTCGGATGCGCCGCCGTACTGGTCGATGATGCACAAGGTGTCCTGCCCCACCCTGCTCACGTGGGGTCGTGACGACCGGGTGAGTCCGCCGGACATGGCGATGGTGCCGATGCGACTGATCCCCGACGCGCAACTGCACGTGTTCCCGCGCTGCGGTCACTGGGTGATGATCGAGGCCAAGGAGGCCTTCGAGGCGACGGTGGCGGCGTTCCTGGCCGGCGTGTGAGGTCTGCTCACGCATAGATCCGGACGTCGGGTGCCTTCACCGTCAGATACAGCGACACACCGGCGTCGATGCCGAGTTCGGTCACCGACTCCCAGGTGACCTCGGCACTGAGGTCCACGCCCGCACTCGTGGCACGCACCCGCGCCCGATCGTCGTGCGGCTCCACCTGAAGAACGTTGGCGGTAAAGATGTTTCGCGGGCTCGCTCCTTCGGGTCGGCGCGTGAAGAGCGACACCGCCGACGGCGCGAACACCGCGAAACCCCGGCCCCCCTCCACCAGGCCGTCACCGGCCTCTCCGGTGACCTCACCCACCGGGGTGTGCAGGTGACGCCCGTCCCAGGTGCCCTCCAGCAGGGTCAGACCGGCGAGCTGAGAACCGAATTCGCTGCGGGGCGCCGACAGCAACCTTCGTACGTCGCGGTGCTCGGCCACGCGCCCGCCGTCGATGATCACCACGGACTGCGCGAGCATCACCGCGTCGACGACGTCGTGGGTGACGAACAATGCGGTCTGACCGTTGTCGGCGAGCGCGGTACGCAGCAATGCCCGAATCCGTGCGGCCACCGCGACATCGAGCGCCCGCAGCGGCTCGTCGAGGAGCAACAGCCGGGGTTGTGCGGCCATCGCCCGGGCGATCGCCACGCGCTGCGCCTGACCGCCGGACAGTTGCGCGGGCTTCCGGTCGGCGAGGTCGCTGGTCTCGGTGACCTCGAGCCAATGATCGGTCCGGTCGGCCACCGCGCGGCGACCGACCCGCGCCACGGTCGGCGCGAAGGCCACATTCTGGCGCACCGTCAGATGGGGGAACAGCCCGGCATCCTGGGTGAGTAGCGCGATCCCGCGTCGTGACGGTGGCACGAATCGGCCCCGGCCCACCAGTTCGGTGCCGCCGAGGGAGATCGACGCCGGCCCGTCGGGCCGCAGCAGCCCGGCGACGACGTGCAGCAGGGTGGTCTTGCCCGCCCCGTTGGGCCCCATCACGGCCAGTGCACCACCGGCGGGAACCTCGATGTCGACGTCGAGTGGCGGCACACGATTACGGACCGAGACGTGAAGTCCGGTGTCGGCGACCGCCGGTTTCGTCCGAACGCTCACACCGGCGACCCTGCCGCGCCGCCACGGCGGCCGTGCACGGCCACCACCACCGCCAGCGAGATCAGCACCAGCACCAAAGACAGCGGCAACGCCTGATCCGGATCGTCGATCTGAGCCACGTAGATGGCCAGCGGCGCCGTCTGCGTCACTCCCGGCGCGTTGCCGGCGAAGGTGATGGTGGCGCCGAATTCGCCCATCGCCCGGGCGAACGACAGCACCATGCCCGCGAGCAGCGCGGGCAGCATGAGCGGCACCGTGATCCGCCAGAGCACCTGGGTCGGGCTCGCGCCCAGCGTCGATGCGAGCTGCTGATAGCGCGACCCCAGGGTGCGTAGCGCGCCCTCCACGCTGATCACCAGAAACGGCAGCGCCACGAACGTCTGCGCGAGCACCACCGCGGTGGTGGTGAATCCGATGTCGATCCCCCACGCCGACAACGGCTTTCCGATCAGACCGAAGCGCCCGAAGGTGTAGAGCAGGGCGAGACCTCCCACCACCGGCGGCAGCACCAATGGGAGCAACACCAGCGATCGGATCACCCGGATACCCAGGCCGTCGGAGGCGGCGAACACCATGGCCATCGGCACCCCGAGCACCACACACGCGACGGTACTGACGGAAGCGGTCCGCAGCGAGAGTTCCAGGGCCTGCAGCGATGACGTGGAGGTGACCTGTGACCAGAACTGGTCCCACGGGGTACGAATGAGCATCGCGGCCGGCGGCACCACGATCAGGGCAATCCCCAGCAGTGCAGGGACATACGTCCATCGGGGAATCACCCGGACATCACGGTGTGCACGGACGTCACCGGTGGCAGCGACGTCACGGTGGGCACGGACGTCACGGTGGGCGCCGACGCCCGCGGTCACGGAGCCCCGAACCCCAACCGCGCCAACACTTGCCGACCCTCCGGGGAGAGCACCAGCGCCACGAACTCCTTGCCCAGCGCCTCACTCTTGCTGCCCTTGATCACCGTGATCGGGTACTTGTTGACCACGGACGCAAACGCGGGGTCGCTGACGGTGGACACCTTGTCTCCCGCCGACTTCGCGTCGGTGACGTATACGAGTCCGGCGTCGACCTGTCCGCTGGTCACCTTGGTGAGCACCGCGGTCACCGAGGGCTCCTCGGTGGTCGGGGTTATGGTGACCCCCGCGTTCTTCTCGACTGCCGCGCTGGCGTTTCCGCACGGCTGCGGGATGGCACAGACGGCGGTCTTGATGTCGGGGTTGGCGAGATCCTTCAATCCGGTGATCTTCTTGGGGTTTCCGGGAGCGGTCGCGATGACGAGGGTGTTGGTGGCGAAGATCTGCGGGTCGAGCGCGCGGTCTCCGATCTTCTCCATGTTCTTCTCATCGGCGCTGGCGAAGACGTCGGTCGGCGACCCCTGGATGATCTGATTCGCCAGCGTCGCCGACCCCGCGAACTGCAACGACACCTTCGAGCCGGGATGCTGCTTCTCAAAGGTCGCCGCCAACTCGGTGAAGCCGGTCTTCAGTGATGCTGCCGCGGCCACGTTCACGGTGCCCGACGCGACGGACTCCGATGCCGGTGAGGTGGACCCGGTCGACGTGTCATCGCTCGAACACCCTGCGACCGCCCACACTCCCAGCACCGCGGCCGCCGACGCGATGCCGGCACGGATTGCGAAACTTCTCATTGCTGCCCGATTCCCTTCTTCTCGACGATCACCGTCGTCGCCTTGATCACCGCAGTGGCCAATTCGCCCGGCACCAGCCCCAGTTCGTTGACGGCGTCGGTGCTCATCAGCGACGTGATCTCGAATGGGCCGCACTGCATGTGAACCTGCGACATCACCGGGTCGGATTTGACCGCGGTGACCAATCCCACGAGCTGATTGCGGGCCGAGCGGACGACGTCGGTGCCGTCACCGGTGTCGGCCGGAGCCCTGCGGCGCGCCAACTCGGCCAGCTCACGGCCGTCCACCACCGCGCGTCCGGCGCCATCACGGCGCGAGCGCAGCTCCCCACCGGAGATCCAGCGGCGCACCGTGTCGTCGCTGACGCCCATCAGTTCGGCCGCCTTCTTGATCCGCAGTTGCGACACTGCTGCCCCTGTTCTGACGCAGATTCGACGAGACCAACCGTAACATCTCCGCATCTGCTCGGCTGCCCGTCGGCAGCGCGTAGGGGCGGGTCGCGGCGACGACGGGGCGCCTCACACTCCGAGGCTCACCTCGCTGGACTTCACCAGTACCGTCACGTCCTTGCCGACGGCGAGTTCGAGGTCCTCGGCCGCCTCTTTGGTGATCGACGACGTGACAATGTAGTCGGTGTCCTTCAGCCGGACGTGGATCACCGCCGACACCACCCCGATCTGGACCTCGGTGACGATGCCCGGCAGTTGATTTCGGATCGACAGTTTCATGATTCCTCCTGTGCGCCGAGCAATACTTCTGTACCCGGGCAAATCTACCTCTGCGCACGGGCCGACCTACGCCGAAGGCCCCGGCCGGAACGGGTCCGGCCGGGGCCTTCGGTGATGATCGATCCAGAGACGATCGGTTCAGGTCAGCGACGGGTCAGAACTTCTCACCCTTGGCCGCCTTGTCCACCAGCAACTGCGGCGGTTCGAACTGCTCGCCATACTTCGACGCGAGGTCGCGGGCACGGTCGACGAAGCCCTGCAGGCCGCCCTCGTACTGGTTCATGTACTGCACCACACCGCCGGTCCACGCCGGGAAGCCGATGCCGAAGATCGAACCGATGTTGGCGTCGGGCACCGAGGTGATCACGCCCTCGTCGATGCACTTGACGGTCTCGAGTGCCTCGGCGAACAGCATGCGTTCCTGCATGTCCTCGAACGGGATGGTGGTGGAGCCCGAGTTGAACTTCTCGCGCAGGCCCGGCCACAGTCCGGTGCGCTTGCCGTTCTCGTCGTACTCATAGAAGCCCGCACCGTCCTTCTTGCCCGGACGGCCCTGCTCGACGAGGTAGTCGACGACGGCGAACGAGCCGTGCTGCGGGAACTCGGTGCCCTCGGCCTTGGCGGCATCCTCACCGGACTTGCGGATCTTCTGCATCAGAACGAGATTCAGCTCATCGGAGAGCTGCAGCGGCGGCGCGGGGTAACCGGCCTGGCTACCGGCGTGCTCGATGAACGCGGGCTCGATGCCCTCTCCGACGGCCGCAATGGCCTCGTTGATGAAGGTGCCGATCACGCGGCTGGTGAAGAATCCGCGGCTGTCGTGCACCACGATCGGGGTCTTGCGGATCTGCAGCGTGTAGTCGATCACCTTGGCCAGCACCGCATCCGAGGTCTTCTCACCGCGGATGATCTCCACCAGCGGCATCTTGTCGACCGGCGAGAAGAAGTGGATACCGATGAAGTCCTCCTGGCGCTTGACGCCCTGCGCCAGGATGGTGATCGGCAGCGTGGAGGTGTTGGAACCGAGGATCGCGTCGGGTTCGACGATGTCCTCGATCTCGGCGAACACCTTGTTCTTGACCTCGACGGACTCGAACGCGGCCTCGATCACCAGATCGACGCCCTTGAAGTCCTCGGCCTTCTCGGTCGGGTGGATGCGGGCGAGCAGTTCCTCGCTCTTCTCCGCGGTGGTCTTACCGCGCGAGAGTGCCTTCTCCTCCAGCTTGACCGCGTACCCCTTGCCACGTTCGGCGGCCTCGAGGCTGACGTCCTTGAGGACCACGTCGATGCCGGCCTTGGCCGACACGTATGCGATGGCCGCACCCATCATGCCGGCACCGATCACGCCGACCTTCTTGGCGGTGTACTTCGGGTAGCCCTCGGGGCGCGAGCCGCCGTTGTTGATGTGCTGCAGGTCGAAGAAGAACGCCTTGATCATGTTCTGTGCCACCTGGCCGGTGACCAGCGAGACGAAGTAGCGGGTCTCCACGAGGTCGGCGGTGTCGACGTCGACGTAGGCACCCTCGATCGCGGCGGCCAGGATGGCACGCGGCGCGGGCATGTTGGCGCCCTTGATCTGCTTGCGCAGCAACGCCGGGAAGGCGGGCAGGTTGGCCGCGACCGACGGGTTGGTGGGGGCACCGCCCGGGATCTTGTAGCCCTTCTTGTCCCACGGCTGTGCGGCCTCGGGGTTCGCCGCGATCCACGCCTTGGCGGCGGGCAGCAGCTCGTCGACCGAGCCGACCACCTCGTCGACCAGACCGATCTCCTTGGCCTTGGCCGGCTTGAGACGCGGGCCCTGCAGCAGCACGCCCATGAGCGCGTTCTGCATACCGAGCAGACGCACCGTACGCACCACACCACCGCCGCCGGGCAGCAGGCCGAGGGTCACCTCGGGCAGGCCGAGCTGGCTGCCCTTCACGTCCGCGGCGACACGGTAGTGGGTGTGCAGCGCGATCTCGAGGCCACCGCCGAGCGCGGCACCGTTGACGGCCGCGACGACGGGCTTGCCGAGCGTCTCGAGGCGGCGCAGCACCTTCTTCATGCCGTTGGTGCGTTCGCTGATCGCGGTGGCGAGCTCTTCCTTGGACCCGGTCCGCTCGGCGGTCATGTCCTTGAGGTCGCCACCGGCGAAGAAGGTCTTCTTCGCCGAGGTGAGCACCACGCCGGCGATGTCGTCCTTCTCGGCCTCGAGACGGTCGACGGTGGCGGCGATCGAGTCGATGAACAGCTGGTTCATCGTGTTGGCGCCCTGGTTCGGGTCGTCCATGGTGAGGACGACCACTCCGTCGGCGTCCTTCTCCCAGGCAATCATGTTGTCACTCATTGCTTTTCAAAAGTTCCTTTGTGTAGTTCCGGTCCCTGAGGAGCGAGCTTGCGAGCGTCTCGAAGGGTCAGAGACGCTCGATGACCGTCGCGACACCCATGCCGCCGCCGATGCACAGGGTCACCAGGCCGTAGCGGCCGCCGGTGCGCTCGAGTTCGTCGAGGCAGGTACCGAAGATCATCGCGCCGGTGGCACCGAGCGGGTGACCCATCGCGATGGCGCCGCCGTTGCGGTTGACCTTCTCGTGCGGGATCTTCAGATCCTTCATCCACTTGAGGACCACCGAGGCGAATGCCTCGTTGAGCTCGAACACGTCGATGTCGTCGACGGTGAGCCCGGCCTTCTTCAGCGCCAATTCCGTTGCCGGGGTGGGGCCGGTGAGCATGATGGTGGGCTCGCTACCCACCTCGGCGAAGCTGACCACGCGTCCGCGCGGGGTGAGGCCGTTGCGCTTGCCGGCCTCCTCGCTGCCGAGCAGCACCAGGGCTGCGCCGTCGACGATGCCGGAGCTGTTGCCGCCGGTGTGGACGTGGTTGATCTTCTCCACGCTGTGGTACTTCTGCAGCGCCACGTCGTCGAAGCCGGCCATCTCGGCGAGTGCGGCGAACGCGGGCTTGAGCTTGCCGAGCTGTTCCGCGGTGGTACCGGGGCGGCGGTGCTCGTCGTGGTCGAGGACCAGCACGCCGTTGAGGTCGCGGACGGGGACCACGGACTTCGCGAAGTAGCCTCCGGTCCATGCCTTTTCGGCACGCTCCTGGGATTCGGCGGCGAACGCGTCGACGTCGTCGCGGCTGAAGCCCTCGATGGTGGCGATCAGGTCGGCGCCGATGCCCTGCGGCACGATGTAGTTGTCGTAGGCGGTGGCGGGGTCCATGAACAGGGCGCCGCCGTCGCTACCCATCGGCACCCGCGACATCGACTCGACGCCACCGGCGAGCACCAGATCGTCGAAGCCGGACGCGACCTTGGCGGCCGCCAGGTTGGTGGCCTCCAGACCCGACGCGCAGAAACGGTTGATCTGGGTGCCCGGCACGCCTTCGAGGCCTGCGTTGAGCGCGGCGGTGCGGGCGATCACGGCGCCCTGCTCACCGACCGGCGACACCACGCCGAGGATCACGTCGTTGACCTCGGTGGGATCGAGGCTGCCGTGACGGGCGATGACCTCGTCGATGAGGCCGGAGGCCAGATCGACCGGCTTGATGCTGTGCAGCGATCCGCCGCGCTGCTTGCCACGGGGCGTGCGGATCGCCTCGTAGATGAATGCTTGATCGGGCACGAATGTTCCTTTCACACGAACCGGCGATGGTTACCCTTCGAGGCTAACCCGGAATAACTTGTTTGACCATAGCGGGTGGTCACGTTGTCACCTCGGTCACCCGATGTGAGCTATGGTCGATTCACAATGCCTACTGAGAAACCGGTCCGCGACGCCTCGGGCGCACCTCGTCGGGCCCGTCCCGCCGACCGCAAGCGACAACTCGTCGACCATGCCGCGTCGCTGTTCCTCGAGCGCGGCTACCCGTATGTCTCGGTGGCCGACGTGGCCCGCGCGGCCGGGGTCACCGCGCCGTCGGTGTATCGCCATTTCACCGACAAGCAGGCGCTGTTGGGCGCCGCGGTCCTGGCCGGTGTCGACGATCTCGAGGCGTGCACCGACCGCGCTCTCGCCGATGCCGGGCGGCCGATCCCCGAGCTGGTCGACATCCTGTGCGATCTGGGGGTTCGCCACCCCGAGTCGGTGTCGTTGTGGCGCTGGACCAGCAACTACCTCACCGACGAGCAGAACGCTCTGGTGGTGGCTCGTACCCGCGGGGTGCTGGCCCGGTGGGGTATCGCGATCGCCGCGCAGCGCCCGGGCGTCGACGAGCGGGACTGCCGGGCGCTGGCGTGGGCGGCGCTGAGCGTCGCAGGCAGTTTGTCGGTGCATCGCACCCGCATGTCGTCGGCGCGCGCGCACGCCGAACTGGCCACGCTCACCAACCGGCTGCTGTCACTCGATCCGGGTGCCGCGCCGGCGTTGCCGGTGTCGGCGCCGGTCGCCGGGCTGCCGGTGTCGCGGCGCGACGAGATCCTCGACGCGGCGGCCGCGTTGTTCGCCGACCGCGGGTACACCGATGTGGGGATCGACGAGATCGGCGCTGCGGTGGGAATCACCGGCCCGAGCGTCTACAAACACTTCTCCTCCAAGCTCGCGATCCTGGTGGGGATGGGGCAACGCAGTGCGATGCGGCTGGAGGCGGGCGTGATGGCCGCGCAGGCCTCCACCGCCGACCCGGCGAAACTGCTCGGCCTGCTGGTGGAGTCCTACGTCACGGTGATCACCTCCACACCGGATCTGTCGGTGTCGTTCAACAGTTCGGGAGTGATGGCGGGACAACCGGCCGCGACGGGGTTGCTCGACGTGCAGCGCCGCTACGTACGACGCTGGATCGACCTGCTCGCACGCGTGCACCCCGGACTTCGCATGGATCAGGGCGCGGTGGCGGTGCACGCCGCGCTGTCGATCGTCAACGACGCGGTCCGGATGCGGCGCGGTACCTCGCGACCCGATTTCGGCGCGCAGATGTGCTTTCTGATGAAGGGCGTCCTCGACATCTGAGTGGGCTTCCGCCAGAAAGGTCACCGCACGGCCCGTTCGGATGTACCGGTGCAGGTTGGCCCCACTATCGGTGACCTCTGTGGACGAACAGCGGTTTCCCGATACGGTTACCCCCATGACGTGGTGCACTGCAGTGCGACGTACGGGCCGTCGATGACCGGCGCGCGACGACCCGAGTTCACCCGCGGCGAACTGGTGAGCGAACTGGGCCTGTCGCAGGAGTACGCCGAGAAGATGTGGAACGCTTTCGGTTTCGCGAGGCATCAGTCCCCGGACAAGATCTTCACCGCCGACGAGGTGACCGCGCTGGCGATGTTTGCCGACAGCGAGCACACCTTGCCGCGCAACGCCCAGGTGGCCATGGCACGGGCCATCGGCCAGTCGATGTCACGGCTGGCCGACTGGGAGGCCGAGATCCTCACCGAACTAGAACGCAATCCCGACGTGCCGTGGACGCTGGACCAGATGGCCTCCGCGCTGAGCGCGATCCAGACGCTCATCTGGCGACGACATCTCGACCAGGCACTCGAGCGCGACGAGGCACGCGAATCCGACGAACGGATGGAACTCGTCGTGGGTTTCGCCGACATCGTCGGATACACCAGCATGTCGCGTCGCACCGCGCTCGCCGATCTCGAACAACTCCTGGAGTCATTCGAGGAGGAGACGTTCGGCGCGGTGACCCGGCACGGCGGCCGGGTGGTGAAGACACTGGGAGACGGGGTGATGTTCACCTGTTCCGACAGCGCGTCGGCCGCACTGACCGCACTCGACGTCCAGGAACTCGGTGAGCGCAAGGTGATCCCCCAGTTGCGGATCGGACTGGCCAGGGGCCAGATCCTCAGCCGCGTGGGCGACGTGTTCGGCGAGGCGGTGAATATCTCCGCCAGATTGTGTGAATCTGCCCGTCCCGGAACGACTCTCGTCAGCGAACCGGTGGCCGACGACTTGGCCGACGACGAGCGGTTCTACGTTCGCTCCATCTCGCCGCTGTCGGTGCGCGGATACCGGCGGTTGCGCGCGAAGGTGCTCGAGGCGAACAAGTACTACGACCCCACCACCAGGGAGCGGGTCGAGCCGGTCGCCTAGACCCGCGGCACCGATGACTTCCGGGGCGGCGTCCGGTCGGTCTCATGACGGAAAAACCCGTCGTCATTGTCCGAGTCGATCGATACCGTGGAGAATTATGCGACAGTCCACCGCATCACCTGTTCATCAGGCACCCGCGTCCCCCGAGTCCATCGCCATCGAGGCGGTGGATCTCGTCAAACGTTTCGGCGATTTCACCGCCGTCGACGGTGTCGGCTTCCGTGTCCCCACCGGTTCGGTGCTCGGCCTGCTCGGCCCCAACGGGGCGGGCAAGACCACCACGGTCCGGATGATGACCACACTGTCGCTGCCGACGAGCGGCTCGGCCCGGATCGCCGGGTACGACGTGGTCACCGAACCGGAGATGGTGCGCCGCAACATGGGTCTCACCGGTCAGGCCGCCACGGTCGACGAGATCCTCACCGGCCGCGAGAACCTCCGCATGATCGGCGGCCTCTACGGCATCGGCCGCCGCGAACTGGCGAAACGGTCCGACGAACTGCTCGAACGTTTCTCGCTCACCGACGCCGGGGACAAGGAGGTCAAGGCCTACTCCGGTGGGATGCGGCGGCGGCTCGACCTCGCCGTCAGCCTCATCGCCGCCCCGCCGGTGCTGTTCCTCGACGAGCCGACCACGGGTCTGGACCCCCGTAGCCGTACCGAGCTGTGGGAGGTGCTGCGCGGGCTCGTCGCCGCGGGCACCACTCTGCTGCTGACCACGCAGTACCTCGAGGAGGCCGACCAGCTCGCCGACAACATCGTGGTGATCGACCGGGGACGCATCATCGCCGAGGGCACGCCGCTGCAGCTGAAGGAGCAGGCCGGCGCCGCGAGTGTGGTGGTGACGGTGTCCGACGCCGAACTCCTCGCCGAGGCCGAGGCGCTGCTGGCCAAGAGCGGCAACGAGGTCTTCGTCGACCGCGGTGCCCGCAAGCTCACCACAGCGGCCGCCGGCCTGTCGGATCTCACCCGGGTTGCCGGGTGGTTCGACGAGTCCGGGATCGCGCTCGACGACATCGGCTTGGCCCGCCCGAGCCTCGACGACGTCTTCCTCTCGCTGACCGGACACCGTGCCGAGCAGAGTGAGAACACCGATTCCCCGAACCCCGGCGCCGGTGACGCCGCCGCGCCCACACCGACCGAGAGAACCTCATGACCGCCACCGTCGCGGGCGCCTCCGCCATCGCCGAGCGCCCCACCACACACCAGACGAACCTCGCCCAACAGTCGTGGATCATGGTGAAACGCAACCTGATCCACACCCGCCGGATGCCCGAGATGCTCTCCGACGTGACCATCCAGCCGATCATGTTCGTGGTGCTCTTCGCGTACGTGTTCGGTCCGGCGATCAGCACCGGCGACCCCGATGTCAGCTACAAGGAATACCTGTTGCCCGGCATCATGGGTCAGACCATCGTGTTCACCGCGTTCATCGTCGCCACCGGCATCACCGCCGACATCGAGAAGGGCATCGTCGACCGGTTCCGGTCGCTGCCCATCCGCCGGTCGTCGGTGCTGATCGGACGCAGCATCGCCAGCCTCATCCACTCGTCCATCGGCATCGTCGTCATGGCCATCACCGGGCTCATCATCGGCTGGCGGATCACCACGTCCGTCGGTGAGGGCGCGCTCGGGTTCCTGCTGGTGCTGCTTTTCGGGTTCGGGATGATCTGGTTCGGCGTGATGATCGGGTCCTGGCTGCGGTCGGTGGAGGCGGTCAACGGGTTCATGTTCTCGGTGCTGTTCCCGATCACGTTCGTGTCCAACGCGTTCGTGCCCACGGCCGCGATGCAGCCGTGGCTGCGCACGATCGCCGAATGGAATCCGATGTCGTCGCTGGTGCAGGCGATGCGCGTGCTGTGGGGCAACGGACCGGCCGCGGGTCCCGAGGCCGCCCTGCCACTGCGGTACCCCGAGTTGTCGACGTTGATCTGGGCGGTGATCCTCACCCTGGTGTTCGCCCCGTTCGCGTTGCGCAACTACGCCCGCCGCACCGCCGACTGAACCCGGCCCCGCAGAAACCCCGACTCTCGCCACGAACACTGCGCGTGCGTGGTGTTCGTGGCGGATCGTGGCGTTTATGTGCTCAGGCGGTGGCGGCCAGCGCCTCGAGCGGGTCGTTGTACACCGCGTCCAACGACACCGCACCGGCTGCCTGCTGCTGCACGGTGATTCCCGAATGCGACACCCGCACATCACGTTTGGGCACCACCGAGGTGTCCCGGATGGCCGCGGCGACGAGCGGAAGGGTCGCGGGATAGTCGGTGAACGCCTGGCCGCCGAGGATCACATGGTCGGGATTGAAGATGTCGGCGACGAGAGCCACGGTGCGGCCCAGCACCTGCGCGCGCTCCTCGAGCAGGGCGCGTGCGGTGGCGTCACCACCGCGGGCCAGGGCGTGCACGCCCTCGATGTCGGAGACGTCGAGGCCCAGGGTGGTGGCCGCTTCGACGACACCGGTGTCGCTGGCCGTCGGCTCCAGGCGGCCGGTGCGATTCGGGTCGAGCAGCGTGGTGCCCCCGGTCGGGAAGTGGCCGATGACCGGCGGTCCCGCGGCGGGGGTGTGCACCGAGCCGTCGACACTGAACGCGATACCGAGCATCTCGCGTGCGTAGAAGTAGAGGAAGCTCGACCGCTTGTCCTCGGGGTTGACCACGAGTTCGGCCGCCGCCATCGCCTCCACGTGGGATGCCACCGACACGGGCAGGCCCACCGCCTCGGCGATGACGCTGCCCACCGGTGCGCCGGCCCAGCCGAGCCGCGGGTGATCGACGAACCCCCCGGGGGCGACGCGTCCGCCGAGAGCCACGCCGGCCCACAGCACCCGTCGGCTGGTCCAGCGCGCGGCGAACCGCCGGGCGCTGTCGCCGATGGCGGCGAGCGTCTGCTCGGGGTTGTCGGCGATCGGGGTGGGGATCTGGATGGCACCCACCACGCGATGAAGCAGATCGTGTGTGGTGATGGACGTGACGCGGTAGCCGATGTGGATGCCGAGGGTGAGGAAGTCGTTGACGTTGATCTCGAACGGCAGCCGTGGCCTGCCGATGGCCCCGGCGGGTGCCAGGTCGGCGCGCTCGCGCAGCAAACCGGCCTTCAGCAGGGCACCCACCTGGCGGTTCACCGTGGAAATGGACAGGCCGGTGGCCGCTGCGGCGTCGTCACGGAACACCGGACCCGTCAGTCGTGCGGTACGTAGCACCAGCGCGGCGGGCTTGTCGGAGAGTTCCAGGCGTGGGGTCGCGATCTGAATGGACCGGCCTCCCTTCACCCCGCGCGCGGTCTCCGACGGCACGGGCAGCGCCCGGCCGAGCGGCTGACGCGGCCCGGACGGCCGCGAGACCGGCCTTCGCACCGGTGTCGAAAGGGTAGCGGTAGGCAGGGGGTGATCGACGGTTGCGGTCATGGATGTTCCTCGGCGGTGTTGTCGGGAACCGGGCGGCGCGGCCCTCGCCCATGGCGTGAGGGCGTCAGGCAGACGCGGATAGGCGCCCGGAGGGAATGCGGGGACGTGCTCGGGACGAGAGACTCAGCGCATTCGACAACAACAGAGAACGCGAGCAAGCGGCAGCCGACAGCCCAGCGCGGTGATCATGTACGTCACCTCTGGGATCGGGGCCGCGGCGCGGGCCTGCTCGCTCGTCATGGGCTCGAAGCTAGCAATCGACGGCCACCACCCGCAACCCCGTGCCCGGCCATGACATCGCAGGTCACGGCCGTGGCAGACGACGGCAGACGCGTTCACCGGCGACGATAGGCCGTGGTCGGCGCTCTGGGATGGGTTGCGCGCACGCTGGGTGAAAGTCGGCGACTGCGCGCGGTGGAGGCTGTCGGTGCGCTGACGTAATCTGGCACACATGTCCACCCAGGCCATGCCTGCATCCACCAACCCGATCTCCGACACCGAGTTCCTCGCGGCCGCCGAGCCGTTCCGGCGCGAGATCCTGGCCCACTGCTACCGCATGGCCGGATCTCACCACGACGCCGAGGACCTCACCCAGGAGACCTACCTGCGCGCCTGGCGCGGTTACGCCACGTTCGACGGCCGGGCCTCGATGCGCACCTGGCTGCACAAGATCGCCACCAACACCTGCCTGACGGCGCTGCAGAGCACGCAACGCCGCCCGCTGCCCTCCGGACTCGGCGGGGATGCGTTCGATCCCACCGACACGCTGCTCACCGACAACGAGGTGCCGTGGCTGCAGCCGTTCGCCGGAACGGTGGACGAGATCGCGCCGGGACCCGACGCCGATCCGGCCTACGTGGTGGGTGCGCGCGAATCCATCCGGCTCGCCTTCATCGCCGCCCTGCAGCACCTGCCCGAACGTCAGCGCGCGGTGCTCATCCTGCGCGACGTGTTGCAGTGGCGCGCGGCCGAGGTCGCCGACACCATCGGCGTCACCACCGCCACGGTCAACAGTCTGCTGCAACGAGCGCGGGAGCAGATGAAAACCGTTCGACCGCAGAAGGATTCACCGGGCGCACTGGCCGACGAGGCGAAACGGGAACTGCTCGCCAAATACGTCTCGGCGTTCGAACGCTACGACGTCGACGCCATCGTGGCCATGTTCACCGACAAGGCGATCTGGGAGATGCCGCCGTACACCGGCTGGTATCAGGGCCCCGAGGCCATCGCCTCCCTGATCCGCGGCAACTGTCCCGCCTCCGGGCCGGGCGATCAGATCCTGCTGCCCGCCATCGCCAATGGACAGGCTGCGTTCGGCCTGTACATGCGCGAACCCGACGGCGTGCACCGCCCGTTCCAGCTCCAAGTGCTCGACCTGGGGGTCCGCGACACCGACGAGTCCGGCAGTGTGGCCCACGTGGTCGCATTCTTCAGCGACACGATGGAAGAAGACTTCGCCCGGTTCGGCCTGCCCCCGGCGCCGTACGACGCGCCGGCCAGAACCGCACCGAGTCCCTGGCACTAGGCGGCCACCGACAGCGGCGGGGTAGGGCGGCCGCTCCGAATCCGACCGCATAGTCTCGGACCGCATGGGAACCATCTATCTCGTGCGCCACGGCCAGGCCAACCCGACGGCATACGGGGTGACCGGCGAGACCGTCGATGCTTCGATGGGGCCCGGCCTCACCGACACGGGCCTGGTGCAGGCCGGACTGACGGGGGCGTTGCTCGCCTCGCAGGTGGGCGGCTTCACCGCGGCCATCAGCGGCGATCTGGCCCGGCAAACCGAAACGCTCTCGGCGGTGCTCGCACGCTTCGGCTCCGCACCCGCCCCGATCGTCGATCCGGGCTGGAACGAGTACTCGTTACCCGCGCTGGTCGGCGCCGCGACCGCCGACGAGTTCGCCGATTCGCGCTCCTATCAACAGCGCCTCGACGCCGGGCTGGCCCACTGGATCGATCAGACCAGCATGGGCGACGACCCGTCGGCGAGTGCCGGTGAGACCTACCCGCAGTTCCGCGCCCGGGTGGCCGCGGCGGCCGCACGGGCCACCGAACTGGCCGGCAGCGGACAGACGGTGCTGGTGGTGTCGTCGGCCGGCACCATCACCCAGTGGATCGCCGACCTCTGGGAGGTGCCGCCACGGCGGTGGCCGGTGCTGGCCCGCTCGATGGTCAATGCGTCGTTCAGCAAGCTGATCGTGGGACGCAGCGGCGTGACCGTGGTGTCGACCAACGAATACGCGCACCTCTCCGACCGCGACGGCGGCGTGGCCACCTTCCGCTGAGATCGCGCGCCTCAGCGTGACAGTTCGCGCAGACCCGCCGCGATGAATTCGCCGGTGGCCTCCGCCGCGTTCTCCGATCCCTCGCCCGACGATGCGCCCGCGCGCGCACGGTGGCTGATCCCCTCGGCGATCACGCCGAGCTTCAGGTTCGCCAGAGCGAGATAGAACGACCAGTCGCCCAGATCGTTGCCGCTCACCGCCGCGTAACGGTGCGCGATCTCGTCGGCCGTCGGGTACCGGTCACTGGTCCACGCGGCGGTGAAACCGAGGACGGCATCGAACACCGGGGCGCGGTACACACACATCAGGGCGACATCGGTGATCGGGTCGCCGAGTGTCGACATCTCCCAGTCGACCACCGCGGCAACGGTTCCCGGATCACCAGAAGCCAGAATCGTGTTGTCCACCCGGTAGTCGCCGTGCACCACGGCGGTGCCCGCATGCGCGGGCACCCGCTCACCGAGCGCACCCACCAGCCGATCGACGTCGTCGAGGTCGCGGGTCTTCACGTGGGTCCACTGCCGGGCCCACAACCGCACCTGCCGTTGCGCGAATCCGGCGGGACGCCCGAACTCGCCGAGGCCCACCGCCTCGTAGTCGACGGCATGCAGGGCGGCGAGCGTGGCGATCAGGGCGTCGGCGTTACGTTCGACGTCGTCGTCGGAGAGCGCGGCGAGGTCGTCGGCGGTGCGGATCACGGTGCCGTCGACGAATTCGACGATGGTGCAGGGGGCGCCGAGGACCGATCCGTCCGCGTCGAACGCGACGGGCGCGGCGACGGGCACATCGGTGTGCGCCAGTGCCGAGGTGACCGCCCATTCACGGCCCATGTCGTGGGCCGACGGCGTGAGGCCGCTCGTCGGTGGCCGACGCGCCACCCACGTATGCGCCCCGTCGGTGACGGTGTAGGTGAGATTCGACTTGCCGCCACTGATCAGCCGCACCTGCAGCGGCCCGGCCACCGGCACCCCCTGATCGACCAGGAATCGTTGCAGCAGTTCGGGTTCCAGAGCAAGCGCGGTGGCCATCAGCTCGCCCCGTGATCGCGGGACTGACGCTGTTTGCGTGCCCGCCCCACCGCGCGACGGGCGATGGCCCAGCGATGCACCTCCGAGGGTCCGTCGTAGATCCGGAAGGGCCGCAGTTCCCGCTGCAGCCGGGCCAGCGGCAGGTCGTCGGACACGCCGAGTCCGCCGCACATCTGGATGCTGCGGTCCACGATCCGCGAATAGGCCTCGGCGGCAAAGGTCTTGGCGATCGACGTCTCGGTGGACGCGTGGTTGCCCAGATCGAGTTCGTGGCAGGCCTGCACCAGCAGAGCACGGGCGGCGGCGAGGTCGATCTCGTTGTCGGCCACCATCTGCTGGATCATGCCGAGGTCGCCGAGCGTGCCGCCGAACCCCTCACGGTGCGCGACGTAGTCGACGGCCACCTCGTGGCATCGGACGGCCACCCCGAGCCACCGCATCACATGGGTCATCCGGGCGGGCCCCAGGCGTACCTGCGCGTATCGGTATCCCTGGTCGACCTCGCCGAGCACGTCCTTGTCGGGGACGAACACATCGGTGAACCGGACCTCGCAGTGGCCGCCGATCATGGCCCGTTCGGTGGTGTGGATGTGGCGGGTGATCTCGATTCCCGGGGTGTCGCCGGCGCCAGGAACATCGTGGCCCCGCCGCGATCACCGGGGGCGCCGGCGGTGCGGGCCATGATGATGTAGAAGCCGGCGCCGTCGGCGCCGGTGATGAATCGCTTCTCCCCGTTGATCTTCCAGCCGCCGTCGACCCGCGTGGCCTGCGTGCGCAGGGCGTCGGGGTCCGATCCGGCGCCGGGCGCGGGCTCGGTCATGGCGAAGGCCGAGCGCACGTCTGCGCGGGCGAGTGGTGCGAGGTAGGTCAGTCTCTGTTCGTCGTCGGCGATATGGGCGAGCATGTGCACATTGCCCTCGTCAGGTGCGCCGATGTGCAGGGCGGCGGGCCCGAAGGTGGAGTAACCGCCCGCCTCGAAGACCGGCACCCGATCCGACATCGAGAGTCCGGCGCCCCCGAACTCGACCGGTGCGTGCGGTGCGAGGATCCCCAGGTCCTTGGCCTGCCGGTTCAACTCGCGCCGCAGGTCGTCGCCGCCGGCGGCGGTGATGTCACCGTCGTTGGCGTTCTCGATGGGTAACACCACCTCGCGGATGAACGCCGACGTCCGCTTCACCAGGTCGTCGACCTCGGGGCCGTACCGCAAGTCGATGGACATGTTCCTCCTCAGGGACCGACCGATCGCTCGGTAGGCGTCACCATGCCAGAGCCCCGCGGGCCACGTCAAGGGTTCAGATGCCGGTTCAGCGCTCGACGTAGCCGACCGCGTCGCGGGCGATCTGCAGATTGCGGGAGATCAGTTCATCCGCGCCGAACTCGCCGTCGAGCTTGAACCAGGTGGAGACGCCCACGCACATCGTGGTGACGGCGCGGCTGGCGTCCTTCTGGTAGCGGGTGCGGAAATCGCCGGCGTCCACCCCGGCGAACACGATGTCGTCGACCATCCGCTGCTGGCGATCCCGCAGCCCGATATAGGTGTGCCGGTAGGAATCGTCGAGGCTGCGGATCTCGGTGGACCCGACAAACGCCTGCTCACGGCGGTACATGTGGAATCGCAGCAGCGACTCGACCACCGCGTCGAACTGGTCGACCGGTTCGGGACCGGCCTCGGCGATCGCCTGCTCGGACCGTGCCAGCAGATCGGTCATGGTGCGCTCGAGTACCCCTTGCAGCAGCGACTGCTTCGACGGGTAGTGGTGATAGAGGCCGGGCACCGACAGGTTCGCGCGCGCCGCGATCTCGCGCACCGAGGTGCCGTGATAGCCGTGCTCGGCGAACGCCGCGAGCGCGGCCGCGAGCGGAACGGGCAGGTCGGGTTCACCGAAGTCACGCCAGCGGCCGGTCTGCTCACCCACCTCCGCGCCCACACCGCTCATGGCAACCAACATATCGTCATCGCCACGTTCATCCCAGCTTGGCGAGCGCGTCGGTGCTCACCTCACGCACCGAGGTGTATCCCGCCAGCCCGAGGGTGAGGTCGAGTTCGGCGATGATGTCGGCCACCGCGTCGCGGGCGCCCGCGGCTCCGGCGATGGCGAGGCCGTACATGTGCGGCCGGCCGATGCACACCGCATCGGCGCCCAGCGCGATCGACTTGAAAACATCTGCGCCGGAATAGATTCCGGAGTCGACGAGCACCTTGATCGCGCCGTCGACAACCGGCGCGATGACCGCGAGGGCGTCGAGCGAGCTGATCGCGCCGTCGATCTGTCTGCCGCCGTGGTTGGAGACGATGATGCCGTCGACCCCGGCGTCGACGGCGCGACGGGCGTCGTCGGGATGCAGAATCCCCTTGAGCACGATCGGCAGGCGGGTGCGGGTCCGCAGACTCTCGATCTGCTCCCAACTCAGCGACGGCCGGGAGTAGATGTCCAGGAAGGTCTGCACCCCGGTGCGTGGTTGCGGGCGAATCAGATTGCGCAGCAACGACCCCGGCGTGTTGCGGGCGATCGCGAACAGGGTGCGGATGGCTCCGGTCGAGATCTCGGGGCGCTCGCCGTCGTCGGCCGCCACACGCTGTTCGACGATCTCGGCGAAGCGAGGGTCCGAGGTGTACTGCGCGATTCCCTCGGCCCGCGCGAAGGGCAGCGAACCCCGGTTGAGATCCTGCGGACGCCACCCGAGCATCGTGGTGTCGAGGGTGACCGCGACCGCCGAGGCGCCGGCGTGTTCGGCGCGGGCGAGCAGACTGTCGACGAGCGCGTCGTCGGTGGACCAGTAGAGCTGAAACCAGCGCGGCGCACCCGCGCGCACCCGGTCCATCTCCGCGGCCACCGACTCCATCGGCACCCCACCCTGATTGGAGAAGATGTAGGGCACGCCGAGTTCGGCTGCGGCGCGCCCGATCAGCCGATCGGCGTCGCGCGCCACCAGATCACCGGCCCCCACCGGCGCGAACAGCACCGGCGCGAGCAGCCGGTCACCGAAGAGTTCGATGGCCAGGCTGCGCTGGGACACGTCGCGCAGCACCCGCGGCACGATGGCCCAGCGGTCCAGCGCCGCCCGGTTGGCCGACATCGTGCGTCCTGCGCCCGCGCCGCCGGCGATGTAGGCCCAGGCCCGCTCCGACATCGCGGCTCGTGCGCGCCTCTCGAGTTCGGTGAAATCGGTGGGGACGCGCGGCGTACGACCGTGCACACCTGCGGTGTAGATGTCGTTCTGGCGGGCGCGCCCCGGAGATAGCGGTGACATGGCTCACATGCTAGGACCGGCGGCGCAGTTGGTGGTGAACCCGCCTCACGAACAGTCGATAGGCTGGCGGTCACCCACCACGG
Source organism: Gordonia sp. NPDC003429 (assembly GCF_053588575.1). Lineage (NCBI taxonomy): Bacteria > Bacillati > Actinomycetota > Actinomycetes > Mycobacteriales > Gordoniaceae > Gordonia > Gordonia sp. NPDC003429. Next base: position 126,953 of record NZ_JBSFQF010000007.1, read on the forward strand.
AAGGGATCACATGGCGATCTGGTTGTACCGACTCGGACGGTCGGCGTTTCGGCACAAGTGGTCGGTGATCTCGGCGTGGCTGGTGGTGCTGGTGGCGCTCGGTGCGCTCACCGCGGCACTGGCGCCGAAGTTCGCGACCGATTTCGAACTCCCCGGTACCGACTCGGATCGCGCGATGTCGGTGATGAAGCAGGACTTCCCGGCGGCCAACGAACAACTGCTCAACTCGTCGACGAGCATCCTGGTGGCCGCCCCCGACGGGCTGGCCAACCACACCGCGCAGATCGACGCGTTGGTGGCCGAGGCCCGCACCCTCCCGCACGTGGAAGACCCGCAGTCCATCGCCAACCCCGTCACCGTGGCCGAGGCCAGACCGGCCCTGGCTCCCAAGGTGCTCGGAGACAACGGCACCGTCGGCCTCATCCAGATCAAGCAGAACATCAAGGCACGCGATCTCACCACGGCCGACATGAAGCAGTTCGAGGATCTGCTCGCCAAGTACCGCGGCAACGGGCTGCAGGTGGAGGGCACCGGCTCGCTGATGCAGGTGTTCCAGCAGGGCGGGGTGTCGGAGCTGTTGGGCTTCGTGATCGCCTTCATCGTGATGATCATCGCGTTCGCCGCGGTGGTGGCGGCGTTCATCCCGATCGTCACCGGCATCTTCGGCGTCGGCATCACGATGCTGCTGGTCACGTTGAGCGCCAAGGTGTTCGACGTGCAGCAAAGCGCCACCACCATCATCACGATGCTGGGGATCGCGGTGTCCATCGACTACGCGTTGTTCATCGTGTCCCGATACCGCTCCGAACTGAATCTGGGCGGCAGCCGGGAGGCCGCCGCCGGGCGCGCGGTGGGTACCGCGGGCTCGGCCGTCGTGTTCGCCGGGCTGACGGTGGTGATCGCGGTGTGTGCGCTCAGCGTGGTCGGTATCCCGTTCATCACCCAGATGGGGATCTCCGCGGGCCTGGCCGTGGTGGTGGCCGTGCTCGGTGCCATCACGCTGATCCCCGCGCTGCTCGGCGCATTCGGCCGTTTCGTGTTCACACCCCACATCCCGGGGCTGCGCCGCGGCGACGAACCCGATTCACAACCGTCGAACGGTCTGAGTATCGCCCGCTTCATCACCCGCTTCCCACTGCCGGTGGCCCTGGTGGGCCTCGTGCTGCTGGCGATCGCCGCGATCCCGATGAGCAAGATGGAACTGGGAATGGATGCGACCGGCGACAAGGAGTACGCCGCCACCAAACTGCTCGAGCGCGGATTCGGCGAGGGCGTCAACGGGCCGCTGCTGGTAGTGGTCAGTGACGCCGACGGCGGCAACGTCGCCACCGCCGCGAACGACGTGGTGGCACACGTCAAGACGCTGCCGAACGTCGCCAACGCCGCACAGGTCACCTGGGTGGGCAACGGCCCCGACAAGGCCGATCCGCAGGCCGGGGCGACCGCCGCACTGATCACGGTGACCCCGCTCAAGTCACCGTCCGGTCCGGAAACCCACGCACTGATGGACCAGATCCGTGGCTTCGCGGCGACCAAACCCGACGGCGCGACGGTGAATGTCGGCGGTCAGACGGCCATCATGTCCGACATCTCCACCAAGCTGAGCGACGCGCTGATCCCGTTCCTCATCGTGGTGGTGGGCCTGGCGTTCATCATCCTGACCATCGTGTTCCGGTCGCTGCTGGTGCCGCTGACGGCCACCATCGGCTTCCTGTTCTCGGTGTGTGCCACGTTCGGGGCCACCGTGTGGATCTTCCAGGAGGGTCACCTCGGGCTCATCGACCACACCAAACCGATCATCTCGTTCCTGCCGATCTTCCTCATCGGCGTGGTGTTCGGCCTGGCGATGGACTACCAGGTGTTCCTGGTGTCCCGAATGCGTGAGGAGTACGTGCACGACGTGTCCGCCAAGGAGTCGGTGATCGTCGGGTACCAGCACGGCGCACGCGTGGTGACCTCGGCGGCCATCATCATGATCTCGGTGTTCTCCGCGTTCATGCTCGCGCCGGACACCATCGCCAAGATGATGGGATTCGCGCTGGCCGCAGCGGTGTTCTTCGACGCATTCATCATCCGGATGGCGGTGGTACCCGCGGTGATCACGATGATGGGCGACTGGGCGTGGAAGCTGCCCCGTTGGCTGGACCGCATCCTGCCCAACGTCGACATCGAGGGCACCGCGATCCGCAAGATCCCGATCGACGACGGCACCCCCACCGATCGCGAGGACCCGGTCGCCGTCGGCGCACGCTGACGTGGGCTGCGGGCACACGGCCGCTGCGGTGCACGGCCGCTGCGGTGCGCGGCCGCTGCGGAAACTAGGGGAGGAATTTTCCTCCCCTAGTCTTCGCACCTTCCCCGTGATAATTCCCGGGGATGATCGCGAAGGTAGGGGAAGAATATCCTTCCCCTACTTTCGGCTCGGGCCCTCACACCGACAGCAGCAGCGCGCTACCCATGCCGACCATGATCACCGCGACCGCGGCGTCGAGGATCCGCCAGGCGCGGGGCTTGGCGAACAGCGGCGCCAGCCTGCTTCCGCCCCGGCCGAGCAGCGTGAACCATACGACGCTGGCCACGCACGCGCCGACGGCGAACGCCCACCTGCCCGTGCCGTGACTGTTCGCGACGGCGCCCATGGTGAGCACCGTGTCGAGGTAGACGTGCGGATTGAGCCACGTCAGCGCGAGTGCGGCACCGACGGCGACCCATCGTGACGTGGTGCCCGCCGCAGCGGGTTCGGCGGCGATCGCGGCGCTGCCGCGCAGGCACCGCCGCGCGGCGAGCAGTCCCAGAACGATGACGTAGGCGCCCCCGAGCACCTTGGCGAGCGTCACCACGGCGGGGTGCGCGGATACCAGTGCGCCGAGACCGGCAACCCCGGCGACGATGAGGACGATGTCGGAGACGGCGCAGACCGCGATGACCGGGTCGACGTGCGCGCGCTGGACGCCCTGCCGGAGCACGTACACGTTCTGCGGGCCGATGGCCACGATGAGGCCGGCGCCGGTGAGGAGTCCGGCGACCGCGGCGAGGAGGTAACTGGTCACGATCCCGACGCTAGGACCCGCAAGAGCACAAATCCAGCGAATGTTTTTGACGGATCATTAGACTGTCTTATGTGGATTTGGGTCGCGACGGTCTTCTCACGCTCACCGCGGTGCTCGACGCGGGCACCTTCGAGGCAGCTGCCGACCGGCTCCACGTGACTCCGTCGGCGGTGAGTCAGCGCATCAAGGCGATGGAGACCGCGGTGGGCCGGGTGCTGGTGCGCCGGACCAAGCCGATCACCGCCACCCGCGACGGCGAGGTACTGCTCCGGTTGGCGCGGCAGTGGGAGTTGCTCGCCGCGGAGGCCGACGTCGAACTGACCGGCGCCGCCCCGGCCGGTGACACCGGAACGGCGCTCGCCGACCTGCCGCGGGTGGTCCTGCCGATCGCCGTCAACGCCGACTCACTGGCCACCTGGCTGATGCCGCCGCTCGCCCGGTTCCACCGCGAGCACCCGGTGGCGGTGGAGGTGCTGCGCGACGACGAAGCGCTCAACGCGCAACTCCTCAAGACCGGTGACGTGATGGGCGCGATCACCTCCGACCCGGTACCCGTGCGCGGGACCACGGTGCGAGCACTCGGCGCGATGCGGTATCTGCCGGTGGCCACGCCGGAGTTCCTGCACACCTGGATGCCCGAGGGTCCCACCGCCGCAGCGCTGGCGCGAGCCCCGATGGTGGTGTTCGACCGCAACGACCGGGTGCAACAGTCCGTGCTGGAACGTCTGACCTCGCCCACTCCCACACCGCCGACGGTGTACATCCCCGCATCCGCCGAGTACCACCGCGCAGTGGAGGCCGGAATCGGTTGGGGTGCAGTGCCACTCGCGCAGGCAGGGGACGCGTTGGCGGCGGGCGAGGTGATCCGGTTCACCGAGATGACCGTCGACGTCCCGCTCTACTGGCAGTACTGGACACTGGGGTCGGCGTTGCTGTCGGCACTCACCGATCTGATCGTCGAGGCCACCAACCGGGCCCTGGTACACCTGCCCTGACGTATCGACGAGAGTCGTTGTGCGTCAAGGCCGGTGAGCGAACAGCGCCGACTCGATCTGATCGGCGTAGATGGCGTGAAACGTCGCCGACGGGTGAAAACCGTCCGCCGCGAACAGATCGTCGCCCGGCGGTACGAAGCGGTCGAACCGGTACACCGCGGGATAGGCTGCGGACACATCGTCGGCGATCGCGTCGAAGTGTGCCGCCCGAGAGCCGAGTACGCGTGCGAGCGACGGCGGAAGCGCGGGACACATCTGCAGGATCGGAACCGGCAGCAACACGACGCGCGCCGACGGAGCGGCCGCACTCACCTCGTCGAGGAGCGCGGTCAGGTCGGTCCGCCAGCGGGCCGCCGAGTGCATGTTCTTGGTGTCGTTGGCACCCACCGACACCACCACCACATCGGCGGCGCCCAGCACGTCCGCGTCGATCAGCGAGATGGTCTCGCGGGCGGTGTATCCCGTCCGCGCCAGCACCTGCCAGGCCACCGGTCCACCCGTTCGACGGGCGATGCGGGTGGCCACGCCACCGGCCAGCGTCGTCTCATGGTGAGTCACGCCCACCCCGCCGGCGAGGCTGTCGCCGAGGACCACCACGCGGGTACGCCGACCGCTCGCCGGCTCCGCGATCACACCGCGGTCACCGGCGGCCTGCGGCAGCCGTATCACCGCCCGGCGTGCCCGCAGGCCCTGCCACAACACCACCGGGGTACGCCACGAAGCGGCCGCGGCAAGCGTGACGATCTCATGGCGCACGGCGGGTCAACTCCGATCGTCGGCAAGCGTCGTCATGTGTACCTCGTCGCGCAGCGGATGGGCGACCTCGTCGCGCCAGAGCCGTGCCGCCAGGTAGCAGGCGGCCGCGACCGGTACCGGCAGGATACCGCCGAGGACGAAGGTGGCGGTGAGTCCGATCGCCTGACTCAGCGACGCGGCAATGGCCATCGACACCGGCATCAGCACCACCGCCACGAAGAAGTCGAGGCTCGCGACCCGCCCCAGCAGCGCGGGCGGGACCCGGCGCTGCAGCAACGTGCCCCACAGCACAGACGGGGCGTCGAATCCGAATCCGAGCAGCGCACCGGCGACGATGAACAGCCACGTGTGCGCCGCCACGCCCATGATCACCAGCGACAGGCTCGACAGACCCCAGATCACGAACATGATCGACAGGTACCGGCGCGGCATCCGGATGGAGGCGAAGTACGCCGCGCCGATCGCGGCACCCCCGCCGTAGGCCGCCAGCACCAGCGCGTGGTCTTCGGCGCCGCCGTGCACGCGTTCGCGCAACGCGAAGGGCACCAGCACCTCCAGCGGTCCCATCGTGGCGAGCACCAGGATCGTGGCGAAGGCCAGCGTCGCCCACAGCCACGGGGTCCGCCAGACGTACCCGAAACCCTCGGCGAGGTCGGAGACCACCGAACGCACCGGATTGCCCAGGATCACCGCACGCGCGCGCGGCGGTAGCGGCGGCATCGTCAGATAGCAGGCGCCCGAGGCGATGCTGGCCACCGCGGCGAGCACGATGGCCGGACCCGGCGCCGTGGCCGCGATGATGAGGCCGGCGCTCAACGGACCCAGCGCCTGATACACCACGGGCCGAGCGAAACCTTCGATTCCGTTGGCGGCCTGCAGGTCTCGCGCCGCCACCACGCGCGGCAGCAACGCCGAGTAAGCCGGGTAGTACATGCCGACGGTCACCCCGCCGAGCAGGGCGACCACCACCACCGCCGGCAATGTCAGCACCCCGAGCATCGACGCGACACCGGCCGCGCCGAAGGCCAGCATCTTGACGATCTCCAGACCGATGATGATGGAGCGTTGCGACACCCGGTCGGCGAGCACGCCACCGGCGAGCGTGGACACCACCATGCCCACCGCCGAGACACCCGACGCCCACGCCACCTGCCCGGGCCCGCCGCCCAGCGCGATCACCTGCCACACCAGCGCGATGGTCCAGACGCCGTCGGCGAACATCGCCAGGATCAGTCCGGTGACCAGCCGGCGGAAGGTGCCATCGGCCAGCGGGCGCAGGGCACGCGGCAGGCGGGTGGCGGGGGTCGACACGGTCACTCACAGAGCATGCCGCAGCGGCCGGGTCCTCAGCCAGCGGTTTTGGCCGTCAACTCGCCGCCCGCTTCTTCGCCGCCGCCTTCTTCGCCGGGGCCTTCTTTGCTGCCGTCTTCTTTGCCGGAGCCTTCTTTGCGGGGGCCTTCTTGGCCGGTGCTTTCCGGCCGGTCGTCTTCGCGGCCGTCGACTCGTCCTCGTCGGACGCGTCGCCGCTGTCCGATGAGCCGCCGCGATCCTTCACCGAAGCACGTAGCGCGGCAAGGAGATCGGCGACCTCGGAATCGTCGTCGGATGCCGGTGTCTCGGCCTCCTCGGGGAATGCCTGCGACCCGTCGGCCTTGGCCTCGATCAGCTTGGCCAGTTCCTCCTGATAGGTGTCGGAGAACTCGGTGGGGTCGTAGTCGGTGGCCATCGAATCGATCAGCGACGACGCCATTTTCAGTTCCTGGTCGCGGATCGGGACGTCCTCGTCGAGGAAGTCGAAATCGGGTTTACGCACCTCGTCGGGCCACAGCAGCGTCTGCAACGTCATCACGCCCGGTCCGATGACGCGTAGCGCGGCCATCCGCGTGCGGTTACGCAAGGTGAACGAGGCGATCGCCAGCCGCTCGGTCTCCTGCAGCGCCTTGGCGAGCAGCACATACGCCTTGGGGGATTTCGACGACGGTTCGAGATAGTAGGGCTTGTCGAAGAAGATCGGATCCACCTGGTCGACCGGCACGAACTCGAGGATCGAGATCTCCGGACTCTTCTGCACCGGAAGGGTCGCGAGATCGTCCTTGGTGAGGATGACCGGCCGGCCCTCCTCGGATTCGTAGGCGTTGGCGATGTCGCCGAAATCGACCTCGGTGTCGGTGCCCTCTCGCACCCGCCGATATCGAATCCTGGTGCCGTCGGAGGAGTCGACCTGATAGGACTTGCGGTCGTGGCTTTCCGTGGCCGAGTACACCTTGACCGGCACGTTGACCAGACCAAAGCTCAGATCGCCCTTCCAGATCGAGCGCATGCGCCCCATTGTGCCATCCGCGCAGCCCGATTGTGGTCACCCTGAACTCACGCAACGCCACAATCGGTGGCTCGCAACCTGGGCACAATGGAGTCATGGCGCCCGAACAGAGTCTGGAGATCGACGGCCGGTCGGTCTCCCTGACAAATCTGTCGAAGGTGCTCTATCCCGCCGAGTCCGGTGTTCACGGGGCCACCCGCAAGGTCGACGTCGTCGACTACTACGCGCGGATCGCGCCGGTGATGCTGCCGCACCTGAAGCGACGCCTGATCACCCGCAAGCGCTGGCCCAACGGGGTGGGGTCGACACCGTTCTTCGAGAAGGACCTGCCCGCGGGCGCACCCGACTGGGTGCCGCGCTTCCGGGTGGAACACAGCGAACGGCCCATCACCTACGTCATGGCCGATTCGGCGGCGACGCTGGTGTGGCTGGCGCAGATGGCGGCGCTGGAACTACATACGCCGCAATGGCTGGTGCCCGCTGACGACACCGCGCAGACGCACTCGGGTCGCAGACCCGGAAAGTCGAGCGGCGCCAAGGGGATCGACGGCATCCGGGCCAACCGCCTGGTCCTCGACCTCGATCCCGGGCCGTCGGTGTCGCTGGAGCGGTGCGCGGAGGTGGCCTTGCGGATCCGGGACATGCTGTCGGCCGCTGGTCTCGATTCCTATCCGGTCACCAGCGGCGGCAAGGGGATTCACGTCTACGCCCGTTTCGAGCGGCCGGTGGCACCCGACTCCGCCCGTGCGGTGGCCAAGGAGATCGCCACGGCGCTGGCCGCCGCTCATCCCGACATGGTCACCGCGACGATGTCGAAATCGGTGCGTGAGGGTCGGGTGTTCATCGACTGGAGTCAGAACAGTGCGTCGAAGACCACCCTGGCCCCCTACTCGCTGCGCGGACGCGCGCAGCCGTGGGTCGCCGCGCCCCGGACCTGGGACGAGCTCGCCGAACCCCACCTGGCCCAGCTGCTCTACCCCGAGGTGCTCGAGCGGGTGACCACCCACGGCGACCTGCTGGCCGGTCTCGACGATCCCGCGCCCGCGGCGGCTGACGTCGCGTCCGAGCCGATCGGCGTGATCGACCTGGGCGAGTATCGCCGCAAACGGGACGAATCGAGGACACCGGAACCGTTCGGTGACGACACCGAGCCGAGCGCGGGTTCCGCGGCGCCCGTCTTCGTGATCCAGGAACACCATGCGCGGCGCCTGCACTACGACTTCCGGCTCGAACGCGACGGGGTGCTGGTGTCGTGGGCGGTGCCGAAGAATCTGCCCATCGACCCCGACCAGAACCGGTTGGCCGTGCAGACCGAGGATCACCCCCTGGCCTACGCCGACTTCGCCGGCGACATCCCGGCCGGCGAGTACGGCGGCGGGCACGTGGACATCTGGGACCGCGGCACCTATGAGACCGAGAAGTGGCGCGACAACGAGATCATCGTCCGGCTGCACGGGCAGCGGGTGCAGGGACGCTACGCGCTGATCAAGACCGGGGACAAGAACTGGCTCGCCCATCTGATGAGCGACGAACCGCGGCCGATCCTGCCCGACAGCCTGCGCCATCCCCGGCCGATGCTGGCCACCGACGAGCCGGTGGACGGGCTCGACGGACGCGACTGGGCGTTCGAGGGCAAATGGGACGGCTATCGCATCCTGGTGCGCTGGATCGGCGGCGAGTTCGCCCTCACCTCCCGCTCGGGCATCGACATGACCGCCGACTTTCCCGAATTACGTTCCATCACAGACGATCTGGGTTTGATCGACGTGGTCCTCGACGGCGAGGTGGTGGCGCTCGACGCCACCGGCCGCACCAACTTCACACTCCTGACCGCACGCAACAACACCGACGAGCCGTACGAACTCAAGCTCTACCTGTTCGACATCCTCTACCTCAACGGCACGTCGCTGCTGCGCAAACCGTGGTCGCAGCGGCGGGCACTGCTCGACGAACTCGCACCGGCGTTCAAACGCTCACAGCACGTGGAGATCCCCGCGCTGCTTCCCGGACCGGGTGCCGAAGCCGTCGAGTACAGCCGCGAACACGGCATGGAAGGGGTGGTGGCCAAACGCCGCTCGTCGGTGTATCAGCAGGGACGACGCAGCAGTTCCTGGCTCAAACACAAGAACTGGAGCGACATCGAGGTGGTGGTCGGCGGCTACCGCCTCGGCCGCGGCAACCGTGCGGGCACGATCGGCTCTCTGCTCCTCGGGCTGCCGGAGGAGACCGGGCTGCGCTACGTCGGCCGGGTGGGTACCGGCTTCACCGACGCCCAGCTCACCTCGCTCGCCGGTGAACTCGAACCCCTCCGGATCTCGCGGAGTCCCTTTCTGGACAAACTCGACCGGCCGGTGGAATCCACCGCCATCTGGGTGCTGCCCAAGATCGTGGGCGAGGTGCGGTTCATGGACTGGACCAGCACCGGCCATCTGCGACACCCCAGCTGGCGGGGTATCCGCCGCGACAAACTCCCCGGCGACCTATGACACCCCGTAGCCCCCAGCAGTGTCACCCCCGATGAAGGAGGTCCGATGACCACGATCAGCGGCGAGACGATCGAGGTACCGACGCCCGACGGCACCGCCGAGGCCTATCTGACGCGACCACCCGAAACACGCAGCGGCGACACCCATCCGGGAGTGTTGTTCATCGTCGACGCGATCGGGTTACGCGCACAGACCCGCAAGATGGCCGACCGCATCGCGTCGTGGGGCTACACCGTGCTGGTGCCGCACCTGTTCTACCGTGACGGCTCGGCCGACGAGCTGGCGCCCGAGGACGATCTGCTCGATGCGCAGAGCCGTGATGCCTTCTTCGCGGTCGCCCTGCCGCGGGTGCGGGCGCTGACACCGGAGGTCGTCACGCCCGACCTCTCCGCGTACATCGACGCACTGCAGAAGGTGGCACCGGGACCGATCGCCGTGACCGGTTATTGTGCCGGCGGGCGGCTGGCCCTGCTCGCCGCGGCCACCCGGCCCGACGACGTGGCCGCGGTCGCGCTGTTCCACACCGGTGGACTGGTGATCGATTCTCCGCAGAGTCCGCATCTGTGGCTGGGCACCGTGTCGGCGACCCTGCTCGCCGTGCACGCCGACCGGGACCGCTCGATGCCCGCGGAGGCGATCGCCCGGTTCGAGCATGCGCTGATCGAATCCGGGGTGACCCACATCGCCACGGTCTACCCGGGCGCACCGCACGGGTACACGATGGCCGATACCGACGCCTACAACCACGACGCCGCGGAATACCACTACCGCGAGCTGCGCAAGCTGCTCGCGAACACCATCGGGTGAGCGCACGCGATCACCCTTGGCTAGCCTCAGGTGAGCCGATCTCAGGAGAGCCCTTGTTCGTCGTCGCCCACATCAGCGACCTCCACTTCGATGGAACGCGGTTCAACCGTGCCCGCATCGAGTCGACGCTGAGCTACATCAACGCGCGTGCCGACGGTATCAACGCGCTGCTGGTCACCGGGGACATCGCCGACGAGGGCTCGCCGAGCGAGTATCGCGAGGCGGGCCTGGTGCTCGACAGCCCGTTGCCGATGCTGATCACCGCGGGCAACCACGATGTGCGCGAGACATTCAGCCAGGGACTGCTGGGCGCGGAGTCGTCGGAGCCAATCAACGCCTCACGACTGATCGACGGGGTGCTGTTCGTGGTGGTCGACAGCTCCATCCCCGACCGCAACGACGGTTTCATCGACGACGCCACCATCGCCTGGATGTCCGAACGCATCGGCGAGGTGCCACCGGAGACACCCGTCTTCGTGGCGTTCCATCACCCCCCGGTGATCCTGGACATGCCGTTCATGGACACCATCCGCCAGACCGGTGAGGAGCGGGTGGCCGGACTGGTGGCACGCCACCCCAACATCGTCGCGTTCCTGTGCGGCCATGCGCACACCCCCGCGGTCACCCGCTTCGCCGACCGCCCGCTGTGCGTGGCACCGGGCGTGGCGTCGACGCTGAACCTGCCGTTCGAGGGCAAGGACATCATCAACCGCGGCCAGCCCCCGGGTATCGCGTTCCACATCCTCGACGGTCAGCGGGTGATCACCCACTTCCGTTCGGTCATGTTCTGAGCGATCGGTCAGGTTGTGAGCGATCCCGCGGCCACCGGCGATACGAGGTGTCCCCCACCGGCCGGACAGATCCCGTGCGCGGTGACCTCGAGGACACGCGCGGTGCCGATGTCGAAGAAGAGGCCGACGATCCGCAGACGCGCCTCGGCCGCGGCCCGACCCACAAGTGGGTGGCGACTGAGTTTCTCGACCTGTTTGGCCACGTTGACCACCGCCAGCTGATCGACCTCGTTGAAGCCCATGGCGGCTGCGGCCCGCCCGGCCGGGTGGCCCAATTGCAGTGCGGCCAGCGAGGGGCGTGCCTGCCAGAGCCAGCGCTCGACCGCCGAGCCTTCACCGGGCGCGCCCGACGATGTGTCACCGGATGCCCCGTCACCTGATGCCCCGTCACCGGATGCCACCGAATCGTTGAGCAGCGCACGCATGGCGCCGCACGCGGAATGACCGCACACCACCACCGAGGTCACACCGAGCTCGCCGACAGCGAAATCCAGTGCGGCGTCGACACTTTCCGCGGTTCCCCGCGGGCCGCCGACCACATTGCCGACGTTTCGCATGGTGAACAGGTCACCCGGGCCGCTCGAGGTGATGATGTTGGGCATGATCCGCGAATCGGCGCAGGTGAGGAAGAAGGCATCCGGCTCCTGGTACTCCACGACATCATCGAGGTGCGCCCGCAACACATCCGAGTGGTCGCGGTGATACTCGGCCACACCGGACATGATCGAACGCAGCTGTGGCGGCACCTCGGTGGCACCGGAATCGTCGACGTCGATGCGGGCGCTGCGCCACGGGGTCAGGCCGATCACCCCGCCGGTGTGCCTGCGCGGCGGCGCGAGCGGCGCGTGCTCGAGCCGGGCCTTACCCCGCTCACGCAACGTCACCGCACCACCGGCCGCACGATGCGCGCGCATCCAGTCCTCGAGCATCTCCGACGCCGCGTGATCGAGGAAGTCGGTGTCGAGTTCGACGGTGACGTCGGCCTGCGGCGGCACCTTGCGCAGGGCGGCATTCAGCCGCGGCAGCGACAGGAAGCTCAACGATCCGCGGACGCGGACCAGCCAATCGTCGGTTCCGGCAACCGGTTGCGACCGGAGGTCGGCCCGGATCACCCGCCACAGCACCAGGATCACCGCCAACGTCAGGCCGATCGCCACACCTTCGAGCAGGTTCAGGAACACCACGCCCGCCACGGTGACGCCGTACACCCAGAGGTCGCCGGTGCGCAGCGCCGTCCTCATGTGCGCGAGCTTGACCAGCTGCATGCCGATCACCACGAGCAGTCCGGCCAGCGCGGCGGTGGGAATCTGTTCCACGAGGCCGGTCAGGAACACCGCGAACACGAACACCCACACACCGTGCAGGACCGCCGACCAGCGGGTTCGCGCTCCGGCGGCGACGTTCGCAGTGCTTCGCACGATGACCCCGGTGACCGGTAGCCCACCGATCATTCCCGAGACGATGTTGGCACTGCCCTGTCCGAGCAGTTCGCGGTTGAAGTTGCTGCGCGGCCCGTCATGCAACTTGTCCACCGCGACCGCCGAGAGCAGCGACTCGACGCTGGCGATCAGTGCGACGGTGATGACGCCCAACGCGAACGCACCCCAGCCGCCGCTCGGGAGTTCGGGCAGCGAGATGGCTTCGAAGAAGTTGCCGTTCAGGGTGACCCGGTCGACGTCGAGCCCGGCCACCAGTGCCAACAGCGTGGCGGCGACGATCGCGGCCAGCGGTGCCGGCACCTTCCGGATCAATGGGGGCAGATACTTCCAGGTCAGCATCAGCACGATCACCACGGCACCGATCGCGGCGTCGGCCCAGTTGATGTCGGCGAGGCTGCCGGGCAGCGCCCCGAGGTTCTCGGCCGCCGAACTCTCCGATCTCGCGCCCAGCAGCACGTGAATCTGCTGCAGGGCGATGGTGATTCCGATACCGGCGAGCATCGCGTGGACCACCACCGGGGCGATGGCCAGTGCCGCGCCGGCAATTCGGCTCGCGCCGAACACGATCTGCAGTATCCCCGCCCCCACCGTGATGGCGCAGGTGGTCTTCCAGCCGAACTCCGCGATGAGCCCGGCGACCACCACCGTCAGACCCGCGGCCGGTCCGCTCACCTGCAGTGGGCTACCTCCGATGAGACCTGCGACCACCCCACCGACCACCGCGGCGATCAGTCCGGCCATCACGGGCGCGCCGGATGCGACCGCTATCCCGAGTGAAAGTGGCAGTGCCACAAGAAATACCACGAGGGAGGCGGGCACGTCGTACTTCAGTAGGTCACTGGGACGGGGAAAGAACCCGGTAGTTGCCGACATGGCACGAACGTACCTATGTAACGACTTGGACACAGCCCCCGAGTTTGGTTTGTGAGAGCTTCTGCGCACCTCGCGGGGCTGTGGCCGATGTCACTCAGCTCGTCGATCCGCTCCCGAGTAACTGCTGCAGAATCTTGCCACCGATCTCGGGGATGAGGCCGGGGCCGGTGTCGGGCAGGTTCTGCGGAAGGTCCTGCGGTAGCTGCAATCCCGATTGCTTGGTGGCCGGGATCTTCCCGGTCCGGGTGGCCTCGAGGCGGATACCCTTCTGCTGATCCCTGGTGAGCGGGCTCGTGTATTTGCCGATGTCGGTGGCGGTGGTGACGGTGGCCACCACACGCAGACCGGTTGCCGCGAAATCCGCTGCGCCGCGACGGATATGGTTCGGGGAGGTCACCAGGACGATGTCCCGGATGCCACGCGAGGCGAGGATCGCGGCAGTGTTCTGGGCGTTGGCGACGGTGGACCCCGACTTGTCCTCGGGCGTGATCCTGCTTCCGGCCACCCCGTTGGCGACGAGCCACTTCTGCATCGCGGCGGCCTCGGTGACCCCCTTCTTAGGCACTCCCCCGGTGACCACGATCGGCAACGCGGGACTCGCGTCGGCCTGCGACTTGCCCGCGGTGAGCCGGTTGACGAGCTCGGGGGCCATCGTCCCGTCGGCGCCGAGGCCGTAGCCGAGGATGACGATGGCGGGGCTGCCGGACACGGACTTGGGCGTGGTGTCGGGCACGATCGCGGCGGCTGCGGTGACACCCTCGATGATGTTGCGGGCGGTGGTGGCCAGCGTCGGGTTGATCATGGTGAGGCGGCTCAGCGCCGCCTTGCTGGTACCGGAATCGTCGGCCTGGTCGGCCCAGACCGCCTGCAGCGCAAGGCTGTCGGCGTCGGCGGGGGCCACCGTCAGTGCCTGTTTGAGGACGTCGAGTCCGCCGGCGACGTCGCCACCGGCGAACTTCTGCTGCGCCGAGTTGTACAGCGAGGCCGGATCGATCGAGGTGGCCGTCGTGTGCACCGGGGTGTGGTCGACGGTGGGCAGTGCACCGAGCCCGCCGCCCACGGCAGCGGCCGCGATCACCGCCACCGCGGTGTATCGGAACCGTTTCACTCTCGTCACACGAGTCACTCGCGTAACAGTAGGCGGTGGCGGCAACAACGGGGCCGCGAGCGGGTGTCGGGTCGGTAACGCACCGCCCGGAGCGGTGGACCGCCTCAGCCCACCCCGTTGAGGCGGTCCACCGACGCGAACAGGTCTCCGATCGAATAGTTGTCCACGGCAACATAATTAGGGATCATGCCGCGCTCGACGCGGCACTGTTCGAGCCGGTTGAACAGGACCTCCTCGCGGTTGACCTCACCGGCGTCGCGGATTCGGGTGCTGAAGTTGCTCAACCAGTGATTCACCAGGAACAGCGGCGCATCCGGCGCTCCCCGAAAGTGCGCGCAGGAGAAGTCTTCTGCGGTGTGGAACTCGTACGGGGTGTCCTGCACCCAGGTGTTGCCGTCGAGGAGCCACGGGCGCTCCGGACCACCGCCGACGTTCTCATGGAGCCAGACCAGCCGGTGGCCCGAGTCGATCATCTCGCGCAGCGTCGGCCAGGGCTCGTTCGGCACCGGGGTGTAGAGCATGTCGTAGAGGCCGGCCTCGCGCAGCATCGTCTCCACGTCGGCGGGGCGCACCATGTCCTGGACGAAGAAGGTGACGACCTCGCGCGGATGCCGGTCCATCCATTCCCGCACCTTCACCATCAACGGCAACCATTCGGTGGACCCCAACTCGCACAGTTCGTGACACAGATAGGGCCGTACCGGCCCGACGGGGGTGAGATTCAGCGAATCACGCACCCGCAGCGCACTTTCGAGAACCCCGGGACCGTAGGTCGCCTCCGCGGCGGCGTAGGCCTGCGCGCGGCTGTCCTCGGTGTTGGCCACGATCGGTGGTTTGTTGGAGACCTGTCCGTACCAGCTGTCGATGAGGAAGACCCGGACACCGTCGTCGAGCTGGCCCATCACTCCGGTCTTCTGCTCGGCGATGAACCAGCCGTTGCCGTCCTGCGCCGACATCGAGTTGTGCGTCGCCGGGAACGCCACATCGGTGTAGCGGCGATCGCACAGTTCGCGGTACCCGTTGCACCCGTCCGGGTCGGCCCGCGTGGTCAGGCTCAACGGTGGCGTGGCCTGCGACCACGCCAGCACCCCGGTCAGCGCGGCCAGCGCGATCACCGCCAGGATCGCCACCGACGGGATGGCGAATCGCATCGCACGGCGACGACTCGCACTCGTGCGTGACTGTGTGACGAGGGCGTAGACGAGTTCGCGGACCCCGAACAGCAGCAGCACCACCCCGGCCACGGCCGCGGCACACGTCAACATCGCCTGCGGCCGCAGTACCGCGAGCACACCCACCAGCACCAGCACACCACCGCGCGCGGCGATCGCCGACAACGTGCGCGGGCGGCGAACCACGGTGTCGATCAGTCGCTCGCGCAACTCCTCGAGATCCGCGACCGGACTCATGGTGCCCGCCGCGCGGACGGCCAGCCCGAGTACGAGAGCGATCACCGCGATGATCCACAGCCGCCCGTCCACCTCATGCCAGGCCGCGACCCCGACGGCATTCGCCAGATCGTCGGTCGGGGTGAACGCGGCGATCACGGTGGCCGCGAGGATCAGCGCGACCAGGCCCGCGGCCATCCACACCACGGCGTCGCCGAAAGTGATCGCCATCGTCGACAGGCGTCGGTGGCGCCCGGCACCGATCGGCGGGCGCAGAAAGGCCGCACCGAGCAACAGCACCACGCCGATCAGCGGCAGCAGCCACGCCAACACCCGCACCCAGTGGGCCACGGCGATCAGCCGGTTGTCGATGCTGCTCGCGCCGATCGACGACAGGGTGGCATCCATGTTGGCCGGAAGGCGTGCGGCGAGATCGGGTCTCACCGTGCGCAGCGCCGCAACGGTCACCGCGCCCAGGTCGGCCAGGCGCAGCACCACATTGGCGTCGCCGGTGGTCAGCGAACGATGGATCGACGCGGTGGCCGCACGTACCGCAGGTCCGGCGGCGGGACTCGACACCGCCGAGATCGACACCTGCTCGACCAGCGGCCGCAGCGCGACGAGTTCCGGCGAGGCCCCGATCACCTTGTCGGAGACCACCAGCCCCAACTGCCGGGCCACCGCCGGCTCCTGCCGCATCGAGTCGACGTGCGCCGCGAATCGGTCACTGTTGACCGCCTCGCGATTGGCCACGCCGGCCAGCAATCCCACCAGCAGGCATACGGTGCCCAGGACGAAGAGGACACGCGCCGACACCGACCGGATCATGATTGAGCACACTAGTCCCGCCGGTGGCCCGACCCCCGGCGATGACCCGCATCGATGTGTGATCGGCGCGAAACGACGGCTCGCATGACCAACAGCTACGACGCGGCGCTACAGCGCCTTGAGTTCCTCCACCACGCTGTCGACCGACTTCTTCGCGTCCCCGAACAGCATCGAGGTGTGGTCGGCGAAGAACAGCGGATTCTCGATACCGGCATATCCGGACGACATCGAGCGCTTGAGCACGATCACCGACCGTGCCTCGTCGACGTTGAGGATCGGCATGCCGTGGATCGGTGAACTCGGATCGTTGCGCGCGGCCGGATTGGTCACGTCGTTGGCGCCGATCACGATGGCGACGTCGGTGCGGCTGAATTCGCCGTTGATGTCGTCCATCTCCTTCATCGAGTCGTAGGGCACGTCGGCCTCGGCCAGCAGCACGTTCATGTGTCCCGGCATGCGTCCGGCGACGGGGTGGATGGCGTACTTCACCTCGACGCCCTTGCTCTCGAGCAGCGACGCCATCTCCTTGACCGCGTGCTGGGCCTGCGCGACGGCGAGTCCGTAACCGGGCACCACGATCACCTGGTTGGCGTAGGCCATCTGGATCGCGGCGTCGGCCGCCGAGGTGGCCTTGACCGTGCCACCCGCGGCACTCATGCCACCGGCTCCGCCCTCGTCGCCGCCACCGAAGGAACCGAAGACGATCGCGGGGATCGACCGGTTCATCGCCTTGGCCATCAGGTTGGTCAGGATCGAACCGGACGCGCCGACGATCATGCCCGCCACGATCATGGCCTGGTTGTTCAGCGCGAGACCTGCTGCGGCCGCGGACAATCCGGTGAGCGCGTTGAGCAGCGAGATCACCACCGGCATGTCGGCGCCGCCGATCGGGAACACCACGAACAGTCCCATCACGCCGGAGATGATCAACAGCGCGACGATCCAGTACCACGGCGTGGCCGTGGACGAATCGGCCTTGAGTCCGATGATCACGGCGATCACGACCGCGGCAATGGCCAGCACGATGTTGGCCGCCTGAAAGAGCTTGGCGGAGGCGACGAGTCGCTTCTCGAGGTTCTTGTTGAGCAGTTCCTGCAGCTTCGCGAACGCGACGAGCGAACCCCAGAACGAGACCGAGCCGATGATCGCGGCGAACAGTGAGCCGACGATGACCGCGACGTCGGGGACCTGCCACACATTGGTGAAGCCGTCGGATTCGATGTACTCGGCCCACGCGATCAACGCGACGGTGCCACCACCGACGCCGTTGAACAGCGCCACCAGCTGCGGCATGGCGGTCATCTTGGTCTTGAGCGCGGGCGGGATGCCCAGCACCACACCGACGGCCAGGCCGACGATGATGAGAATCCAGTTGATGCCGGGCACCCCGGCGTCGCCGGCGTTGTTGTACACGCCCAGAAGCGTTGCGATGATCGCGATTCCCATACCGGTGGCCGCAATCCAGTTGCCACGCACCGCGGTCTTGGGGCCGGTCAGGCCCATCAGGCCGTAGATGAACAGCGAGAACGCGACGATGTAGAGGACGGTGACGCCGTAGCCGAGTCCTTCGCTGACCTGTCCCGTCGGACCGCTCGCGAGCACGGTGGGGGCGAGAGTGGCGCTCACTTCGCGGACTCCTTCTTACCCTTGAACATTCCGAGCATGCGGTCGGTCACCAGGAAGCCGCCGACCACGTTGAGCGTGCCGAAGATCAGCGCGATGAACGCGATGATCCGGGTACCCCAGTTGGCATCTGCGGGAAGCGAACCCAGCACCACCAGCGCGCCGAGCACCACGATGCCGTGAATGGCGTTGGTACCCGACATGAGTGGGGTGTGCAGGGTGTTGGGAACCTTGGAGATGACGGCGAATCCCACAAACCCGGCCAGAACCAGGATCGCGATGTTCGCGAGCAGACCGGTGTACATCAGGCCACGCTCTCTTTCTGGAGGGTCACGCACGCAGCCGCGATGACCTCGTCCTCGAAGTCGGGGGTTATCGCGCCGTCGTCGCCGAGCATCAGGTCGATCAGCGCGAGCAGGTTCTTGGAGTACAACTCGCTGGAATGCTCGGGCATGGTGGCCGGCAGGTTCAGTGGCGAGGTGATGGTCACGTCGTGTTTGACCACCGTCTGCCCGGGCTCGGTGAGTTCGCAGTTGCCGCCGGTTTCGCCGGCCAGGTCGACCACCACGCTGCCCGGCTTCATGCCCTCCACCGCGGCGGCGGTGACCAGCCGCGGCGCCGGACGCCCGGGCACCAGCGCGGTGGTGATCACCACGTCGAATCCCTTGATGGCGTCCTCGAGGGCCTGCTGCTGCTTGGCGCGCTCGTCGTCGGTGAGTTCGCGTGCGTAGCCGCCCTCACCCGCGGCGTCGATGCCGAGGTCGAGCCACTGCGCACCCACCGACCGGACCTGCTCGGCGACCTCGGGCCGCACGTCGTATCCGGTGGTGCGGGCGCCGAGGCGCTTCGCGGTGGCCAGCGCCTGCAGTCCGGCCACGCCCACGCCGAGCACCAGGACGGTGGCGGGCTTGACCGTGCCGGCCGCGGTGGTGAGCATCGGGAAGAACCGCGTCGACAGGTCGGCGGCCACGATCACCGATTTGTAGCCCGCGACGTTGGCCTGCGAACTCAACGCGTCCATCACCTGGGCGCGCGAGATACGCGGGATGGCCTCCACCGCGTAGGCCTCCACGCCGGCGTCACGCAATGCACCGATCTTGTTGTCCGCGTTACGCGGTGCGAGGAAGCCGATCAGCTTCTGCCCGCTGCGCAGCCGCGCGATCTCGGAATCCGACGGTGGCGACACCCGCAACACCACATCGGCGGTGTACGGATCGCCGATCGTGGCGCCGGCCTCGGTGTACGCGTCGTCGGGGATCAGTGCCCCGAGTCCCGCACCCGATTCGACGATCACCGGGACTTTCTTGCCTACCAGCGCGGCGGCCACCTTGGGGACGAGCGCCACGCGACGCTCCCCATCGGCCGTCTCGCGCACGACACCCACACTCATGTCTTCGCTTCTTTTCTCACTCTGTCGGGTTTCGCGTCTGCGCGTCGATGACCGGGTCCGTGTTCGGGCCGATCACGCTCCTCGGACGCTGTCGAGCGCAGCCCGGGGGCTATCGCCACCCGAATACCGCGCCGTCTGAAATTCGGTGCGACGAACATAGCATGACGTCACCGGGCCAAGATCACAGCTATGGCCTTGCTCACAACCCGCCCGGCCGTGCCGGCAAACGGTCAGGACACGGTGTAGGTCCGCGAGTCCAATCCGGTGGCCCCGTCGGGGATGGGGGAGGCGAACTGTTCGGTCTGCGCCTTGCCCGTCATGTCGAACGCGCGACATTCCACGGTGTGGCGGCCGGGGGTGGCCTGCCAGGTGTAGCGCCACTGCCGCCACGTGTCGATGCTGTACTCGGTGGCCAGCTCGGCCTGCTGCCACGCGCCGTCGTCGATGCGCACCTGCACCGCGGAGATCCCGGTGTGCTGGGCCCAGGCGGTCCCCGCGACGATCACGGGCCCGGCCCGCAGTTCGCTGCCGTCGGCGGGCCGGTCGATCCTCGAGGCCAGTTTGATCGGACCCAGCGCCGACCAGCCGCGGGTGGTCCAGTAGGCCTGCGCGTCGGAGAATTTCGTCAACTCCCAGTCGACGACCCACTTGGTGGCCGACACGTAGCCGTACAGGCCGGGGATCACCTGGCGCACCGGGAAACCGTGTTCGACGGGCAGCGGGTCGCCGTTCATCGCGATCGCCAGCAACGCGTCGCGGTTGTCGGTGATCGCCGACACCGGGGTGCCACACGTCCAGCCGTCCGAACTCGTCGACAGCAGCATGTCGGCGCCGGGGCGGACACCGGCGCGTTCGAGCAGGGCCTTCATCGGGACGCCCTGCCAGCGTGCGTTGCCGATGAGGTCGCCGCCCACCTCGTTGGAGACACACGTCAGCGTCACCAGCCGCTCACTCATCGGCATCGCGAGCAGCTCGTCCCAGCTGATCGTGACCTCCTCGTCGACCATCCCGTGAATCCGCAGCGACCAGTCGGCGGTGGTCAGCTGCGGCACCTGCAGGGCGGTGTCGATGCGGTAGAAGGACGCGTTGTCGGTGACGAACGGGGTGGCGCCGGGGACGTCGAGGTCGGCGCCGGTGGGTATCGGCGGTGCCGGTGATGCGGGTGCCGGGATGCGCAGGCCGGCGCGGTCGGCGACGGTGCGCGCGGCGTCGGCGAGCAGCCGACGGCCGATCCCGCCCACCACGAGCGCGGCAGCCGCGATCCCGCCGGCGGTGAGCACGAACCGGCGGGACACCGGTGCCGAACGGCGCTCGCCGGAGGAGTCGGATGCGCCGTGTGCGTCACCTGTGTCGTCGTCGAGTCGCGCGATCAGGGTGCGCAGCACCGCCACCCCCACGAACCCGGCCAGCAGCGACGGCAGGACGAAGGTCCAGCGCGCGTCGGGGCGGCCGAACGCGGCGAGCGCACCGACGAGCCCGAACCCGGCGATCACCACGCTGCCGATCGGGGGTCGCCGTCGTTCGACGATGCCGCACGCCGCCGCGAGCGCCACGATGATCACCCCCATCCCGACGAACAGCGCGGTCTTGTCGGAGGTGCCGAAGGTGCCGATCGCCCATTCCCGGACGGCAGTGGGTGTGTGGTCGACCACCGTCGAACCCACCGCGAAGTAGGGCGAAGCGTTGGGCGAGACGGGCACGGCGGCCAGTTCACCCACCGCGAGTGCCGCACCGACGGCGACCACACCCGCGACGGCGGCGGCCACGCGGTGCGGTCGCGGGCGCCCGGCGGGCGCCGGGGGCCGCTCGAGCAGCTTGTCGGAGGTCACACCCCTTGATACCGGATATCCGGATGCGCCACGGCGATCTCGTCATTCACTCGAGTAGTAGAACGTGTTCTAGTTTTCGGCTATTCTCTGCGCATGGCTGACGGCACCCAAATTCCCGAGACCATCGCACTCGGGTCGGTGGAGGACTTCGGCGACGAGTTCGACGTGGTGGTCATCGGACTGGGGATCGCCGGTGGATGTGCGGCGGTGGAGGCGGCGTCGCGCGGCGCGCGGGTCCTGGTGCTCGAACGCGCCGCAGCGGCCGGCGGCACCACCGCCCTGGCCGGCGGTCACTTCTACCTCGGTGGCGGTACCGCGGTGCAGCGGGCCACCGGCCACGACGACTCCGCGGAGGAGATGGAGCGCTACATCACCGCCGTCTCCCGGGAGCCCGAACCGGACAAGATCCACGCCTACTGTACCGACAGCGTCGCCCACTTCGACTGGCTGGAGTCGCTCGGTTTCGAGTTCGAGCGCAGCTACTACCCGGAAAAGGCTGTGGTGCAACCGGGTACGCAGGGACTGATGTACACCGGCAACGAGAAGGTGTGGCCGTTCAACACGATGGCCGTCCCCGCCCCGCGGGGCCACAAGGTGCCCGTCCCCGGAGACACCGGCGGTGCCGCGCTGATCATCGAGCTGCTGGTGAAACGCCTCGCCGACCTCGGCGTCGAGGTGCGCTACGACACCGGGGCGCGCCAGTTGGTGGTCGACGACGCGGGCCGGGTGACCGGAGTGGCCTGGCGCAGCCCGGGAACGGGCGACGGGGTGATCCGGGCGCAGGGCGTGGTGATCGCCGCGGGTGGTTTCGTGATGAACCCGGACATGGTGGCCGAGCACGTACCGTGGCTCGCCGAAAAACCCTACGTGCTGGGCAACACCTACGACGACGGCCTCGGTTTGCGTCTCGGCGTCTCGGCGGGAGCCGCGCTGCGGCACATGGATCAGGCGTTCTGCACCGCACCCGCCTATCCGCCCGCGATCCTGCTCACCGGGCTCGCGGTGAACCGCGACGGCGAGCGGTTCGTGGCCGAGGACTCCTACCATTCCCGGACGTCGAGTTTCGTTCTGGAACAACCCGATGCCACCGCGTATCTCATCGTCGACGAGGCCCACATGAAGCGGCCGCGGATACCGCTGGTGCCATTCGTCGACGGTTACGAGACGGTGGCCGAGATGGCCGAGGCCCTCGGCATCCCCGCCGACCGGCTGCAGGCGACCCTCGACACCTACAACGAGAATGCCGCGCGCGGTGAGGACCCCGAGTTCCACAAGGCGCCGGAGTTTCTCGCCGCGCAGGACACCGGCCCGTGGGCGGTGTTCGACCTGAGCCTCGGCAAGGCGATGTACGCGGGATTCACCCTGGGCGGCATGGCCACCTCGGTGGACGGCGAGGTGCTCGACGATGCGGGCGCGCCGATCCCGGGTCTGTACGCGGCCGGGGCGTGCGCAGCCAACATCGCCCAGGACAGCAAGGGTTATGCCAGCGGCACCCAACTGGGCGAGGGATCGTACTTCGGTCGTCGCGCCGGTGCTCACGCCGCGACCCGGGCGGCCCGAGCAACGAAAGTAGGGGAAGGAATCCTTCCCCGGGGTTCGACACCTTCCCCGTGATGTTTCACGGGGAACGGTACGAAAGTAGGGGAAAAACACCGCTCCCCTACTTTCTGCAGGCAGCGGCCCGACCGGCCAGCCGGCCCGACCAGCCCGGCTAGGCGCGGAAACCGCGTAACCGCAAACTGTTTGCCACCACGAACACCGACGAGAAGGCCATCGCGGCACCCGCGATCATCGGATTGAGCAACCCGGCCGCGGCCAGCGGGATCGCCGCCACGTTGTAGCCGAACGCCCAGAACAGGTTCTGCTTGATCGTGCCGAGGGTGCGCCGGGACAGGCGGATCGCGCCGATCACCTTGCCGAGGTCGCCGTCGACGATGGTGACGTCGCTCGCCGCGATGGCCACGTCGGTGCCGGTGCCCATCGCGATGCCGAGGTCGGCCTGCGCCAGAGCGGGCGCGTCGTTGATGCCGTCGCCGACCATGCCGACGACGTGGCCGTCGCGTTGCAGCGCGACGACGGCGTCCACCTTGCCGGCGGGACGCACCCCGGCGATCACGGTGTCGATACCGACCTGGCGCGCCACGTGCCGGGCGGCGCCCTCGTTGTCACCGGTCAGCAGGATCGGCGTCAGGCCGAGTTTCTTCAGTCCGGCGATGGCCTCCGACGCCGACGGCTTGGGCGTGTCGGCGACGACGATCACCCCGAGGACCGTGCGGTCGCGGCCGACCACCACCGGGGTCGCCCCGCGCTGCTGGGCGCGGTCCACCACGTCGGCCGATTCACCACCCGGCGTAAGGCCGGCGTCGGCCGGGCCCCGCACCCAGATACGCGCGCCATCGACCACACCGCTGACCCCGATGCCGTGCGCCGAATCGAAGTCGGTGACGTCGGGAACCCGAAGATGTTGTGCGGCAGCGACGATCGCCGTCCCGATCGGATGTTCGGATGCGGCCTCGACAGCTGCGGCGACCGTGAGCACGTCGTCGGACGAGATGTCCGGGCCCGCCGGATGCACGGCGTCGACCCGCATGACGCCGGTGGTGACGGTGCCGGTCTTGTCGAGCACGATGGTGTCGACGCGTCGCGTGGTCTCGAGCACCTCGGGACCCGAGAGCAGGATGCCCTCGCGCGCCCCGCGGCCGGTGCCGACCATGAGCGCGGTGGGTGTGGCCAGTCCCAGCGCACACGGGCAGGCGATGATGAGCACCGACACCGCGGCGGTGAACGCGAAGAGCACCGAGCCGTCGACCCACCAGAAGACCAGGGTGGCCACCGCGATCAGCAGCACCACCGGCACGAAGACCGCCGAGATCCGGTCGGCCAGACGCTGCGCACGGGCCTTCCCGCTCTGCGCGTCCTCGACCATGCGGGCCATCTGCGCCAGGGCGGTGTCGGCGCCGATGTGGCTGGCACGCACCACGATCCGCCCACTGACGTTCACGGTGGCCCCCACCACCGTGTCGCCCGCGGTGACCTCGACCGGCATCGATTCGCCGGTGATCATCGAGGCGTCCACGGTGGCGACACCGTCGATGACCACACCGTCGGTGGCGATCTTCTCGCCGGGCCGCACCACGAACTCGTCGCCGACTGCCAGTTCGGAGATCGACACCCGCTGCTCCGCGCCGTCACGACGGATCACCACGTCCTTGGCGCCGAGATCGATCAGGGCACGCAACGCATCTCCGGCGCGACGCCTGGCCCGCTTCTCCAGGTAGCGGCCGAGCAGCACGAAGGTGGTGACCCCCGCCGCGGCCTCCAGATAGATGTAGGAGGCGCCGTCGCCGCCGTGCTGTGGCATGAGGTCGAAACCGTGTGTCATGCCGGGCATTCCGGCCATGCCGAAGAACAGGGCGTAGAGCGACCAGCCGAAGGCGGCCAGCGTTCCCAGCGACACCAGCGTGTCCATGGTCGCGGTGCCGTGGCGCAGGTTCAGCAGCGCGGCGCGGTGGAACGGGTAGCCGCCCCACACCACCACCGGCGCGGCGAGCGTCAGCGACAGCCACTGCCAATAGGTGAACTGCCACGACGGGATCATGGCGAGTGCCACCACGGGGATGGTCAGCGCCGCGCAGATCAGGAGTCGCTGACGCAGCAGCCCGAGTTCGGTGTCGGCGGTGGTGCCGCTCGCCGACGGCTCGTCGGACGGCGACCGGCCGTGATGGGGCCGCACCGGAGTGGCCCGATAACCCGCGCCGCGGACGGTGTCCACGAGATCGCCGACCTCGACGTTCGGGCCGAACTCGACCGTGGCGCGTTCGGTGGCGTAGTTGACCGTCGCGTGCACGTCGTCGATGCGGTTGAGCTTGCGTTCGATCCGGTTGGCGCAGGAGGCACAGGTCATCCCGCCGATGTCGAGATCGACGAGGGACCGCTCGTCCTGCGGTGTCGGGGTACGCGTGGGCGCGGCCATCTCAGACCAGTTGGTAGCCGGCCTCGACCACGGCGTTGGCCACGTCGGTGCGATCGAGTTCGCCGTCACTGGTCACCGAGACGCTGCCGGTGTCCAGGGTGACATCGACGCTGCGCACACCGGGGATCTCCCCGATTTCCTCGCGCACCGAGGCGACGCAGTGCGCACAGGTCATCCCGGTCACCGTGAATGTGGTTGTGGTCATCGACTTCTCCTTCTCTCGGGGCAGCACTGTCGGGGACAACGCTGTCTGTGGCAATGCCGTCAAGAACAATGCCGTTGGGGACAATGCTTTTGGGGACAATGCCGTTGGGGACAGTGCTCTCGGGCGGTCAGGACTTGACCAGACGCGCGATGGCGGCCATCGCCTCGTCCACCTTGGCGGCACCGGCCTC
Source organism: Gordonia sp. NPDC003429 (assembly GCF_053588575.1). NCBI lineage: Bacteria > Bacillati > Actinomycetota > Actinomycetes > Mycobacteriales > Gordoniaceae > Gordonia > Gordonia sp. NPDC003429. The sequence goes on from NZ_JBSFQF010000007.1 coordinate 153,004, forward strand.
GTCGCTCTCCTGGGCGGCGTGCACCACGCAGTGGCTCATGTGCTCCTCGAGCAGACCCAGCCCCACCGCCTGCAGGGCCTTGGTCATCGCCGAGAGCTGGGTGAGGATGTCGATGCAGTACTCCTCGTCGTCGACCATCCGCTGCAGTCCGCGAGCCTGGCCCTCGATCCGGCGCAACCGCTTGAGGTAGTCGTCCTTGCGGGTGATGTAGCCGTGCGTGGCGTTGCTCATCTTCACACTCCTCTGATACCCCCTATGGGTATACCAGAAGACAAGGGAAAACGGTACCCCCCTAGGGTAGGTGCTCAGAGAATGTCACGCTCATCCGCCCGCAGGCGGTCGCCAGTCAGCGGCGATCGAGAGCGGCGGCCAGCTTTTCCAGGGCCGCCGCGATGTCACGCAGCGCCGCGGTCACCGTCGGGTCCTCGAGCGGGGCAGGGCGACCGTCGAGGGCATCCGCGGCGGGCGGCGCAGCCGGCGGCGTGCCGGCCTGGGCTCCAGTGGCATCGGCGGTCAGATAGACGGTCTCGTCGTCATCGAGCCGGTGGCGGCTGCGCGGCGAGGACACACTGCTGGTCGGTTCGAAGTCGGTGGAACGACGCTCTCCGCGATACCTGACCTCGAGGAACGGTGACGGCGAGGCCTCGGACGCCTGTTCGACCGGCGAGAGGACCTGCGGTGCCTGGGTCTCTGGTGCCGCGGTCTGGGGTGCCGCGGTCTGGGGTGTCGCGGTCTGGGGCGTCGCGGCCTGGGGCGTCGGATCGTCGAGGCGGTGCGAACCGGAATAGGCGGCGACCACCGTGAGATCACCCGTCGACGGACCGTGCGACTGCACCGCGGCCGGCGGCCCGACCGTCGGGCTTCGGTAGCCGTCCTGACGTGGGGCGTCCGGCTGGGGCTGCCGGGCGGGTTCGGCGGGCCGCCGGCCCTGACCCGACATGGCAGTCGGCGCGTGCCCGTTGGACCGGGCATAGAAATGCGGACCACCATGGCCGTGGAAGAAGATGCATCGGGCCCCGTCCGGCGAGGGCACCGGGCACGGATTGCGTTCGATCAGCGACTGGGCGTGTGAGTCCACGTCGTTCCACTCGAGCCACAGACGTCGATCGGCGCGGGGGCGGGTACTCGCATCTGTCGCGTGGTTGCCGCGATGGCCGGCCGCCAGCCGGCACTGCAGCAACCATTCCGATGTATTCGCCAACCCGAGTGCACGACGTTCGTCCGCCGAACACACAACCGTTGACCAGCAGCCTTCGCTGTTCATCCGGCCCTCCCATCGGCGCGCCAATTCGCGCGCGCCACCCGGGTCAGTCTACGAAGGAAGGTCTGCCAGTTCTACCCCGCGGCGCCAACCGCGAGTCCCGACCCATGGACCGAAGCCGGCGACGGGCGGATCTCGCCGTCGACCCATCGGAAGCCACGCGGAGACGCATCCGCGGGATCGGTTCGCGAATAGTCGGTTCGCACATGGCATCCCCGCGTTTCGGTGCGCGCCGCAGCGGCGGCCACCACGGCCGCGGCAGCCACACCCAGCGTGGCGTCCTCCACGTCTGCGGCCGTGCGCATCACCCGGGCCGGCGCGGCGGACAGCAGGTGCGCCACCTGCGTGAGACCGTCGGCATCGCGGCGCAAACCCACGTGCGCCGACATCGCATCCTGCAGGACGCCCCGGTCGAGCATCGGCGCGGTCACGTCGGCGGCGGCGTCGTCCGGCTCCGACACGCCCTCCTCGCGTCGCGCGATCGCCACCGCAGCCGCCCGGCCACCCATCACCAGGCCCTCCAGCAGACTGTTGGACGCCAGCCGGTTGCCGCCGTGCAGACCCGTGCGGGCCACCTCACCGGCGGCCAGCAGCCCCGGCACGCGGGTGCGACCGTCGACGTCGGTGACCACCCCGCCGCACTGGTAATGCGCGCCGGGAACCACCGGGATACGGCGCTCGGCCGGATCGAGTCCGGCGCGACGCAGCCCCGCGGTGACGGTCGGAAACCTCGTTTCGAAGTCGTCGATGGTGCTGGTGTCGAGGTAGACGCACGGGTGGCCGGTGCGTTCGATCGCGCGCTGCACGGCATTGGCCACCACGTCGCGGGGCGCGAGATCGCCGCGCGGGTGCACGCCGCTGGTCACCGACGCGCCGTCGACGTCGATCAGCCGGCCGCCCTCGCCGCGGATCGCCTCGGTCACCAGGGTGCGCCGGCCGCGCGCGCCCGGTGTATAGAGCATGGTCGGGTGGAACTGGATGAATTCCAGGTCGGCGACCTCGGCGCCCGCGCGCAGCGCCAACGCCAGCCCGTCGGCGGTGGCGCCGGGCGGGTTGGTGGTCGCCGCGTACAGGTGCCCGCTGCCGCCGGTGGCCAGCAGGACGGTGGGGGCCAGAACAACCCCGGTCTCGTCCGGGGTGCTGCTGTGCCGGTCACGGTAGGCGACCCCGGTGACCCGTCCACCGGAGAGCAACAGCCGGGTGACGATGGTGTCGTCGAGGCACTGCAGCGCCAGTTCACCGGCCACCGAGGTCACCGCCACCCCGAGTGCACGCTGGATCTGTGCGCCGGTGGCATCTCCGCCGGAGTGGATGATGCGGCGCACCGAGTGTCCGCCCTCCCAGGTGCGCAACAGGGCACCGGAGGCGTCGCGGTCGAAGCGGGCGCCCAGCCCGATCAGCCGCGTCACCGCCGGCCACCCGTCGGCCAGGATGAGCAGCGCGGCGTTCGGGTCGGTCAGCCCGGCGCCGGCGGCGACGGTGTCGTGCAGATGCAGGTCGACGGAATCCTCGGCGATGTCGGGAGCGACCACGGCCACCCCGCCCTGCGCGTAGAAGGTGGCGGTGGGTTGCTCGCCGCGGTCGGGGTGCCATCGCGGGCCCTTGTTGCACACCACCACGCTCAGCCCGGCCTCGGCGGCGCACAGCGCAGCGGTCAGACCGGCGATCCCGGCACCCACCACCACGAGGTCGGCCCTGCGTTCGGATCGGCTCATGTTCACACCTTCCGTTCCCGGTGGTTGGTCGGGACAGCCACCCGGGTCAACCGCTCGGAGCCGTTTTCGATTCCCAGTCGAAAACCTGGTGTGACGAACTCTACGCCTGCCCGTCGCTGCGTGGTTCGTGGAGATCGGCGCGACGCAGCAACTGGGCGTTGAGCGCCACCATGACCGTCGACGCCGACATCAGGATCGCGCCCACCGCCATCGGCAGCACGAATCCGATCGGGGCCAGCACCCCGGCGGCCAGCGGCACGGCGATGAGGTTGTATCCCGCCGCCCACCACAGGTTCTGCTGCATCTTCCGGTACGTCGCCTCCGACAACCGCATCGCGGACACGACGGTGCGCGGGTCGTTGCCGGCGAGGACGAGACCGGCCGATCCGATCGCGACGTCGGTGCCCGCGCCGATCGCGATGCCCACGTCGGCGCGCGCGAGCGCCGGGGCGTCGTTGACGCCGTCACCCACCATCACCACCGTGTGACCGTCGCGCTGCTCGGTGGCCACGATGCGTTCCTTGTCCTCGGGGCGCACACCCGCGTAGACGCGGTCGATGCCGACCTGCGCGGCGACCGAACGCGCCACCGGCTCGGCGTCACCGGTCACCATCACCGCCTCCACGCCGCGGCGATGCAGGGCCGCGATCGTCTCCGCCGATTCCGGGCGGATCTCGTCGGCGAGGGCGATGACGGCCACCGGCTCGCCGTCGACGACGACGTGCAGCACGGTGTTGCCGGCCTCGGCGAGCTCAGCGGCCTGCGGAAGGGCGTCGATCGACAGATCGTCCAGCAGATGCGGACCACCGACCTCCACCCGCTTGCCCCCGACCTCGGCACGGACGCCGACGGCGGCGCTCGACGTGAAGTCGCCGGCCGCGGGGATCTCGACTCCCGCTCGCTGGGCGGCGTCGACGATCGCGGCGGCGAGGGGATGTTCGCTGTCGCGTTCGGCGGCCGCGGCGAGTGCGAGTACGTCGTCGCGCGTCCAGCCGTCGACGGTCACCACGTCGTTCACGGCGGGGCTGCCGGTGGTGAGGGTTCCGGTCTTGTCGAAGAGCACCACGTCGGCGCGACGCAGGGTCTCCAGCGACACCCGGTCGGTCACCAGCACCCCCATCTTCGCGGCGCGCTCGGTGGCGATCGCCACCACCAGCGGAATCGCCAGTCCCAGCGCGTGCGGGCACGCGATGACCAGCACCGTGATGGTCCGGACGACCGCGGAATCCGGTTGCCCCAGCGCAACCCACACGATCGCGGTGATCACCGCGGCGCCGAGTGCGTACCAGAACAGCAGTGCCGCGGCGCGGTCGGCGAGGCGCTGGGCCCGCGACGACGAGTTCTGCGCCTGCGCCACGAGTCGCTGGATACCGGCCAGTGTGGTGTCGTCGCCGACGGCGGTGACCTCGACACGGATCGCGGTGTCGGCGGCGACGGTGCCCGCCACCACGTGATCGCCCACACCGCGTGACACCAGGGTCGATTCGCCGGTGATCATCGATTCGTCGAGTTCCGCGGTGCCCTCGACGATGTCACCGTCGGCGGGGACGCGACCACCCGGGCGCACGATCACGACGTCGCCGGGATGCAGGTCGGCCGGTGCCACCGACACCACCTGTTCGACGCCGTGGGCGTCGGTGTCGATGCGTTCGGCCTCGTCGGGCATCAGCCCGGCCAGCGATTCCAGCGCCGAGGTGCTCTGCGCGACCGACCGCATCTCGACCCAGTGCCCGAGCAGCATGATCACCACCAGCAGCGCCAGCTCCCACCAGAAGTCGAGTTCATGGTCGAGCAGGTGCAGCGACGAGCCCCACGACGAGACGAACGCGACGGTGATGGCCAGCGCGATGAGCGTCATCATTCCCGGTGTGCGCGAACGTAGTTCGCTGACCGCACCGGTGAGGAACGGTTTGCCGCCCCAGAGGTACATCACCGTGCCACCCACCGGCGACACCCATTTGATCCACTCCGCGTCGGGCAGGTGGTAGCCGAGCAGCGACGCGAACATCGGGCTGGCCGCCACCACCGGGATCGCGATCACCGTCATGATCCAGAAGAGGCGGCGGAACTGGGCCACGTGATGCGCGTGCCCGCCCATCGCCATGTGATCCATCCCGGCATGACCCGAGCCTTCATGGTCCGTGCCGGTTGAATGGCCCATGTCGGGGTGAGTCATCACCTTGTTGTGGTCCATGGTTCCCGTTCTATACCCCATAGGGGTATACGTCAAACATCCGGCCGGTCGGTGACTTATTCGTTGATGTCATGTGTGCATATGCGCACATGACACGTACACTCGTCGATGTGAGTCCGTTCGCCGACGTCGTGTTCCGGCGGCTCTACGCCGCCCAGGTCGCGTCGCTGCTCGGCACCGGCGTGATGACCGTCGCGCTGGGGCTGCTCGCCTACCAACTGGCCGGTGCCGACGCGGGCCGGGTGCTGGGCACGGCGCTGGCGGTCAAGATGATCGCCTACGTCGTCATGTCGCCGGTGATGCGCGCGTTGGTCGGCGCGCTACCCGCCGTCCGGGTGCTCGTCAGCGCCGACGTGGTGCGGTTGACGATGGCCGCCTGCCTGCCGTGGGTCACCCACGTGTGGCAGGTATATGTGCTGGTGTTCGCGCTGCAGACCGCGTCGGCGACCTTCACACCCGCGTTCACCTCGGCGATCGCGCGGGTGGTGCCCGACGCGGACACCTACACCGCGGCGATCTCGGCCTCGCGCGTGGCCTACGACCTCGAATCGGTGGGCAGCCCCGTGATCGCGGCCGCGCTGCTGACCGTGATGCCCTATTCCGCGTTGTTCGGTTACACCGCAATGGGATTCGCGGCCTCGGCGGTGCTCGTCGCCGGCTCCGGGCTGGCGCGTCACGATCGCTGCCGACCATCCGCGAGCGACGACGCAACGTCGTTCGGCCGCCGCTTGACGGCCGGACTGCGGATGATGGTGTCTCGCCCGGCACTGCGCATCGCGCTGTGGACCAACATCACGGTCGCGGCGGCCACCGCGGTGGTGCTGGTGGACACGGTGGTCTACGTGCGCTCCGGGATCGGGCTCGGCGACACCGCGGTCGCGGCCGGGCTCGGCGTGTTCGGTGCGGGTTCGATCTGCGCGGCGCTGCTCGCGCCGTGGCTGATCCGGCGTCGCGGTGTGCGTGCCGCGCTGTGGGTGGGTGCCGCGCTGTGCATCGTCGGACTGTTGGTCACCGCGACGTGGCTGGGCCGCGGCGCGTCGATGGCCGCGCTGGCCGCGACGTGGTTCGTGCTCGGCGCGGGCACGTCTCTGGCGTCCACCGGCACGACCCGGCTGATCCGCGACCACACCGGTGCGGCCACGCGCGACGACGTGTTCACCGCCCAGTTCGCCGCCTCGCACGCCGCCTATCTGGTGGCCTATCCGCTGGCCGGGGTGGCACCGGCGGGCACGGCCGGAACGGTTCTGGTGCTCGGCGCGATGGCCGTCGTCGGCGCGGTCGGTGCCATCATCACGGCCCGGCGCGTCCCGGCACGCCGAGCGAACACCGGCGAGCTTGCGCACAGCTCCCCTACCATGAGGCACACCGCCACGACCTGACGTGCTCCGGACCCGGCGGCAACGGGCACCCTGGAACGGGTACCACCGGAACACACCACGCAGCCGAACGCAGGAGACATGGTCGACAAGACGGCACCCGCGTCGAAATCCCGCGACGATCGCCACGAGGCCAGCCTGCATCACCCCGTACGGCCCGATCCCGAACTGCTCGGCGCTGCGACGTCGCTGTTCGCGATGCTCTCCGACCCGACGCGACTACACATCCTGTGGCAGCTCAGCGACGGCGAATCGGACGTCGGCGCGCTGACCGAGGCGGTCGGCGCGTCGAGGACCGCGGTCAGCCAGCACCTCGCGAAACTGCGGTTCACCGGCCTCGTGGACACCCGCCGCGAGGGCCGTCGCATCATCTACCGCATCCGCGACGGCCACGTCAGCCGACTGATCGCCGAAGCCCTCAACCACGCCGACCACCGGGTGACCGGCGAACCCACCCACGAATGAGTTTCCGCATGCCTCCCGATCATCACAGCCACGACGACACCGGCCGGAGATCCCGTCTGCAGCAGGCCTCACCATTGACCGAGGCGCTGCGTTTCGGCACCACCACCGTGCACGCCGCCGCCGGGGTGGGCAGATTCCTGATCCACACCGCGACCGATGCCCTGCAGTTGCGGCCACCGAGCCCGCAACGCGCTGCGCAGGAGATCCGCGCCACCTTCGAACACCTCGGCCCGACCTACGTCAAACTCGGGCAGCTGATCGCCTCGAGTCCCGGGGTGTTCACCGAGACGCTCGCCACCGAATTCGAATCGCTGCTCGACCGGGTGCCGCCCGCCGATCCCGATCAGATCCGCGACGTGTTCGTCGACGACATCGGTCGGGCGCCCGAGGAGGTGTTCGCCACCTTCGATCCCGTGCCCATCGCGTCGGCGTCCATCGCGCAGGTACACACTGCCACCCTGCCCGACGGCGAGGAGGTGGTGGTGAAGATCCAGCGGCCGGGTATCGCCGGGCGGTTGGCCCCCGACGTGGCGATCCTGGAACGACTGGCCGGGATCGCGGAGATCTCCGAATACGGGAGGATGCTCAGCGCGCGACACGTGGTGGAGGATTTCGCCGACGGACTCGACGCCGAACTCGATTTCCGCAACGAGGCCGCCGCGATGTCGGAGTGGTACGAGTGCCTTCGAGAAGGACCGTTCGGCAATCGGGTCCGTGTCCCCGAGGTGTATCCCGAGCTGACCACTGCACGCGTGATGACCATGGAACGCATCCGTGCCATCCGGATCGACGACGTCGAGGCGGTGCGCGCGGCCGGTCACGACGGTGTGGCGTTGTGCCGCAATCTCTTGCTGTCCCTGCTGGAATCGGCCTTCCACGGCGGACTGTTCCACGGGGATCTGCATGCCGGAAACGTCCTGGTCGACGACGAGGGCACGCTGGTGCTGCTCGACTTCGGAATCGTCGGCCGGTTCACCCCCCGAACCAGGAGAATCCTGCGGCAACTGGTGGTCGATCTCATCGTGCGCGGCGACTATGAGTCGGCGGGCCGGGCCATTTTCCTGCTCGGCGCGGTCCGCAAACCCGGGTCGACGCAGCAGGGCGGCGCCGACATCGAGAAGGTGGCCGCCCCACTGTCGGGAACCGACCTCGGCGCGATGAGCTACACCGACCTCGGCAGGCAACTGGCCGCGGTGGCCCGCGCGCACGACGCCCGACTGCCCCGCGAGCTGGTGCTCGTCGGCAAGCAACTGCTCTACGTCGAGAAGTACATGAAACTGCTGGCGCCGCGATGGAAGGCGATGTCGGATTCGGAGATCTACGGCTACATGGCGGGAATCATGAAAGAGGCCGAGCGTGATCGCCGGACCGATCGCACGTACCTGGGATAACCGGCGTGACGCACCCACTAGGGTGGGAGTGTTGAGCTCACTGCACAGGAGTCGAGAATGAGACGAGTCTGGCCGGCACTGCTGGCTTTCTTGGGGGTTGCCTGTATCACCGCGGCCATCGCGGTACCGGCCTTCCTCGTGCCACAGTTGCGGGTGGTTCCGCTCGACCTGGACATCACGTCGGACTCGTCGTCGGCCCCGCCGGAGGGGTCGTCGGGTGAGCGGTTTCCCGCGGTGATCTTCGATCGCTGCTCGGTGTCGCAGGCAAAGGCGCGGACTCTCGACGCGAATCTGTCCCAGCAGCGTCGAACCCTGATCGTGGACCCCTCCGACAGCCGCCAGGCGACGGTGCAGTCCGGCCAGATGGTGCGCGTGGACCGCACGCGCGCGGCCGACGGCAAGGAGACGGTTCCGACACTCGGGCCGGTCACCGGTGAACTCCCGTGTGACGACGCGATGCTGAGCGCCGACATCGACCACGTATCGGTCAACCGGAAGACCGCCGTGCCCAACGGGACGGTGAGCTTCATCCAGGTGCAGCCCGCGCCGAAGGGCGTCAGTGTCAAGGACGTGTCGGTCCAGCTGCCCGATCGGAAGGGCTTTCAGTACAAGTTCGGCTTCAACGTGAAGAAGCGGCCGTACCTGTACTACGACATCTACACCCGCCAGAACCTGCCCGCGAACTACGTCGGCGAGAAGACGATCGACGGGGTCAAGACCTACGCGTTTGTCAACGAGGTGCCCGAGACCGACCTGTCCGGTCTCCCCGACCCACAGGGCGACGCCGCGCTGGGCACCATGCTCACCATGCCTGCCAAGTGGTGGGGTATTTCGGGTCCCGGTGTGAAGCCGAACGACCAGATCACCATGCACCAGTACGCGAAGCTGACGCGGCGGCTGTGGGTGGAGCCGCAAACCGGAACGATCGTGGACGCCAGTGAGGTCCAGGACTGGGTCTTCAAATCGCCCGACCAGAGCTCCGAGGTCCCGCAGGCCGTGCGCGACTTCAGGATGTCGGTGCTGAAGGCGGACATGCAGTGGTCCGACCGGTCGGTGGCCTATCAGGCGAACAAGAGCAAGGGCTACATCAAGCAGTTGCGTCTCGGCGGATTCTGGTTGCCGCTGATTCTGGGCATCGTCGGCGCGGTGCTGCTGGTCGCCTGGGGGCTGCTGATGTGGCGCGGGCGTGGCACGAAGGCCGACGACGGAACGGTGCCGCCCGACGGTGACGACACCGACACCCGGGTGATCGACACCGATCAGACCGCCGAACCCACCACCGTCCTTCCCCGTCATGCGGGCGCGGCGGGGGCCGGTGCTGCGGCAGCGGCCGGAACCGCGGGTGCGACAGAGGTCATCGACCGCGACGAGGACGAGCGGCCGAGCGACGAACACCGGGACGGTGACCAGCAGGACGGTGAGCAGCAGGATGGCGACCAGCAGGATGAGGGCTACCTGTGGGACCGGGACACCCAGCAGATCCCGCGGGTGACCGGACCGGCAGCGTACGACCAGAGTTCGCCGGCGTCGGACGAATTCGCACCGGTCGAACCCTCCCAGGAACCGTCCCTCCGCGACCGGCGTCCGCGCGACAGCTGACCCGCCGCTCCCTGCCGGTCGAGCGTGCCCAGATCCCGGTCGAGCGTGCCCAGATCCCGGTCGAGCGTGCCCAGATCCCGGTCGAGCGTGCCCAGTTTGGCGTCGAGCGTGCCCAGATTCGGGTTGAGCGTGCCCGGTGAGGTGGTTTCGACAAGCTCAACCAGCGGGCGGGGCACGCTCAACCAGCGGGCCGGGCACGCTCGAGCAGCGGGGGCCACTTGCTGATCGAGCTTGTCGAGATCACTTTCGCCAGCGGGTGGTTTCGACACGCTCAACCAGCGGGGGCGCGCTCGAGCAGCGGGCTGGGCACGCTCGAGTAGCGGGGCCACTTGCTGATCGAGCTTGTCGAGATCACTTTCTCCAGCGGGGTGGTTTCGACAAGCTCAACCAGCAGGGGCGCTCAACCAGCGGGTGGTTTCGACAAGCTCAACCAGCAGGGGCGCTCAACCAGCGGGGGCGGTCGAGCAGCGCGGGGCACGACAAACGCGAGGGCCGGTGATCGATCCGATCACCGGCCCTCGCGTTATCGACTGCGCTCAGCAGTCCCCGTTGCCTCTCAGAAGAAGGCGGGGCGGAACGTGGTGTTCCACGACTGCTTGAAGTCGTTCTGCCAGTAGTCCCACCAGTGCACACCGTCGCCGGTGATGTGGGTGGTGAGCTTGACGCCCGGCACGACGGCGACGCGCGGGATGTAGAGCTGGCTGCTCACCGACGCTGCGACCTCCAGCGGCACCATCTGCGAGAACTTCACCGGGTCGAAGTTGGCGCTGCTCGGGTTGACCGAACTGTCGTACCGGCTGCCGAGTCCACTACCGGCAGAGACGTAGACCCAGTGGTTGGCGAGGTTGTTGGCACTCAGGAACGGATCGTTCTGGAACCACTGACCTCCCGGGTAGAAGCCCCACATGTTGTTGGGATCGCCGCCCATGACCCCCACCGAGGCTTGGATGCCCTGGGTGAATCCCGGGGCGGTGACGGTCGGGTAGCCGCTGTAGGAGGCGACGGCCCGATAGAAGCCGGGGTGCCGCGAGGCCAGGTTCAGCGCCGACGTCCCCGACATCGACAGGCCGGCGATTCCGTTGCGGACATTGTCAGAGTTGTGGCGGGCCTTCATGTAGGCCGGGAGCTCACGGGTCAGGAAGGTCTCCCATTTGACGACGCCGAGCTTCGGGTCGGAACGCTCCCAGTCGCTGTAGAAGCTGCCGCCACCACCGAACGGGATGACGAGGTTGGTGCCCTTGCCGAGCATGAAGCTGTCGGCGCCGGTGTTGTTCTGCAGCCAACCGCTGGTGTTGTTCGGCGCCCGGAGTCCGTCGAGCAGATACAGGGTGGGCTTGGGACCGCTGCCCCCGCCGTCGACAATCCGCACCGCGATACTGCGGTGCATCGCGGCCGAGTAGACCATCTCGGTCTGCCCGGCGGCATGGGCTTCGGGAGCGACGGCCATGGTCACACCGGCGATGGCGGCGACGGCGGCCACTCCGGCAACGAGGCGCTTTCGCGCACGGGTCAACATGTGTGATGAATCCTTACGATCTCGACCCGAGCGGGCCGTGTCCATACGGGCAACGACGGTGGGGAGCGTGGACATCTGCCGGAGTGCTCCCCGACGCACGCGAGTGTAACGGGTCGATAACACACCGGCAAAAGCAGACGAGGACGCCGAGATCGTGCACAGGCATGCCCAAGATGCTTCCCTACACGCCTCACCTGGGTCGATACCGGTACTGCGTCACTTGTGTCACAGGACCACCCCAGCCGGTTCTCATGAAAACCACATCCCGGCCCCGACCCCTTTTCGGCCCGGGTGCGGCGCGCTAGGGTCGGATTCCAGAGCAACAGGGGGTCGCACGTGACGACAACATCGCAGGCCGACGCCATCGTCGTGGGTTCGGGACTGGCCGGACTGGTGGCCACCTACGAATTGACCAGAGCGGGACGCACAGTGGTCGTCGTCGACCAGGAGAATCGCAACAACCTCGGTGGTCAGGCGTTCTGGTCGCTGGGTGGGCTCTTCCTGGTGGACACCCCCGAGCAGCGTCGTCTGGGCATCCACGACTCCGCCGAACTCGCCCTGCAGGACTGGATGGGGTCGGCCGGTTTCGACCGCGAGGACGAGGATTACTGGCCCCGACAATGGGCCCGCGCGTACGTCGACTTCGCCGCGTCGGAGAAACGGCAGTACCTCAATGACCTCGGGCTGCGGGTCACCCCGGTGGTGGGCTGGGCCGAACGCGGCGGCGGTTTCGCCGACGGCCACGGCAATTCGGTGCCGCGCTTCCACATCACCTGGGGCACCGGGCCCGAGGTGGTCCGCGTGTTCGCCGACCCCGTACTCGAGGCCGAGAAGCGCGGTCTGGTCGAGTTCCGCTTCCGTCACCGGGTCGACGAACTCATTGTCGAGGACGGCGCGGCGGTGGGTGTGCGCGGCGCCGTGCTCGCGCCCACCGACCTCGACCGTGGCCGTGCGTCGAGCCGCGACGTGGTCGGCGACTTCGACCTCCGCGCGGGCGCGGTGATCGTGACCACCGGCGGCATCGGCCACAATCACGAACTGATCCGCAAGAACTGGCCGGTCGACCGCCTCGGCGAAGCACCCCGGCACATGATCTCGGGGGTCCCCGCCTACGTCGACGGGCGGATGCTCGGCATCGCCGAGACGGCAGGGGCCAGCCTGGTCAACCGGGACCGGATGTGGAACTACACCGAGGGCATCCACAACTGGGATCCCATCTGGCCCGACCACGCGATCCGCATCATCCCCGGACCGTCATCGTTGTGGCTCGACGCCAACGGCAACCGCCTCGCGCCGCCCAACTTCCCCGGCTTCGACACCAACTCGACGATGCGGGAGATCCTCAAGACCGGCCACGACTACTCGTGGTTCATCCTCACCGAGTCGATCATCGAGAAGGAATTCGCCCTGTCGGGGTCCGAGCAGAACCCCGACCTCACCGGCAAGGACCTCAGGTTCGCCGCCAAGAGCCGCCTGGCCAAGGGGGCGCCGGGGCCGGTCCAGGCCTTCAAGGATCACGGGTCGGATTTCGTGGTCGCCGACAATCTCGCCGACCTCGTCGCGGGCATGAACGAGATCACCCGTGGCCCCAAACTCGACCTCCAGCACGTCGAACGGGTCATCTCGGCCCGCGACGCCGAGGTGGACAACAAGTACTCCAAGGACGCGCAGCTCGCGGCGATCACCAACGCGCGGCAGTATCTCGGCGACAAGCTGGTCCGCGTCGCCAAACCGCACAAGCTGCTCGATCCCAAGCACGGTCCGCTGATCGGGGTGCGCCTGAACATCTTGACGCGCAAGACCCTCGGCGGGCTCGAGACCAACCTCGACTCGGCGGTGATGCGACCGGACGGCTCGGTGTTCGACGGCCTGTTCGCCGCCGGGGAGGTCGCCGGTTTCGGCGGTGGCGGGGTGCACGGGTACAACGCGCTCGAAGGCACCTTCCTCGGCGGCTGCATCTTCTCGGGCCGGGCCGCCGGACGGGCCGTCGCCCGGGGGTGACGATCCCGCCCGTGACATGCGACATCCGACCCATGCCGCCGACAACCCGGTTCGACTAGTGTGGTCCGGGTGCCGGTACCGCAGACGATCCTGACACGGAAGACCAAACACGCCCTGTTCCTCGTCCTGCTGATCAACGAGGGTGGTGAGGAGAAGGTCCGCGACATGTTCGCCGACCTCGGGTCGCGGACCAACTCGGTGTCCTCGCGCGCACCGGAACAGGCGCTGGCCGGCATCGTCTCCATCGGTTCGGATGCCTGGGACCGACTGTTCAGCGGCCCGCGCCCCAAAGCCCTGCGCCCCTTCGTCGAGTACGCCGGTGACGTGCACGTGGCACCCGCCACGCCCGCCGACCTGCTGTTGCACCTCAAGGCCGACGCGATGGACCTCTGCTACGAACTCGGCCGGCTGCTGATGACCGAACTCGGCGACGCGGTCACCGTGGTCGACGAGGTGCACGGTTTCCGCTATTTCGACCTGCGCGACCTGATCGGTTTCGTCGACGGCACCGAGAACCCGGTCGGGCAGGCCGCCATCGACGCGATCACCGTCGGCGACGAAGACCCCGCCTTCGCCGGCGGCAGCTACGTCGCCATCCAGCGCTACGTCACCGACTTCGGCTCGTGGAACTCGATCTCCGTGGAAGATCAGGAGGCCGCGATCGGCCGCACCAAACTCGACAACATCGAGATGTCCGACGACGTGAAACCGACGAACTCGCACATCGCCCTCAACGTGGTCGAGGACGCGAACGGCGAGCAGATCGACATCGTGCGCGACAACATGCCCTACGGCGACGTGTCCGGCGCCGGAGAGGCGGGCACCTTCTACATCGCCTACTCCGCCGCCCCGGACGTGACCGAGGAGATGCTGCGCAAGATGTTCATCGGCGACCCGCCCGGCAACTACGACCGCCTCCTCGATTTCACCACCGCGGTGAGCGGCTCCCAGTTCTTCGCCCCCACCGTCGACTTCTTCGACGACCTGCCCGACCCACCCGCGGCCGACGCCGCCCCCGACGAGGACGACTCCCCGACGCCCGCACCCACCGTCGCCGCACCCACGCAGCCGGCCCGACCCGGCGACGGTTCGCTGGGTATCGGCTCGCTGCGTTGACACCCACCCGACCCATCCCCGCCGAATCAGGAGCCCGATCATGAACAACCTGCATCGCGAACTCGCCCCCATCTCCGCATCAGCGTGGGACGCCATCGAGGAGGAGGCGACCCGCTCCTTCAAGCGCAACATCGCCGGTCGACGCCTCGTCGACGTCAAGGGCCCCCTCGGGCTCGAGACGTCGTCGGTGACCCGCGGGCATCGCGCCAAGATCGACTCCCCGGCAGACGGCATCATCGCCTTCCAGCGCACGGTGGCACCGCTGGTCGAGCTGAAGGTGCCCTTCACGGTCACCCGCGACGCCATCGACGACGTCGACCGCGGAGCCGAGGACTCCGACTGGGATCCCGTGGTGGAGGGCGCCCGACAGCTCGCACTCGCCGAGGACCGCGCCATCTTCGAGGGCTACACCGCTGCCGGTATCAGCGGTATCCGCTCGGAGATCACCGCCTCCCCGATCACGCTGCCCGAGGACGTGCGTGACTACCCCGAAGCGTTCAGCCTGGCGCTGTCGACGCTGAAACTCGCCTCCATCGACGGGCCGTATTCGATCGCGCTGTCGGCCGACGTCTACAACCTGGTCAACGAGACCTCCAACCACGGCTACCCGATCCGGCAGCACATCCAGCGGCTCATCGACGGCGAAATCGTCTGGGCCCCAGCAATTTCGGGCGCGTTTGTGTTGTCCACCCGTGGCGGCGACTTCGAACTCACCATCGGCCAGGACGTCTCGATCGGCTACGACTCGCACGACGCCGACGTGGTGAACCTGTACTTCCAGGAGTCGTTCACCTACCTCACCTACACCGGTGAGGCCGCCGTCGCCCTCACCGCCGGCTGAGCGGGTCACGCCGATATGAGCAGTAAACACTCGGTGGTCATGCCGGTGGCTCCCGAGCGGGTGCTCGAGCACATCCCGCCGGGCACCAACATCATCGCCCCGCTCTACGCCGCCGAGCCGTCGTCACTACTCGACGCCGTCGAGGCCGGTAACGAGCAACTCACCGGGGTGCACGTGCACCGGATGAGCGCGATCGAGGAACGCGCCTACATCCGCGGGGAGTTCGGCGACCGGCTACGTCACGTCGACTACTTCCTGTCCCCGGCCACCCGCAAGGCCTTCTGGAACGGCACCTGCGACCTGGTGCCGAGCCACTTCTCGGAGACCCCCGATCTGCTGCGTGCGCTGCGGGGACCCAAACTCGTCATCACCGGCGCCAGCATGCCCGACGAGCACGGCTACTTCTCGCTGGGCACCAACGCCGAATACTGCGCCGCACTGATCGGGGAGATGCCGTTCTTCCTCGAGGCCAACCATCAGATGCCGCACACCTACGGCGAGAACCACATCCACATCAGCCAGATCGTCGGATGGACCGAGGTGGACCGTCCGCTCTTCGAAACACAGTCCGCGAGCGACGATCCCCGCGATCACCGCATCGCCGAGTACATCGTCGACCGCATCCCCGACGGCGCCTGCATGCAGTTCGGCATCGGCAACGTGCCCGACAAGATCGCCGAACTGCTCTCGGGCCATCGCGACCTCGGCATCCACACCGAGGTGATCACCGACGGGGTGATGCGGCTGGTGCAGTCCGGCGCGGTCACCGGCGCCCGCAAGAAACACCACCGCGCCAAGCACGTCGCCACCTTCTGCCTCGGCTCCCGCGAACTCTACGACTGGATCGACCGCAACCCGGGCGTCTCATTGCTGCCCGTCGACCAGACCAACGACCCGCGCCTCATCGGCGACGAACGTCATGTGGTGTCCATCAACGCCACCACCGAGGTGGATCTGATGGGGCAGGCGGCCAGCGAGACCATCGGCGGACGATACTGGTCGGGGTCGGGCGGGCAGGTCGATTTCGCCCGCGGCGCACAGTATTCCGAAGGCGGCCAAGGGTTTCTGGTGACGCGGGCCACCACCTCGAAGGGCAAGAGCCGGATCAGCGCGCAGCTGAGCCCGGGCAGCGTGGTGACCACCCACAAGAACACCATCGACAACGTGGTCACCGAGTACGGGGTGGCCAGCCTGCGTGGCCGGTCGCTGCGTGAACGTGCCGCCGCCCTCATCTCCATCGCGGCCCCCGAGCACCGCGACGACCTCACCCGCGCGGCACGCGAATCCGGTCTGCTCTGACCGCGCGCACTACGGTGCCGGGTTAACCGATCGCCCCTGTCGGCGCAGCTTGATAGCGTCGGACGGGTGACGAGTTCATGCTGACGCGCCTGATCCGGACATACCTCTCGAGGTACCCGGGCCACATGACCGCCGTCGTGGTTCTGCAGGTGATCGCGACGGCAGCGATGCTGTATCTGCCGACGCTCAACGCCGACATCATCGACAACGGCGTCGCCCGCGGCGACACCGACTACATCCTGCGGATCGGCGCCGTGATGCTCGGTGTGACCATCGCGCAGGTGATCTGCACGATCATCGCCCAATACTTCGGGGCCCGCGCCGCACTGGCCACCGGACGCGACATCCGCCACGACCTGCTCCATCGCGTCAACACGTACTCGGCCCGCGAGATGGGAACATTCGGCGCGCCGAGCCTGATCACCCGCACCACCAACGACGTGCAGCAGGTGCAGCTACTGATCGTGATGAGTACCGCCATCCTCGTGATGGCCCCCATCATGTGCATCGGCGGCATCGTGATGGGCGTCCACGTCGGCGGCCGCTTGGCGTGGGTGCTGGTGGTGGCGGTGCCGGTGCTGGCAGTCACGATGACGATGCTGATCCGACGGATGATCCCCGGTTTCCGGGCGATGCAGGAACGCATCGACTCGGTCAACCGGGTGCTGCGCGAACAGATCACCGGCATCCGCGTGGTGCGCGCGTTCGTCCGCGAACGCTTCGAGATCCGGCGTTTCTCCGTCGCCAACGATTCGCTGGCCGACGCGACGCTGCGGGTGGGCCGGCTGCAGGCGCTGATGTTCCCGGCGGTCATGCTGATCACCAACGTCACCATCGTGGCGATCATCTGGTTCGGCGGCTATCAGGTCTCGGCGGGCAACGTCGAGATCGGCGCGCTGTCGGCGATGATCACCTACGTCATGCAGATCATGATGTCGGTGATGATGGCCTCGTTCCTGGCGATGATGGCCCCGCGCGCGTCGGTGTGCGCCGAACGCATCTGCGAGGTCCTCGACACCGAGACGTCGGTGCGTGCCCCCGCCGCGCCGGTGCCCTTCGCCGCCGACCCGTCGACGGTCGAGTTCGTCGACGCCGAGTTCCGCTACCCGGGCGCCGACGATCCGGTGCTGTGCCACATCAACTTTCGCGTGGCCCCCGGAACCACCACGGCGATCGTCGGATCCACCGGATCGGGAAAGACCACCCTGATCGGACTGGTCCCCCGCCTGATCGACGTCACCGCGGGCGCCGTCCTCGTCGGTGGCACCGACGTCCGCGAACTCGACCCCGACGCGCTGCGCGCCCGGATCGGCCTGGTGCCGCAGCGCCCGTACCTGTTCTCCGGCACCGTCGCCGGCAATCTGCGCCAGGGTAAGGCCGACGCCACCGACGACGAGATCTGGGAGGCGCTGCGCATCGCACAGGCCGCCGACTTCGTCGCCGCCATGCCCGACGGACTCGACACCCCGGTCGCCCAGGGCGGCACCACCGTGTCGGGCGGTCAGCGGCAGCGACTCGCGATCGCGAGAGCACTGATCCGCAAGCCATCGGTGTACGTGTTCGACGACGCATTCTCCGCGCTCGACGTCACCACCGACGCGCGGCTGCGCGCCGCGCTGCGCCCGGCCACCGCCGACGCCGCGGTCATCATCGTCGCCCAGCGCATCTCCACCATCGTCGACGCCGATCAGATCGTCGTCCTCAACCGCGGGCAGATCGCCGGCATCGGCCGCCACGAGGAACTCCTCGCCACCAGCGAGACGTATCGGGAGATCGCCGAATCGCAGTTGTCGATCGGGGAACCGGCATGACGCGCGGCGGTCCGGCCGGTCCGGGACCGGGCCGTGGGCCGATGGCGGCAGGCCCGGTGGTGCAGAAGGCCCGCTCGTTCGGCCCCTCGATCAAGCGACTGATCCGGCTGCTGTTCTCCTACCGCGTGTTCATGACGGTCGTCATCACGACGATCGTCGGTTCGGTCATCCTCACCGCGATCGCACCGCGCGTCCTCGGCGACGCCACCAACCTGATCTTCGACGGCGTCGTCGGAAAGATGCTGCCGGCCGGCATCACCAAGGCGCAGGCCGTCGCCGGGCTGCGCGAACGCGGCCAGGACACGTTCGCCGACATGGTGGGTTCGATGAATCTGACACCCGGGGTGGGTGTCGATTTCGCGGCGGTCGGACGGGTACTGACCATCGTTCTGGTGCTCTACGCCGGTTCTGCGGTGCTGTCATGGCTCGGTGCGTACCTGCTGAACAAGGTGGTGGTCGGCACCATCCGCGGCCTGCGCGCCGACGTCGAGGACAAGATCCACCGGCTGCCGCTGCGCTACTACGACACCACCGCACGCGGAGACCTGCTCAGCCGCGTCACCAACGACCTCGACAACCTGTCACAAAGCCTGCAGCAGACCATCTCGCAGTTCCTCAACTCGCTGCTGATGGTGATCGCGATCCTGGTGATGATGATCTGGATCTCGCCGCTGCTCGCGCTCATCGCGGTGATCACCATCCCGCTGGCCGCCGGTGCCACCGCACTCATCGCGAAACGATCCAAGCCGCACTTCATGTCGCAGTGGTCGTCGACCGGCAAGCTCAACGCACAGGTCGAGGAGGCGTTCACCGGCCACGAACTCGTCACCGCCTTCGGTCGCCAGCGCGCGGTGGAGGACGAGTTCGACGAACGCAACGAGAAGCTGTACCAGTCGAGTTGGCGGGCGCAGTTCATCTCCGGGATCGTGATGCCGACCATCATGTTCCTGGGCAACCTGAACTATGTGGCCGTGGCCGTCGTCGGCGGGCTGCGGGTGGCGTCGGGTGCGCTCAGTCTCGGCGAGGTGCAGGCGTTCATCCAGTACTCCCGACAGTTCACCCAGCCGCTCACCCAGATCGGTTCGATGGTCAATCTGCTGCAGAGCGGGGTGGCGTCGGCGGAGCGCATCTTCGACATCCTCGACGCGCCGGAACAGACCCCCGACCCCGTCCATCCAGAGACACCCGCACACGACAGCGGGTTCATCGAGTTCGACGACGTCTCGTTCCGTTACGTCGAGGACAAGCCGCTCATCGAGGACTTGTCGCTGATCGCCCGCCCCGGACACATGGTGGCCATCGTCGGTCCGACGGGTGCGGGCAAGACCACCCTGGTGAACCTCATCATGCGGTTCTACGACGTCGATTCCGGACGGATCATGGTCGACGGCGTGGAGTCGCGCCGGATGACGCGCGACGACCTGCGCGAACGCACCGGCATGGTGCTGCAGGATTCGTGGCTGTTCGGCGGCACGATCTACGAGAACATCGCCTACGGCGACCCCACCGCATCGCGCGAGGAGGTGATGGAGGCAGCACGACTGAGTCACGTCGACCACTTCGCCCGCACCCTCACCGACGGCTACGACACGCTGCTCGACGAGGAGGGCGGCGGCGTGAGTGCCGGTGAGCGGCAGCTCATCACCATCGCGCGTGCCTTCCTCGCCCGGCCCACCATCCTGATCCTCGACGAGGCCACGAGTTCGGTGGACACCCGCACCGAACTGCTGATCCAGAAGGCGATGTCGAATCTGCGTGCCGACCGCACGAGTTTCGTCATCGCCCACCGGCTCTCGACCATCCGCGACGCCGACACCATCGTGGTGATGGAGGACGGGCACATCGTCGAGCAGGGCACGCACGACGAGCTGCTCGCCGCCGAGGGTGCCTACTGCCGTCTCTACCGCAGCCAGTTCGCCGGGCCGGTGGACGCCGAGGTGAGCTGACCGGCGAACCACCGGACACGACAAACGCTGTGGCCGTCGAAGAACGCGCAGCTTGCACGCCCAGCGTTCTTCGACAAACCGAGCGTTTATCCGTCGGATGTATTCACCCTGCCGCCATGAGGTCGAACCGGTCCAACCATTCCCGAAGCATGGCCGCCACGCGCCCGGCTTCGAGGTCTTTCCAGGTGAACCGCACGACCATGACGTCCATTCGGCGCAGCGCATCCTCTCGTTCCTTCTCCCGCTTGACCACGTCGGCACGGGACTCACCGGGCCGGAGCAGCTTGCCGTACTTGATCTCACCGTCGAACTCAGCAACCAGCCTGCCGTCCCAGTCGTAGTCGGTGCGGGCGACGAACCGGTCGTTCTCGTCGAAGAAGGTGTGCTGTAGCCGGGGAACCGGCAGGCCCGCCTCGATCATCTGTGCCCGCCCCCATGACTCGCCGGGATTCTCTGCCCTCCCGTCCGCATAGCCGAACGCCAGCCGGGCACACTCGACCCCCCGTCTCCGCTGCTCGAGCAGCCGGGCGATCTCGCCGGGATCGGCACCCAGCCGCAGCGCCGAATCGAAGACCGCCAGTGCCCCGGCGAACTTCATGGCGGTCGTGCAAGCGACGTCCACCGCGGTCCGCTCCAGGCTTGTCACCTGGATGCCGCGTACCTGGGTGCGTTCGCCGGCTGGGACGACGCCCACGCGAACGTGACGATGGCGATCCTTGTGCCCTCCCGAGCGGCGTCCGATGATGATCTGGGCTCGCCCGAGTTCGGGCTTGAGCATCTCGATGCCCAGCAATGTCGCCGCCGATTGATGGCTCACCACCACGTCGTCACCGGCCGACAGGTAGGTCGCGATCGCCAGCAGACGATGGTTGTCGGCGGGTGTGCGGTCCATCGCTCGCACGAAGATGCCGCGCACCACCTTCCGCAACTCGCCGCGGGCGACCGCCGCGGACAGCTCGTAGTCGGTGAAGCCGCCGGCGTGTGCCAGGCCGCGATGGATCAGTCCGTGGCGGTCCGTCGGATACCGGGGATCGGTGGTGGAGGTGAGTGTCATACCGGCTTCGACGCATCTGCGGTGCGCTCGGTGCCATCGGCCTCACTCGCTCGGCTTGTCGAAGAACGCGCAGCTTGCACCCTCAGCGTTCTTCGGTAGCCATAGCGTCGAGACGGGGAACGGGGTCAGGCCTCGCGGCCGCGTTCGAGTTCCCCGGCGATGCGCTGCTCGAGTTGGGCGGCCGCGGGAGCCGGCACGTCGATGAGCCCGTCGAGTTCCTGACGTGCCTTGCGGTAGGCGGCCTGCCGTTCGGCGGGTGTGGCGGCGTTGTCGGCAGCCACCCCGATCAGCTTGCGGGCCCGATCCAACGACTCCCGTTCGATCGGCGAGAAATCGGACTGCTTACGACGACGCGCTTCGCGCTCGGCGGCATCGAACGCCGCGGCGTAATCGCCGACGGCCTCCCGGTAGCGCTCGAACTCGGTGGGGTCGAGGGGCGCATCCGCCGACTCCGGCCGCAGGTCGTCGGCGCGCACCTTGGCGCGATGGAACGCCAGCGTCATCGGTTCGCGCATGTCGATCATCATCGGGAATTCGATGAGCGTGGCCAGATCCAGCTCGTAGCGGAACCACCGTTCGTCCACGGCCGCCTGGCGATCCATCACCCGCGAGACCGCGGCCTTGTCGGCCTGGGTGAGGCGAAGCTGCTCGGTGCGGGCGTTGGCCTTGACCCGGGCCAGTTCGATCTTGTCGCGCCGACGCCTCTCGTTGTAGGCGGAGATCGACTTCGCCCAGCCGCCGCCGACACCGCCGAAGACGAACACCAGCCACCAGTAGTTGCCGATGAAGTCCATCATTCCGCCCACCACACAACTCTACCGATCGGCGAGAACGGTTAACCTGCGAAGATGTCCGATTCGCAGGCACCCGGTCATCGTCTTCGACTACGACGAGACGGTGCGTGAAGCCCTCGCTGACGTCAGAGGTCGGGGATGGGCAACTCCAGGTTCGGCGCGATGATGCCGCCGTCCACTTCGAGGATCTTGCCGGTCATGTACGCGCCGGCGGGTGAGGTGAGGTAGAGCGCGGCGGCCGCCACGTCCTGCGGGTCGCCGAGGCGGTGCAGCGGTGTGGCCTTCTCCACCGCGGTGCGCATCGTGTCGTCGCCGGCGACGATGTCGAGCGCGGAGGTGTGGATCGCGCCCGGTGCGATCGCGTTCACGCGGATTCGCGGGTTGAGGTCCATGGCGGTCAGTCGGGTGTAGTGCGCGAGCGCGGCCTTCGCGGTGCCGTAGGCCACGAACGCGCGGCCGGGCAGTCGTCCCATGGCCGAGGTGATGTTGAGCACCGACCCTCCGCCCGCGGTGGCCAGCATGTGCGGGACCGACGCGGTGAGCAGGGCGTGGGCGTTGACCACGTTGAAGACGAAGGCGTCGGCGAGGTGCTCGGGTTTGGTGTCGAGCACCGGGCGGGGCAGCGCACCACCCACGTTGTTCACCACCGCGTCCAGGCGCCCGAACGCCTCGACCGCCACACCGGCCAGTGCTGCGGCCTTCTCGGGGTCGGACAGATCGGCCGCCACCACCCGGGCGCGTCTGCCCCGGTCGGCCACCTCGGCGGCCACCTGCTCGAGTTCGGGTTCGCTGCGTGCGCAGATCACCACGTCGGCACCGGCCTCGGCGAACGCGATGGCGATGGCCGCCCCGAGGCCGCGGCCCGCTCCGGTGACGACGGCGACGGTGTCGTCGAGCCGAAATCTGTCCAGGATCACACCGGTCAGGGTGCCACCGATCACGGCTCGACGAGAACGTGTTCCATTATTCGGTTGCGGGGTGGTTCAGCGGTTGACCCAACTCATGTCCGGGTAGCGGTCCCCGGAGGGTTCCAGGGCCGACAGTCGGGCGAGTTGGGCCCCCGTCAGTTCCACCCCCGATGACCCGACGTTCTCGTCGAGGTAGCGGCGTCGCTTGGTGCCGGGGATCGGCACCACGTCGTCGCCCTGGGCGAGCAACCAGGCGAGCGCCACCTGCCCGGCGGTGGCGCCGACCTCGGCGGCCACCGACCGCACCTCGTCGACGAGCTCCAGATTCGCGGCCAGGTTGTCGCCCTGCCAGCGCGGCAGCGTGGTCCGGAAATCGCCGGCGGCCGGTGTGATCGCGGCACCGGTGAGCATGCCGCGGCCCAGCGGGCTGTAGGGGACCACGGTGGCCCCGACCTCTCGCGCCGCCGGGAGTACGTCGGTTTCGATGTCGCGGCTGAAGATCGACCACTCCGATTGCAGGGCCGCGATCGGATGCACCGAAGCAGCGCGCCGCAGATTCTCCGCCGACGCCTCCGACAATCCGATCGCCCGCACCTTCCCGGCCGCGACGAGTTGCGCCATCGCCCCGACGGTCTCCTCGACGGGGACGTCCGGGTCGATCCGGTGCAGGTAGTACAGGTCGATGACGTCGATGCCCAGCCGCCGCAGCGACGCGTCCACGGCCGTGTGGACATAACTCGGCGACCCGTCCACCTTGCCGGTGGGATACCCGGTGTCGGGGTCGACCAGTATGCCGAACTTGGTGGCGAGCACAACCTCGTCGCGGCGGTCGGCAAGCACCGTCGACAACAGCCGTTCGTTGTCGCCGCGCCCGTACATGTCTGCGGTGTCGAGAAGATTCACCCCGATGTCGAGGGCGTGGTGCAGCGTTGCGATCGACTCGGTGTCGTCGGCGGTGCCGTAGGCGAAACTCATTCCCATGCAACCCAAGCCGAGTGCGGAGACCTCCAGGTCTCCGACCCTGCGCCGGGCGCCTGAGACGGCGGGACGATTACTCACGGTTGGGCCCTTCCTCCGTAGGTGGCGATCTTGTACTCGGTGGCGGCCAGCGAGAGCCGCAGTTCGGCGATCTGACGGCGGATGATGTCGCGGTGTTCGAGCAGCATCTCGAGCCGTTCGGGTACGGTGCCGTCGCCGTCGTCGACGAGCTGCACGTAGTGCTGGAGATCGCGGATCGCCATGCCCGACAACCTCATCCGGGAGATGAACACCAGCCGGCGCATGGCATCGGCGTCGTAGACGCGGTTACCGCCGGCGTCACGGTCGACGGTGACCAGCCCCGCCCGCTCGTAGTAGCGCAGAGTGTGCGGCGACACGTCGAGGATGTCGGCGGCCTCGGCGACGCCCAACGGTTCGGTGATGTCGGGCATGGCCACCAACTCGTGGATCACCTCCACCGACATCGGCCCGTCGATCTCGTCGAGGGCGGCCAACGCCTTGCGCATGAGGCGATCTGTGCTCATGACATCCGACGCTAGGCCTTCGAGCGCGCTCTAACGCAAGAGGTGATCGACGACCTCGGCGACGACGTCGTCCATCGGCCTCTCGGCGCGCACCGTGATTCCCGGTTCGTCGCGGCCCAGCGGCTGGTAGGTGGCGAACTGGGAATCGGCGAGCGACGCGGGCATGAAATGTCCGGGCCGGTGTTTCAGCCGTGCGGTCACGTCGTCGTGGCCGATGTCGAGCATCACGAACCGGGTGGTCGGCGCGGCCCGGCGCAGCCGGTCGCGGTAGGTCCGCCGCAACGCCGAGCACGCCATCACCCCGCCCTCCGGGTGATCGGCGAGCCACGTGCCGACCGCGGTGAGCCAGGGTCGGCGGTCGACATCGGTGAGCGGGATGCCCGCACGCATCTTCTCGATGTTCGACGGCGGATGCAGATCGTCGGCGTCGGCGAACGGCACGGCCAGCACCGCAGCGAGTGCGGCGCCCACGGTGCTCTTGCCGCACCCCGACACCCCGGCGACCACGATCGGCCCGACGCTCGACGTCACACTCAGTAGTCGCGTCCGGCCGACACCACTGACGCCATCTCCTCGCCCGCGATGAAGCGACGCATGTTCTCGGCCACCCAGGGCGCCAGTTCGCGCGTCAGCCCTGAGGTGGGGTTGGCGATGTGCGGGGTGATGATCACGTTGGGCAACGTCCACAGCGGGTCGTCGGGTGACGGCGGTTCGGGATCGGTGACATCCAGTGCGGCACCGGCGATCTCACCGCCGCGCAGCGCCCAGTAGAGGGCTTCCTGATCGACGAGCGGCCCCCGTGCGACGTTCACCACCCACGCGTGCGACGGCAACTGCGCCAACGATTCCGCATTGATCAGGTGATGGGTCTCGGGTGTGGCGGGAGCGGTGAGGATCACGTGGTCGGTGGCCGACCACACCTCGTCGGTCCGCGACGACGGGAGGGTACGGTCGGCGCCGGCCACCTCCCGGCCGGAATGGTTGACGGCGAGAACCTTTGTGCCGCAAGCCTTGAGCCGAGGGACGAGAGAGCGTCCGATGCCGCCCGCGCCGATGATCGCGACCGTCGAGCCGTGCAACGACCGCACCGCGGTGTCGATGGGTTCCTTGGCCCAATGACGCAGCACCGAGGTGTTGATCTGACGCAGACCCGCCAGCAGCAGGGTCAGTGCGTGTTCGGCCACGTTCTCCGCGTAGAAGCCCGACGCGTTGGTCCACACACGTTTGTCGTCGAGCACGTCCGCGTCGACGAACTCTTCGATGCCGGCCGTTTTCAGTGCCACCCACGCCACCTCGTCGGGTAGGTCCGGAAAGCCGTCGGCGCCCCCGATCCATACCAGCACGCGGGCCTGATCCAGCGGCACCACCCGGCCCCCGGCACCCTCGATCGCGGCGAGCAGATGCTCATCGCGGTCGGGTTCGAGCGCAACCGGCAACGGGTCGTTGCGCTCAGCGCCCGAACCGGAATCGGTTGCGCCGCCGGTCATGTGTCGCGACCTGCGATGCGTTTGGCCGCGTCGGTGGCCAGGGTGTCGGCGATCTCGTTGTAGTGGTCGCCGGCGTGGCCCTTCACCCACCGCCACGTCACCCGATGCGGCTTCTCCTCCTCGATGAGGCGTCGCCACAGATCGGCGTTCTTGACCGGCTTCTTGTCGGCGGTCTTCCACCCGTTGCGCTGCCAGCCCGCCACCCACTTGGTGATGCCGTTGCGCACGTAGCTGGAGTCGGTGAAGAGGATCACGGTGGAGGGTTTGGTCAACGCGGCGAGACCCTCGATCGCGGCGGTCAATTCCATCTTGTTGTTCGTGGTCTCCGGATCGGACCCGGAGATCTGCTTCTCGTGGCCGCGGTAGCGCAGCACCGCTCCCCACCCGCCGGGGCCGGGGTTTCCCAGGCAGGCGCCGTCGGTGGAGATCTCGACGATATCCGCGGGAGTGGATTGCGCGGCGACGACCGTTTCGTCGGGGATGTCGGCGTGGCCGACGAGCATCTCTGGCACCTCTCGAGGCTACTGCAGCGTTGCGGGATGAAGCTGCGCATCGGCGTCGGGTGCACATAGAGTTGGGTCATGGCCGCCTGGGATCCAGCCCGCTACCTCAAGTTTGCCGACGCCCGCGCCCGCCCCTTCCTGGACCTCGTCGCCCAGGTACCGATCACCCCGTCGACTGTCGTCGACCTGGGATGCGGTCCGGGACAACACACCCGTCACCTGCGCGAACGATGGCCGGACGCCCACGTCTTGGGGGTGGATTCGTCGGCGGAGATGATCGAGTCCGCGATCCGGATCAACAGCGATTCGCACGCCAACTACGACGTCGCCGATCTCACCGAGTGGACGCCCGCGGAGCCCGTCGACCTGTTCCTGTCGAACGCGGTGTTCCAGTGGGTGCCCGAGCAGATGTCGGTGATCGGCCGGCTGATCGAGCACCTCACCGACGAGGGTGCGTTCGCGATCCAGGTGCCCAACCAGTCCGGCGCGGCCACCCACCAAGCCCTCACCGATCTGGCCGCCGCCGATCCGTACGCGGAGTACCTGCACTCGGTGCGCAGGCTCCCGGCCTGCCCGCCCGAGCAGTACCTGACGTTCTTCGCCGAGCACGGTTTCGTCGTCAACGCCTGGGAGAGCACCTACCTGCACGTGCTGGCCGACAAGGGCGAGGATCCGGTGTTCGACTGGATCTCGGGCACCGGTGCACGCCCTTATCTGCTGGCGCTGCCCGACGAGATGCGCGAGGGATTCACCACCGAACTCCGGGAACGGCTGCGCGCGGCATATCCGGCGCAGCCGTGGGGCACGGTGCTGCCGTACCGGCGCACGTTCGCCGTCGCCACCCGCAACTGACAGCCCACCGGTCACACGGGCCGGGGCCGCACTCCGGTGTAGACCCCTTCGGGCCGGAAGCGCAGCGGCGTCTCGTGGTACTCCTCGAGTGCGTGTGCCGCCCATCCCGCGAGCCGGGCGACGGCGAAGATGGTCTCGGCCGCGTCGGGCCGCATCCGGTACCGCAGGGCGAGTGCGGCCAGCGCGAGGTCGGAATTCACGAACCGGCCGGGGCCCAGTGCCTCGACGACGGTGTCCATCGCCGGCTGCACGCGGGGGTCGCCGCCCGCGGCGGCCCGCATCATGTCCAGCAGTGCGTCCGCGCGCGGATCGCGGTGCCGGTACACCACGTGTCCGGTTCCCGGAATCGGTGTGGCCGCCGACATCTGGCCCGACACCGCCGACGCGGGATCGTCGAGCGCGGTGGGCAGGAAGCGACGGGCCAACGTGGTGGCCCCGCCGTGCATCGGACCGTCGAAGGCGCCGAGACCCGCGCCGAATGCGGCGTAGATGCTGCCGCGCGCGCTGGCCGCCACCCGCGCGGCCACGGCACCCGCCGACAGGTCGTGATCGGCCATCAGCACCAGTGCCGCGTTGAGGAGGTCCACCGTCTGCGGTGTCGACGGTTCATCGGTGAGCGCCGGCCACAGACGACTCGCGACGGACACCCCCGAGTCCGTGGAATCGAGCGCCGCAACCGCCCCGACGATCACCGTGGCCGCCTTCGCCGCCACCGCGGGCGCGTCGAGGCGGTGACGATACACATCGTCGGAGCCGAGCAGATCCACCGCGAGCCGCACCCGGTCCATACCCCGCCAGCCGGGTCGCGCCACGGTCCGGACCCGCTGTGCCAGGGTCGGATCTGCGGCGACCGGCGTCCACGGCTGCTGCCACAGCAGCGCGGCGACATCCTCGAACCTCGTCGTGCGGGCGAGGTCGACGACGTCGCGGCCCCGGTAGTAGAGGCGATCGTCGTGCAGATAGGTCACCTGGGTGCGGATGCGTTCCACCACCCCGGCAGGCGGCCGGTGGCGGGGACCGCGCAGTGCCGCCTCCACCTCGTCGACGCCGAACACGCTGCCGCCCACACCGTCGAGCCGGTGGCTGGTGAGCCTGCCCCTGCTGACGTAGGAGTACACCGTGGACACCTTGACGCCCAACACCTTCGCCACCTGGTCGGTGGTCAGGTAATCGCGTCCGTCGTGCCGGATGGGGGTCGGCCACCGCCGGGTACGAGTGCGCTCCACATCTTGATTGAATCAACATTGACGCACCTCGATCAACACCCGATGGTGGAGTCATGACTCAGCAGGTGATCGCCCCGGCGGGGCTGCAGAACGTGGTGGTGGCCGACACCGAGATCGGTGACGTCCGCGGCGACGAGGGCTTCTACCACTACCGCGAGTACCCGGCCATCGACCTCGCGCGTGGCCGCACGTTCGAGGAGGTGTGGTTCCTCTTCGTGCACGGCCGGCTCCCCGACGCCGACGAACTCGCCGGCTTCGTCGCCCTGACCCGTGCCGCACGCGAGATCCCCGACGAGATCGAGCCCATCGTCGCCCACAGCGCCACGTTGGGCGGTGAACGCGACCTCCTCCCCGGCCTGCGCACGGCGCTCTCGGCGATGGCCCCGGCGGTCGGCGCGCAGCCGATGTGGGATAGCGACGACCAACGACGCCGCGCCGACGCTCTGCGGGTGGCCGCGGTGACGCCGACCATCCTGGCCGCGCTGTACCGCCTTCGCCGCGGCGATACCCCGCTGGTTCCGCACCCCGACCTCGGCGTGGCCGCGAACTGGCTCTACCTGATCACCGGCGAGATTCCGGCGGCCGCACACGTGCGGGCGATCGAGCAGTATCTCATCGCCACCATCGACCACGGCTTCAACGCGTCGACCTTCACCGCGCGGGTGATCGCGTCGACCGGGGCCGACGTCTACTCCGCGGTGTGCGGGGCGCTCGGCGCGTTCTCCGGGCCGCTGCACGGCGGCGCACCCGACCGCGCACTCGACGCACTCGACGAGATCGCCGCGCACGGCGATGCACGCGCGTGGGCTCGGGAGCAGGTCGACGCGCGACGCCGGATCATGGGTTTCGGACATGCCGTCTATCGCACCGAGGACCCCCGTTCGCTCTTGCTTCGTGAGATCGCGGTGTCGCTCGGCGGTCCCATCGTCGACGCCGCGGTCCAGGCCGAGACGGCCATCACGGGGGTGCTGCGCGAGGCCCACCCGGACCGTCCGCGCTACGCCAACGTCGAGTTCTATGCGGGTGTGGTGATGCAGAGCTGCGGTGTGCCGCGGTCGATGTTCACCCCCACCTTCGCGGTGAGCAGGGTGGTGGGGTGGTGCGCGAACATTCTCGAGCAGGCCGCCGACCGCAAGATCATCCGTCCGGCCGCGCGTTATGTCGGTCCGCCTCCCGCGGTGGGCTGATCCGGCCGGACCATGACACTCCTCGTCCTCATCTGCCACACTGTTCACAGTTTTGGCGAGGCGAGGTGTCACATGAAGAGTCGGGCCGCGATGTCCCGGGGACGAATGCTGCGTCGAGGTGCCGTCCTCGCGGTGGCGATCGGTGTGGCGACGACAGGCGCCACCGCGGTGTCGGCACCCGCACATGCCTCGATCTGCAATGCGAACGGCTTCACCGGCGGCGACGTCGGCAGCACCGGCAGCAGCGGTTCCTCCGACATCGGCCTGGGCAGCGTGGACTTCGGCAGCTACCGGGCCGAGGGCAAGAAGCCGCAGGGACCACTGGTCACGCTGACCAAGCCGAACAAGGCGATCCAATGGGTCACCGGTCCGCGCAGCCCCAACCACACCGACACCCGCTTCTCGATCACCTCCACCGACGTCGGCCTCCCCTGGGACAACGGCTCGGGGCAGGTGCTGATGGCCTTCGGTGACACCTGGGGTAAATGCGCCGGCCAGATGGTGTGGCGGCACAACACGATGCTGCGCGCCAACGGCAACTCCGACCTCGACAAGGGCGTCACCTTTCCCGACGCAATCCCGGGTGTGATCCGGTCAGGGGCCTCGGTCACCGCGGCTCACCCGACGTTCGCGCAGCCGATGGTCAACGCGGTGGCTGTGCGCAACATCGAGGTCGGCGTGATCCCGACGGGCGCGATCTCCATCGGCGGTGTGCAGTACGTCAACATGATGTCGATCCACCGGTGGGGGCCCGGCCCCGGCAGGTGGACCACCAACTACTCGGCCATCGCGGTGTCGCGCGACAACGGCCAGACCTGGGGCCTCGACGCCGACACCCGGCGGTGGAATCTCGACCTCGGCCTGCCCGGGGTGCCGCAGGTCGCCGACGGCAACAGCCGATTCCAGATGGGCGCGTTCGTCCGCAGCGGCGACTACGTCTACCAGTACGGCACGCCGAGCGGCCGGCAGGGTCCCGCCTACATTTCACGTTTCCGGCCCGGCGACATCCTCGACCTCTCGCGCTACGAGTACTTCCGCGGCGGTTCCGGCTATCAGTGGTCGCCGCATCCGGCCGACGCCGTGCCGGTGGTCACCGCGCCGGTCGCCGAGTTGTCGGTCGCCTACAACAGCTATCTCGGGCGTTTCGTGATGCTCACCGAGAACACCGGCAACATCACCTTCCGTAGCGCTCCCACCCCGGCCGGACCGTGGTCGAATCCGCGGGTCGTCGTGCCGGCGTCGCAGACCGCCGGTCTGTACGCGCCTTCCATCTATCCGGGGTCGGGTGGGCAGTTCCTTTATTTCGTCGCGTCCCGCTGGGACGACTACAACGTGATGCTGATCCGCACCGACCTCGCGGCATTCCGCTGATCGTTTCGCGCTCAACGATCCGCGCTCAACGATCCGCACCCGAGGATCCGCACCCAAGGATCCGCCCAGCGCACGGCACTCTTCGTGGCCGCCGGGCGGGTGCTCGCGTACCGTCGGACACAGCGGACCCGCATCCGCGTGGTCCGCGGAGAGGATCGCAGACGATGAGTCAGCCAGTACCGCCTCCACCGCCCCCGCCGGAACCCACACCGGCACCGGCCCCGATTCCCGAGCCGCCGCCCGAGCCGCCCATCCCGGTTCCCGAACCGGAGCCGATACCGCAGCCGGGACCACCCGAGCCCGAACCGCCACCGCGCCCGGTGGTGATCTGAGGCATCGCGGATGGGGCGGCGCGCAGTTCTGATCCGGGCGGTCAATGTCGGCGGTGCCAAGCTGCCGATGGCCGAATTACGCAGCATGGCAAGCGATCTCGGCGCCACCGAGGTCACGACCTATATCGCATCGGGCAACCTGATATGCACCCCGCCCGGCACGCCCGAGCATTTCGACCGGGCGCTGGAGAAGGCGATCGAGCAGCGGTACGGCTTCTTCCGCGAGGTGATCAGCCGCTCGCACGACGACCTCATCGACGCGCTGGCCGCGCATCCGTTCGAGGTCGCCGACGAGAAGTACTCCTACGTGTACTTTCTCACCGGCACACCCACCGCCGACCGGGTGAAGTCGTTCGCCGACAAGGACTTCGGCGACGACGAGTTGCACGTGATCGGCAGCGATCTGCACATCCGCTATCAGGCCGGTGCGGGGAAGTCCGCGCTGACCGCGCCCGCCATCGCGCGCGGACTCGGGGTGCAGGGCACCGGGCGCAACCTACGAACCATCCGGACTCTGATCGAGATGACCGAATGAGCCTGCGGCCGGATCAGACCCGCGCGATCGACGCGATCACGTCGTCGATGTCGGTGCGTTGCTGATCGGCAGGCGCCTCCCACAACTTCTTGGGCAATTCCTCGAGTTGCTTGATCGCCGACTCGATCCGCTCGAGTTCCACCGATTTGTCGTCGTCCGGGAGTTCGGCGGCGGCGATCAGCTTGTCGTCGAGGTCGAAGACCGCGGAGTCGAGGCGATCACGTTCGGCCATGAGTCCCTGGTCGTGCGGAATCGCGGGATTCTGATGCACGTCGGCGATCGCGTAACGAATGCGCCTGTGCAGTCGCGCCTCCAGCGAGGTCGAGGTGGTCCACTCCTGCGGCGCGCGGCCGGGCCGCCCGGGAATGAGGTCGGTGGAGCGGGCGAATTTGCGAACCCGTTTGTCGGAATCGAACGCAAACCAGGCCGCGCCACCAAGGATGAACAGGGCAACGAGGACGGTCACTCCGATCACGATGGCGGCTACCATGCTGCGCTCCCCTGGTCAGGTGCCCCGTCGCATGCGGACACACTTCGACCATAGCCGGATGGAGCTCAGTCGCGGACGTCGGCGCGCACGGCCGCCGCATTGACGCGTGTCAGCACATCGTGAAGCTCGTCGAGATCGTCGAGCGGCACGCCGAGCGCATCGACCACAGCACCGGGTATCGACAGGGCCCGCTCACGCAGTGCCGTCCCCTCGGCGGTGAGGTCGATGTCGACGTTGCGTTCGTCGTCGTCGCGTCGCGTGCGCACGATCAGTCCCGTTCGCTGCAATCGTTTGAGTAGCGGCGAGAGCGTCGCGGAGTCGAGTTGCAGCACGATTCCGAGGTCCTTGACCGATCGTGGATGCGACTCCCACAGCGCCAGCATCACCATGTACTGCGGATGGGTGAGGCCCAGCGGATCGAGGAGACGCCGATAGATGCGCAGCACCGACCGGTTGGCCAGCGCCAGTGCGAAACACACCTGCCGTTCGAGTTGCAGGGGATTGTCGTCGATCTCGGGCTGCTGCGCGGCCATGTCGGTCCCTTCGCCGTTCGGTACCACCTTCACCCATCTTATTCGATCGCACACAACTGATTGACGGTGGCCTCTGTTGCGCGCGCCAGGACGTGGGTTGTCGGGTCAGGACGGGTGTGACTGGTCCGGCGTCGAGGGCCGGCCGGCCACGAGGTCGGCGACGGTCAGCCCCCACTTGCCGAACCGTGCGTCGAAACCGGATGCGCGGCGCTGCGCACGCTCCTGCTTGGCGGCCGAGTAATGTCGCCTGCTCCAGCGTGAATGCGGGCGTGCCAGCCGCGCGGCACCCACCCAGGCCACCGGCGGGAGAAAGGCGCCGACCACCGCCGTCGAATACTTGCCCTTGGCCACGCACAGCAGGACGCAGCCGAGGTGGATGACGAGTACGACGACGAATGCGGCGGTGCCGTAGGCCGACCGGGTGTCGTCGTCGGCGGTGGTCAACGGGTTGATGCCGAGGGCCAGCAACCCGAGGACCGCCAACGCAAGGGAGACCACCTGCACCGACAGTTGCCCCTCACCCGACCAGTACACGTCCTGCAGATGCAGGATGAGCGCGAACTCGTCGAGCACCAGGGACGCCCCCACCCCGATCAGCACCGCGGCGATCTCCCCGGCCGGACTGTGACCGTCGGCGGCGACCGACGTGACGGCCCCGACGATCAGCAACACGATCCCCGGTACCGCGTGGTGGATGTGCACGCCGCCCGCGACGTTGTTGCGGAACGGACCTTTTCCGGCACGGATCAGTCGGGTGATGGTCCGGGTGATGAGGAAGGTGAGCAGGAAGGCGACGAACAGCAGCGCAAGCGGCAGTCCGGCCGGACCGTTCATCGCCCGGCCGGTGTGATCCGGGTCCGGCGCTGCTCGATCTTCAGACAGCGATCCTCGACGTAGAGCAACCCGGCCTGCTCGGCGATCCGCCGGGCCTGCGGCGAGACGATGCCCAGTTGCAGCCACAGGGCCCCGGCCCCGGCCGCGACGGCCTGGCGGGCGATGTCGGGGGCGTCGGCGGCGGGCCGGAACACGTCGACGAAATCCACCTGCTCGGGCACCTCGGCCAAGCTCGGATACACCGTCTCCCCGATGATCTCGGTGGCCGTCGGATTCACCGGGATGATCCGCCAGCCGTGGTCCTTCATGTAGGCCGGGACCTCGTTGGACGGCTTGGCCGGATTCGCACTCGCGCCGACGACGGTGATCGTGTCGTACTGACGCAGGATCGTTTCGATGATCTCGTCGGTGCTCATCGGTTCAGTCTAGGCTGCGACGGCGGGGTCACCGGATTCATGTCCGGGCTCGTCGCCGGTGGTGGTGAACCACGCCACCAGGCTCGCACCCGCGATGGCCCCGATGAAACCCACCACCGCAAGCCATTCCAGTCCGTCGATGGCCTCGTCGCCGAGAAACAGCACACCGACGATGGCCGGCAGTCCGGTCTCGCCCACCACCAGCACCGCGGTGACCGCGTTGACCGGTCCGATCTGCAGCGCGAGCGTCTGGATGTAGAACGCGAGTGCACCGGCGATCGCGATGGTCCACGCCGCCGGGTCGGTAAGCAGCCGCTCCAGGTCGAAGGGATCGACGCCGAGCAGCACGCGCACGGAGACGGCGAGCGCCCCGTACATCAGGCCCGACAGCGCGCCACCGAACAGTGCCCCACGGTCTCCCAGCGCGCGCATGATCACGGTGCCGACGACGGCGACGCTCACCGTGATGCCGAACAACCACCAATGAAATGCCATGTCGGCGTGCGTTTTCGCCTCCTGCGACGCCGACAGGCCGAGCAGGAAC
This sequence comes from Gordonia sp. NPDC003429, assembly GCF_053588575.1. Classification (NCBI taxonomy): domain Bacteria; kingdom Bacillati; phylum Actinomycetota; class Actinomycetes; order Mycobacteriales; family Gordoniaceae; genus Gordonia; species Gordonia sp. NPDC003429. The sequence goes on from NZ_JBSFQF010000007.1 coordinate 188,124, forward strand.
AGCGAGACCACCACCAACGCGATCGCCGCCCACTGCCGGGCGTGCAGCGCGGTGTGCAGCATCACGGTGCCCAGCAGCGCGGTGACGACGAGGTTGCCCGCGACGATCGACTGCGCGAGGAACAACGGAAGGAAGCGGGCGGCGATGGCGCCGCCGCCGAAACCGATCATCACCATCAGGGTGCCGATCAGGAAGGTCGGATTCCGGAAGGCGGCGAGCGCTCCGCCCGCCGACCCGGCGGCGCTTCCGGTCGAGGTCGCTGCCTCCTGCGCCCCCTGGGCACGCAGCACGGTGGACAACCCGTAGGCCACCGCGGCCAGCGCCGCGGCGATCACTCCGATACTGAACATGGGACGACCGTAACGGATCGACCGGACCTCGACGCCCGCTACGGCGTGGGATGAGCCCGGTAGAAGTCGAGGTGGGCGCGGGCCGCCGACTCCCAGGTGAGGGACTCGGCCAGCGCACGGCCGGCGACGAGGCGGCCGCCTTCGGGTTGTCGGGCCTGCTCGAGCCGGTCGGCGAGTTCGGGGACGTCACGCGCGTAGGTCACGGTGTCGCCGAACACCTCACGCAGGATCGGCAGGTCGCGGGCCACCACCGGACGCCCGGCGGCAAGCGCCTCCATCGCGGCCAGCCCGAAACCCTCCTTGACCGACGGAAACGCGAACACCTCGCAGGCGGCCACCAGCGCCGGCAGCGACTCCTCGTCCACCGCACCGAGGATCACCGGTTCGATGCCGAGTTCGGCTGCCCGGCGATCGAATCCGGCACGGTAATCGCGGTAGTCGAACAGCGTCTCGCCACCTGCGAAGACGAGGGCGAGGTCGGGATGACGGGTCCGCAGCAGTGCGAACGCCTCGAGCAGATCCACGCTGCCCTTGCGTGGTTCGATCCCGCCCACCGCCAGCACGAAACGTCCCAGTCGTCGCTGCCACGCGTCCCGCGCCGACGCGGCCTGCTCGTCGTCGCCTGCTGCTGCGCTGAATCGCTGTGCGGCAACACCGTTGGGAATCACTGTCGGGTGCAGTGACCACCCGGCCCGCACCTCGTCGGCCACCGCACGCGACACACAGATGTGCGCATAGGGATTCACGATCGCCTTCTCGTGGCATTCGACGAGGATCGGGGTGGTGAAGGTGTCGAGGTGATGGATGGTGCGGATGCACGTGCCCACCGCGTTGGCGCTGATGCAGTCCTGGGCGTGCACGATGTCGAAATCCCCGGGTGAGAACCGTTCGCGCATCAGGCCGATCGAGCGCAGGATGCGTTCGGTGACGCTGTCGCCGGGCTGATCGGCGAACTCGATGTAGCGGAGGTTCACCGCCGGGTCGACCGCACGGAAGAATCCGTCGTCGCCGCCTCGCGCGAGTGTCACGACGGTCACGTCCACGCCCAGCGCGGCGAGCGCCTCGGCCAGGTTGAGGGTGTGCACCACGCCGCCACGGGGTTTGGTGGAGTACGTCAGCAACGCCACCCGCGGTACGTCCCCCGGAGTGCCGCGGTTCACCGTGGCTCGCCCGCGGGTAGCGCGTCGCCGGGCACCCCGTACGCGTCGGGTCGCAGCTCGCCGAGATGATTGAGTACCCTTCGCGCGCGGGTGATCTCGGCGTCGACGTCGACCGACACCTTGGCCAGCCCGCCCTTGGACCGGGTGGTCCGCAGGATGTCGCCGCCGGGACCGACGACCTTGGCCTGCCCGAGGAAACGCAGCGATCCCATCACCCCGGTCTGATTGGACGACACGACGAAGACCTGGTTCTCGGCCGCGCGGGCGCAGTCGTAGAGGTCGAAGAGCCGCGACTGACGGTCGGCGGGCAGCCGGGCGGCGCGGTCGGTGACGCTGGCCGGCCACGCCGAGAGCGCGGCGATGATGCGGGCACCCTGCCGGGCCAGGGTGCGCGCCGACTCGGGAAACGTCTTGTCGTAGTCGATGAGCATGCCGATCCGACCCACCGGGGTGTCGAAGGCGCGGAAGGCATCACCGGCGGAATAGGCCAGTGATTCACCGGCGGGCTGGTGAACCTTGCGATGCGTGCCGAGCACCCCTTCTCCGGACAGGCAGACCGCCGTGTTATACCGGTTACCGCCGGCGGCCTCGGTGTAGCCGATGCATACCGTCATCGGTCCGGCCGCCGCGATGAGCGCAGCGATCTCGGGGCCGTCGGGTTGCAGCGCCGGCGGTAGTTCAGTGGGGTCGGGGTGACGCAGATCCCCGATGTAACCGCCGATGCTGGCGTCGGGAAACACGAGCAGCTCCACGCCGTCGCTCGCGGCGGACTCGATGATGCCGACCGCCTTGGACACTCCGCGTTCCACGTCGCGTCCGAAATGCGCGGCCAGAGCGCCGAGCGTCACCGTTCCCATGCTGGCACTCTAGGTCACGCACACCCGAGGCCGGTGACACCCGCAGGCACCGCCTCGGTGCGCTCGCCGTCGGGCCACCGCAGGTACACGCCCGTGCCTGCGGTGAGACGCCCGCACGCCGCCGCGGTGACCGGTGCGCTCACCGCGGTGTGGGCGTGCCGATCGGCGAGCAGCATCGCGAAACCGGGGAAGCAGGTGAGCCACGCGGCCGGATCGGCGTCGGCCGGACGCGGTATCGCGCTCATGTCGAGTTCGGCGCCGGTACCCGAGGCCTCGGCCAGCATGCCCAGGGTGCCGGCCAGACCCGCCATGCTCACATCCTTCGCGGCGGCCGGCTGTATTTGCGCCACAAGATGATTCATCGACCGGAGCTCATCGGCGCTGCGCGTGCTGGTGCTGTCCCACTGCTTGTCCCGATAGCCGGGGCGCCAGCCGCCGACCAGATCGGCCAGCACCGTCACGGTGTCGCCGACCCGCCCGCCGCCGGCCCGCACCGGGTTCGGGGTGGCGCCCAGCGCGGTGACCGCCAGCGATGACGGCACCCCCAACTGGGTATGTCCGCCGAGAACGGGCACCCCCCACGCGCGGGCGGCCGCGGACAGGCCGGCGATCACCCGGTCGAGGTGTGCGCGGTCGGGTGCCCCCACGGCGTCGAGCAGGCCGGTCGGGTGGGCTCCCATCGCGGCGAGATCGTTGAGATTCACCAGCACCGAGCACCATCCGGCCCACTCCGGATCACGTTCGACCATCGACGGGACGATCGCATCGCAGGCCGCCACCACGTCCGACCCGGGCACCGGCACTCCGTCGTCGCCGCGGAATCCGGCGGGGCCGAGCCCTCCCGGCTGATCGGCCAGCGGTGCCAGGGTGCCGCCGAGCATCGACTTGGTGACCTCCGCGGTCCGCCGGATCTGACGCATCGGGTGACTCATCCTGCGATGCGCCCGCCCGGCGACGGTGTGGTCGGTGCCGCGGTCGTCCCAGCCGAGTCTGCCGAACAGCGGTGCGTAGCGGTCCTGCACCCGCGCCTCGAACCGCAGCACACCGCGCGATTCCACGAATGCCACCGCCGCGCGCACCAGCGCCGCCCCCAGACCGGGGGCGTCGGCACCGGGGTCGACGACGAGTCGGCTTCCGGTCCACCATCCCAGGTCCGGTGCACAGACAGGTGCCAGCCGCACCCCTCCCAGGACGGCACCGGACGGACTCGTGCCGAGCAGCACCACCGTGCGCGGATCATCGTCGACGTGATCGAGATCGGACCGTTCGAACAGACCCTGCCGGTCCACGAACTCGCGGTGGCGCAGTCGGCGGTAGGCGTCGCGCCGGATCGCGTCGTCGCACACGGAGATGAGAAAGGCTGCCCGTGTAGGGGTCTCGGGTCGCGGGGTGCCGGCCAGGATGGACAGTTCGGGCCGCGACACGGGCGCGGCCATCAGGCGCCCACGTCCGGCAGCACACTGCAGGCGCCGCAGGCGGCGCATCCGGCCCGCTGATCCGACCCCGCCATCCCGATGCGCCGAAGGTGTTCGCCCACTTCGCGGGTCACCTTCTCCACCACGGCCGCATCCGGCGCCGTGGCACCGTCGGTCTCGACGGCGAGGGTGCCCCGGTGCGGCCGGAACGGCACCACGAACGGGTACACCCCGCCGTTGGCGAGTTCTTTTGCGGCGTCGATCATCTCGTCGATGTTCTCGCCGAGTCCGACGAGCAGGTAGGTGGACACCTGGTTGCGTCCGAACACGCGCACCGCTTCGGCCCAGGCCGCGCGGTATTCGGCCAGCGACACCGTCGATTTCCCGGGCATCCAGCGTCGGCGTACGTCGTCGTCGAGAGATTCGACGTGGATGCCGATCGCGTCGGCGCCGGCGTCGCGCAGGTCGGCGAGCACCGACAGGTCGCCGGGAGGCTCGCACTGCACCTGGATCGGCAGTTCGGGGATGGCGGCCTTCACCGCGCGCACGCATCGGGCGAGATGTCGTGCGCCGCGGTCCTTTCCACCGGAGGTTCCGGTGGTCATCACCATCTGGGTCACACCGTCGAGGTCGACGGCGGCACGCGCCACCTCGGCGAGGTCGGCAGGGCGTTTCACGGCCACGGTGTCCCCGTTGCGCAGCGACTCCTCGATGGAACAGAAGCGGCAGCGTTGGTCTTCGTCGTAGCGGATGCAGGTCTGGACCACGGTGGTGGCGAGGACATCCCGCCCGTGCAGCCGCGCGATCTTCTCGTAGCCGACACCGTCGTCGGTCTGTAGATCGTAGAACCTGGGCCGCGCGATCGATGCGGCCTCGATCCCGATGTCGATGCCGTCGTAGAGAACCCGCGAGCCGTCGACGGTGAACGGGCTGTCGGGGTTACGCGGGATGGCGGCGTGGCGTCCGTCGATGACGAGGTGCCCGTCGTCGCTGGGTCCGGCTCCTCCGGTACGGGACAGGGGTGGGGGTGCTCCGCGAATCCCGAGCAGCGCCAGGTCGACTCTGGTCGATACGGTCATGCAATCACCCGACCGCTGCGACGGGCGCGAGGTGCGAGGACGTGATGTCGCGGATGATGGCATCGGCCACATGGCGGGCGTCGCGATCGAGGCCAAGGAATCGTCCCGAACCCCAGGTGTGCATCCACGGCAGACCGATGAAGCTCAGTCCGGGTACTTCGGTGATACCCCGCGTCTGCATGGGCCGGCCCGCACCGTCGAAGGCGCTCGCCTCGATCCAGCGGTAGTCGGGGCGGTAGCCGATGGCCCAGATGATGGAGCCGATGCCGGCGGCCTCGAGGTCGAGGTGCAGCGGGTCGGCCTCGGGTGTCCACACCGGCTCGTACCGCGACGGTTCGGGCGCCACGATCCCCTGGTCTTTGGTGTAGCAGTCGGTGATGTAGCGGTCGATGTCGGAGCAGATCGAGTTGTACACCGAGTCGGCGTAATCCAGCGCCTCGGTGAGTGTCGGGGAGAATTCGAGTGCGGAATCCTTGCCGCCGGTGAGTGCTCCGTAGAGCTTCATGCCCTCGGTGGCGAACTGGCGCAAGTCCACGTCGCGACCGCCGTCGCGACCGGTGACGTAGTGGTTGGTCTTCTCGGTGGCGGCCTTGCCACCCGGATACTGGGCGGCCGGGGTGTCGTAGAGCCCCATCTCGGCCAGCCAGGTCATGCAGTCGCGGCCCCGGTAGCGGCGTGCCACCCGCGGGGCATTGCCGACGGCGAGGTGTACCTGTCGGCCGGCGAGGTGGAGGTCCTCGGCGATCTGGGTGCCGGACTGACCGGTGCCCACCACCAGCACTGCGCCGTCGGGGAGCTGCGCGGCGTTGCGGTACTGCTGGGAGTGGATCTGGGTGACGGTGGGGGTCAGCGCCGACGCGAAGGGTGGGATCACCGGGAGTGGATAGCCACCGCTGGCGACCACCACATGGTCGGCCGTGATCGTCTCCGGCGCGGTGTGCGTTGCGCCGGATTCGGTGAGGGTCACCTCGAATCCGCCTGCGGGACTGCGTCTCAGGCCGGTGGCGGTGGTGTGGCAGCGCAAGGGCGGCGTGAACGTGTCGAGCCAGCGGGCGAGCCAGTCGACGGTCTCGTCGCGCGTCATGAAGCCGTCGGGGTCGGGTCCGTCGTAGCCGAATCCGGGCAGCCGGCAGTGCCAGTTCGGGGTGACCAGGGTGAAGTTGTCCCATCGGGCGTCGCGCCAGGCGTGCATGGGTGTCTTCGACTCCACCACCAGGTGGTCGATACCCGCGCGGCCGAGATACCAACTCACCGACAGTCCCGCCTGGCCACCGCCGACGACGAGGACCGGAACGTGTGCCTGCCCGAGAGGGCGGGCGGTCGGAAGGGATGTGCTCATGATGTTGCTCCGGATCGGGAGGGTGCTACGCAGGTAGCGGTGGGTGCATCGAGATCACTTCGACGACGTCGTTGTCGGCGTATTGACGTGCGGTGGAATTGATTTCGTCGGCGCTGGCCATCGCGGACGTGCATGCGAAGCCGTACTTTGCGCGCACCCGCTCGGCCGCTTCGGCCAGCGCGGTGCCCGCCCGGGAGGTGAAGTCCGAAACGGTGTAGCGGCCACCGACCTCGAGATGATCGTGCATCACGAGACTCGGTGAGTAGCAGTTCTGAATCCGTCCGTCGGGCCAGCGGACGGCCACATTCATCTCAGGCATGAGCGAGGTCCCGCCAGCTACCGCTGCCCGCGGGATCCACCTCGGCCAGCGTCGCGTAGACGTCGGGGCGACGGTCGCGCAGGTGGAACATCCCACCACGCATGGCGGTGAAGGTACCCGCGATGTCGACGTCGGCGACGGCGAGTCCTTCGTCGAGCAGTGTCGAATCCAGCACGTTGCCACCGGGATCGACGATCTTGGCGTTGCCGACGTACCGCAGCGACCCGAACGTCCCCGACTGGTTGGACGACACCCAGAACACCTGATTGTCCAGTGCCCGTGCCACATCGAAGGTGTTGAACCGGTAGGTCCAGCGGTCCTCCTGCAGGTTCTCCGCGGTGGCGGTGCGCGCCGCGGGCCACGCCGACAGGCTCGCGATGATCTCGGCCCCGTCGAGAGCCATGATCCTCGCCGCCTCGGGAAATGCCTTGTCGTAACAGATCTGGAGGCCCACGCGTCCGGCGGGTGTGTCGAACACCCCGTATCCCGAACCCGAGGAGTACGACATGTTCTCGCCCAGTGGCTGATGCACCTTGCGGTAGCTGCCGTAGATGTGTGTGCCGTCGAGCACCGCCGCCGCGTTGTACCGGGTCTCGCCGTCGTCGGCGAGTTCGCAGAAGCCGATGGCGATCACCATGTCACCGACGATCGACTGCACGCGTGCGATCTCGGGTCCGTCGAGGCGGATCGCGGGGGGCAGCGACCGGCTGGTGGTACGCACCGTGTCGCCGTGGTTGCCCAGCGACGAGAGGTAGCCGCCGATCGCGGCCTCCGGGAACACCAGCAAATCCACCCCGCGGGCGCGGGCTCGTGCGGTGTAGTCGGCGATGACGGCGTAGTTCTGTTCGAGGTCGCGGGTGAAGTTCGCCGCGACCGCTGCCAGTGTGGTCATGAGATCACCTCGGGGATAAGACGTCTGGGAGATCAGACCATGTAGGTCGAGTTGATGATGGCGCCCTTGCGGGCGTAGTGGATCACCGCGTCCTGCACGTCGAGCGGGTGCGCCGGGATCACACCTTCGATGAGGTCTTCCTCACGGGCGCCGTGCAGGGCCATGCCGAAGCGGCAGCAGAACACGGTGCCACCCTCGGCGATGAAGGTCTCCAGGGCGTTGTTGATGTTCTGTTCGCCGGGGAATCCGGAGTCGCCGGTGGTCGGGAAGCCGCGCGTGGCAAGGCAATTGATGGCACCCGGCCCGTAGAAGTAGATCGCCGATTCGAACCCCTTGCGCAGTGCGCGGGTGGCCTGCAGCACGGCGACGAACGACACCGAGGACTCGTGCGCGATGCCGTGCACGAGGGTGAAGTAGGTTTCGCCGTCCTCGGCCTGATAGTCGGGGAAGATCTTGGTGGCGCCATAGATGTTGGATCCCTTGGGTAGCGACGGATGCGGGATCTCGGCGAGGGACTTGGCGATGTTCTCGGTGATGGTCTCGTCGAAACTGGACACGAAGAGCTCCTGACGGGTGCGGTGATACGGCGAATGGAGAGAGGCGGGAGAGGTTGTACGCCAAGGGCAACGATGCAACTGGCTACGAGAGACAGTTCACCGCCGCACTGTTTCCGGGTGGTTACCGAAGGAATAATTGAACGGCCGAGTCGCGTAACACGAAACCGGTCGAGTGATCAGTGTTCGCCGTAGGGCTGTCGCGCGACCCGCGGATCGCCGTAGGTGATGGCCCGCTCACCGCGGGTGTCGGAGAGAATCGTGACCGCCCAGGAGAGCACGGTGCCGGTGCGGTTGCGGATGCCGGCGAGGAAGGTGATGTGGATGCCGCCCCACGCGAACCACCCGAGCGTTCCCGACACCCGCAGCTTGCCCACCTCCATCACCGCCGAGCGGCGGGCGATGTAGGCCGCGCTCCCGAGATCGTGGTAGCGGAACGGCTTTCGGTGGGTGTGACCGGTGGTGAGCGACCGGATGAGATTGCCGACATACCAGCCACCCTGCATGGCCACCTCCGCGACGCCGGGAAGCCCGCCGTGCGAACTCATGTCGCCGATGACGAAGATCTCGGGATGTCCGGGAACGGTCAGATCGTCGCCGACCTCGATGGTTCCGGAATGGCCTTGCTCGACCCCGAGGGCGTCGGCGAGCGTGGCGGCGAAGGGCACCGCCTCCACTCCCGTGGTCCACAGGGTGGTGCGCGCGTCGTAGGTGGTCACCTCGCCGGTGGCCTTCGCCGTGGTCTGCACCGTGGATTCCCCGACGTCGGTCACGTGCACCCCGAGGTGGGTTTCCACCCCGATCCGGTCGAGGGACTTCTGTGCCTGCTTCGACAGCGACGGACTGAACGACGGCAGCACGCGGTCGCTGCCGTGGAAGAGCAGCACGCGGGCTTCGCTCGGGTCGATGCTGCGGAACTCGCGTTCGAGTGCGGTGGTGGCCAGTTCCCGGATCTGTCCGGCCAGCTCCACTCCGGTCGGCCCGGCGCCGGCCACCGCGAAAGTCAGCCATTCCCGACGCTGTTCGGCGTCGGGCAGCGTCTCGGCGATCTCGAAGGCACCGATGATCTGGCGGCGGATGGCCAGGGCGTCGTCGAGTGTCTTCATGCCGATGGCATGGGTCACCGCGTTGTGGTTGCCGTGATAGGCGGTCCGCATGCCTGCGGCCACCACCAGGTAGTCGTAACGCAGTTCGGTGGAGGTGCCGTCGGCGCCGAGCACGGTGAGGGTCTTGGCGGTCGGGTCCACGCCGGTGGCCTCCCCGAGCAGCACGTTCGCGTTGCGCTGGCGACGCAGCAGATGCCGTACCGGGCTCGCGATGGAACCTTCCGAGAGCAAACCGGTGGCGCACTGATAGAGCAGCGGCTGGAACAGGTGGATGGTTCCCCGGTCGATCACGGTCACCGACACGGGGGCTCGCTTGAGTCGGCGCGCAGCGTTGAGCCCGCCGAATCCGGCGCCGACGATCACCACGTGGGGTCGCATGCCGGTCAGCCTACCCATCCGGATCGTCGGGCGGCGTCCTCGCGGCCGCAACCACGCCTCGTCGACGGTGCCACACTGGTGACATGCATCGAGGACGCCGCCGATGACCGGCCCCGCCCACGACGGGCAGTCCGAGCCCCACCCCGGGCAGTCCGAGTCCGTCGCACCCGAGGACAACACGGCACCCACGCCGGCGATCGTGCTGGTGTCCGCCGAGCGCGCCGACGCGCTGGCCGACGAGTTCGGTCGCTACCGCCGCGACTACCGCATCGAGTGTGCCCGCTCTGCGGTCGAGGCCATCGTCTCGCTGGGCAGGCTCGCCACCGACGGCGTGCCGATCGCGCTGATCGTCGTGGACTCCGCACTGCCGGACATGTCGGTGCTGGAGGCGATGGGCTCGTTCCGCAGCATCGTGCCGACGGCGCGGCGGGTGGTGGTGATCGCATGGGAGCGGTTCGCCGAGCAGTCCACCACCTTGCGGCCCGCGCTGCAGAAGGGCAAGTTCGACACGTTCTTGCTGATGCCGCGCGGAGCACGCGACGAGGAGTTCCATTACGCGATCATCGAAATGCTCTCGGATTGGGGAGCCACCGTGGGCACCCCGGTGGTCGACACGATTCGCATCATCACCCCCGCCGAGACACCGCTGACGCTGTCGATCCGCGACTTCCTGGACCGGACCGGCATGCCCAACCGCACCTACCGTCCGGACAGTGCTGAGGGTCGTACGGCCATGGCGCTCGTGGACGGCGAGGGCGCCTACCCGCTGATCCATTCGGTGAGCCCCAAATTGCGTGACAAGGTGGTGGTCGCGCACGCCGTCCGGGATGTGGCGACGTTGATGTACGGCAGGCCATCGGATGTCGACGAGGACGAGGTGGTGGATCTCGCAATTGTCGGGGCCGGCCCCGCCGGTCTCGCGGCCGCCGTTTACGGTGCCTCCGAAGGCCTTTCGACGGTGGTGATCGAGTCCGAGGCGATCGGCGGGCAGGCGGGCACGAGTTCGATGATCCGCAACTATCTCGGTTTTCCGCGCGGTATCTCGGGGATGCGGCTGGCGCAGCGGGCGCGCACGCAGGCGGTGCGGTTCGGCGCGCGTTTCTACGCGGGCTGGTCGGTCGATCGACTCGAGGTCGGCGGTGACGGCGCGCCGCATCGTATCTGCACCGCGGGCGGCGACGTGCTGGCCCGAGCCGTGGTGATCAGCAGCGGGGTGGCCTACCGCCGCCTCGGCGTGCACGCATTGGAAGAACTGGTGGGCCGCGGCGTGAACTACGGCGCGGCGATGTCGGCGGCCCGCGAGATGGAGGGCCGCGACGTGTTCGTGGTCGGTGGCGGCAATTCGGCCGGACAGGCCGCGGTGCATCTGGCGCGGTTCGCCCGCTCGGTGACAATCGTGATCCGTCGGCCCGACCTGACGGCAACGATGTCGCAGTACCTGATCGGTGAGATCGCCTATCATCCGCGGATCACCGTGCGCGGGTCGTCGGAAGTGGTCGACGGAGGTGGCGATGCACAGCTGGAATGGCTCCGATTACGCGACCGGTCAACAGGTTCCACCGAGCGAGTGACGGCGGGCGGGCTGTTCCTGCTGATCGGCGCGGAACCGCATTGCGATTGGCTGCCCGACCAGATCGCCACCGACGACCGCGGTTTCGTCCTCACCGGGCGCGACGTCCCGAAGGAACACTGGCCCGGCGAGTTGCCGCCACCGAACCTGGCGACGAGTGCGCCGGGGGTGTTCGCCGCCGGCGACATCCGTGGCGGCTCGATGAAGCGGGTCGCGTCGGCCAGCGGTGAGGGCGCGAGCGCGGTGCCGCTGGTGCACGCGTTCCTCGCCGCACAGTCACACACCGCCGACGAGACCGCGTGACGAAGGCCGGGACCTTCGTACTCGGTGAGGAGTTCGCCAACCTCAGCGGAGAAGTCTCAGAATGAAACGTCTCATGACACCGCCCCGCGACGCTTTGGCTACGAGCGAAAGTCGCCATCGCCGAGAGCATCGAGTCCGCTGAGGAACTCGTCGACGCGCGGCCAGGTCTGCGCGAATGCGGCATCTCCGGCAATGAGGCCAAGATGACTGGTCTCGACGGTGTCGAAGTGGACCGCCGATGCGGCAGTGAACAATTCGACGCCGTGGTGGGCCGCGCGCCAGCTCGCGATGGCGTCGCGATGACTGCCGAAGAGCTGTATCGGTTGCGTGATGGAGGTGATGTCGACAATTCGTCCATCGAAATCGACTACGCCCGAAGCGAGTTCGTCGCGGTAGACGAAGTTCTGCCACATCTCGAGCGACACCTTGCCCGCGTAACCGGGCATCGAGTTCTGGAATCGGTCGATCACCTGCATGCGCGCCAGGGCGTCGGCATTTACGGCGTTGCGCATGATGTACGACGGTTTGCGAATCTCCCGGTCCCATGCGGTGGCACGGTAGGCGATCCGGACCAGCGGGGCCGGAATACCTCCCATGGTGCGGAGCGCGGCGGTGATGGGAACACCGCCGACCGGACGCATGAGTCGTTTCACGAGCGGGTAGGGCACCACCGCGTCGTAGTCCAGCGGGGTGCCCACCGCGGTGATCGACCGCACCGGTAGGTCCGGGTGGGCGGCCACCGTGAGGAACGTGAGGGTGCCGCCGAGGCTCCACGCGGCGAGGTCGATCTGTCCGCCGCCTCCGGCGAAGTGATCGTCGATGGTTCGGGTGATCGCCTCGGGCACGATGTGGTCGAAGTAGTCGGCGAACCCCATGTGGCGTTCGGCGCGGCCGACGTCGCCGAAGTCGACGACGTAGGGCACCCGACCGGTCGCCAGCAGGTGTTCGGTCACCGATTGCCCGGGACCGAGGTCGTAGCAGCGGGCGGGCACGGCCAGCGGCGGTATCAGCAGGACCGGGGGGCGCTGTGCCGCGGCAGCCACCTGCGCGTCGGTGCCGTAGCGGCGCAGCGTCCGGTGCGGCTCGTCGCAGATCACCGTGAACGGGGTCTCCCGATCGGCGGCCACCTGATGACCGCCGAGGATGCGGGCGGCGGTGCGCACCCGGGCCCACCGCGACGATCCCGCCGACGCCATGTCCTGCTTCACCGTTCCCCGATCGACCGCTCCCCGATTCACTCAGTGCAATCTACGTGATCGGCCATCTACGTGATCGCAACCGCCGACCGTCCGCTCGCGGCCCACGTGCGCCGATGCCGCTGTGACGGCCGCACCGGCGGCGGCGAGCAGTCCGGCTCCGCGTGCCAGCCGAGCCGCCAACGTCCCGGCGAAGACGTCGCCGGCACCGGTGGTGTCGACCACGCGGATCCGCGGCACCGTGATCGTGTCGATGCCGGCTGCGGTGGCGACGATGGTGGGCTCGCCGCCGCGGGTGATGATCACCGAACGGCTTTGCGAGAGCAGTTGTCGGGCCGTGTCTGTGATGTCTGTGGCGGTGACGTCGGCAGAAGCCGGCGCGTCAGCGTAGTAGGCGGCCTCCAGATGGTTGACGATCAGCGGATCGGCCGCCGCGAGAATCCGCGGATCGACGGGTGCCGCCGGACTGGGGTTCAGGACGAATCGCCGGCCGCGGTCATCGGCCCACCCGGCCGCCGCGGCGATGGCCTCCATCGGCGACTCCAGTTGGGTCACCACCACGTCGGGGCGCGTCGCATCCAGGGCGGACACCACGTCGTGTGCACCGAGTTCCGCATTGGCGCCGGTGATCACCACGATGCTGTTGTCCCCGTCGTCGTCCACCTCGATCACGGCGTGACCGCTGGTTCCCGCGACCCGCCGTACGTGCGTCACATCGACGCCACCCTTCTCAAGGGCCTCGATCATCAGATCACCCGCCGCATCGGTGCCTGTGGCGCCGATGAGGGAGGTGCTCGTCTCAGCAGCAGCAGCGAGCGCCTGATTGGCCCCCTTGCCACCTGGCCGCTGCATGAGTGAACGGCCCAACACCGTCTCACCGACGGCGGGACGCCGTGAGACCCGCAGCACGAGGTCGAGGTTGAGGGTGCCGACAACGGCAACCTTCCGGTGCCTGGGCGACTCGCCGGATGCGCTCACCCGTCGAGTATCGCGCGTGCGAGATCCGACCGGCCTCGCACGGCGCGTTCTCGCGGCCTGATCTGCGCGAACAGAATTGTCGGTGGTCGCATGTATGTTCGAAGCATGTCCATAGGAGAGCCGCCGACGTCGGTCGGCATGCCGGCCCCGACCCCTGCCGGGGCGCTGCCGATCGCTGCGCAGCTCGGTGATGACGAGGAGTTGTCGAAAACCGATCTGATCGAGGTGATCGCCCACTGCGCCGCCACCACCGCGACCGCTCAGTTCCGCATGCTGCAGGCAATCAGCCTCATCCACGAGGAACACGAAGAGGATTACGGACATGACGTCGGCCGGCACACCACCGGACAGGCCGACTCGGCCGCCGCCATCGCCGAGCACGCGGCGCGCGGACGCGCCGGGGAGAACCCCCGTGCCGAATTCGGGCCCGACGGACTCGAACGCACCATCGCCGACATCGGCGCGGTGCTCTCGGTACCTCCGCGACAGGCACGTGACCTCATCGTGACGGCCCACGCGCTGCGCTACCGCCTGCCCCAGACCGCCGGCGCGCTGGCCTGCGGACGTATCGATCTGCGTCGATTCACCATCGCCGTCGCACGTACCGAATTGTGCTCGCCGGAACACATTCGCGACGTCGACACCGAGATCGCCCTTGCCGTGTTCTCCCGCGATCAGATGTCGCTCACCCGTTACACCGCGATGATCGATGCGATCGTCACGCGCATCGACGATGCCGCACCGCGACGGCGGCGCGAACTCGTCGAGTCCGACCGCAACATCCGAATCCGTCCGGATCGGTTCACCACCGGCCAGGCACGCGTGTCGGGAACTCTGCCGGTCACCTCCGGCGTACGCGTCGACGCCCGGCTGACCGCGATGGCCGACTCCGTGCACGACGCGGACCCGCGAACACGCACCCAACGCCGCGCCGACGCGCTGATCGCGCTCGCCGAGGGCCACGACACACTCGCCTGCCGCTGCCCGGCATGCGTCACCGCCATCGAATCGGGAGCGGCGGCCCCCACACCCGACACACCTGCCTCGCCGCGCGCGATCATCCACGTGGTGGCCAACCAGTCCACCCTCGACGGAGACGACGATGAGCCGGGCTACCTCGACGGTTACGGCGTGATCGACGCCGCCACCGTAGGTGAACTCATGGCGGGCGCCGAGTTCGAACTCCTTCACCCCGACCATGCGCAATCCGCCCGCGCCGCACTGCGGTACACCCCCAGCCGCAAGCTCGACGCCCTGATCCGCTCCGGCGAACTGTGCTGCTCGTTTCCCGGCTGCACCAACCCCGTCTGGCGAACCGATCTCGACCACACCGTGCCCTTCGACCACAAGGACCCGACTCGTGGCGGAAAAACCAAGCGGCACAACATTAAACCAGTCTGCCGCTTCCATCACCGCGTCAAAACCTTCGGATCGTGGCGCGACTACCAGCTCGCCATGAACACCAGCATCTTCCAATCCCCCACCGGACACTGGTTCGTCGGCAACTCCTTCACCGGACTCGACCTGTTCCCCCGCCTCCGCGACAAACCACCCGACCACCCGGCACGACGAACCATCGACACCATGCATGCGCGACGACGCGCCATCGCCGAACGCGCGCAGCAAGAATGGGACGACGCGAACCCGCCACCGTTCTAGCCGGGATTCGCCTCGCTCATTCCGCCGACCGTCCCAGCAGGTCCGCAGGGGTGAAGGGTGCCGGCACGGCACCGACATCCACCGACATGGCCAGCATCTCCCCCAGCGTCGGCGCGTGCTTGAACAGGTTGTGGCCGGCCAGACAGAACACCGGCCCCGACTGCCAGATGGCCACGCCGTCGTCGCCCCACGGCAGCGACGTCACCCAGCAGTGCACGATGCCGGTGGGCGTCGGATCCAGTCCGGGAAGGGCCCGCGCGACGTAGTCCGACGTGTCCTCCGCCAGACGTGCCAGTGTGTCCGGGTCCGCGATGCCGCCGATGCCGGTCGCGGGCACCGAATCCGACAGTCCCAGTCCGTATTCCGAACGGTCCGGGTAGGCCGCGGCATAGACACCGGTGAATCCGAAGTCGCCGCTGCCGTCCTGCAGGGTCGGGAGCCGATCGACCTCGCCGCGCACCGCGAACGACACCCGCACATGCGCGCCGAGGGTCACCGGGATGTCGAGACCCACGCCACGGGCCAGCGCTGCGGTCTCCCGTCCGGCGCAGACCACGGCCGCACCGTGCTCGGCCACCAGGGTCGGGCAGCGCACCTGCACGCCGTCGCCGTTGCGGCGCAACGAAATCACCTGCTGGGTCTCGATCCGATCGCCCAGCGCCCGGGCGAGCAGCTCGATGGCCGTACGAGTGTGAATCGATCCGCCACCCGGATCGAAGACCGCCGGACCGTCGAAGTCGGCGAGAATGGGCAGCAGCGTGCGCAATTCGTGGGCGTCGACGGTGTGTGCGCCGATCTCGGGATGGCGTTGCAACTCCGCCAACCTGCCCGATGCCGCAGCGCCCAGCGAGACCGCACCATCGCCACTGACCAGCGGTGCACCGAGCTCGTCCTCCCACCGTCGCCAGTGCGCTCGGGCGCGTACCGCGAGTTCCACCAGCCGTGGGTCGTCGTGCGCGTGGCGGAAGATTCGCGATTGGCCTGCCGATTGTCCGAATCCGGGCACCCCGGTCTCGTAAACGGTGACGGTGAGTCCTTGTTCGGCAAGTTGATAGGCCGCCGACAGCCCGACGATCCCGGCACCAATGACCGCCACATCCGAGGTTCGCGTCATGGATTCCACGCTACAAGCGCGCTGCCCGGCCGAGCACCGACGCGTACCGTCGAAGACAGACCCCCAACCCGATCCCGACATGAACGGAGTAACGCCATGGCCGACGAACTGAACGGATTGACGATCGCCTTCCTGGTGGCGCCCGAGGGCATTGAACAGGTGGAACTCACCGAACCGTGGCGTGCGGTCACCGAGACCGGTGGCACACCGAAACTGGTGTCCACCGCCGAGGGAACGGTGCAGGCATTCAACCATCTCGACGCGGCCGACACCTTCGACGTGGATGCCACCGCCGAGGCGGTGAGCGCGGATTCCTTCGATGCGCTGGTGCTGCCCGGTGGTGTGGCCAATCCGGATTTCCTGCGCACCGAGCCGTCGGCGGTCGCGTTGGTCACGCAGTTCTTCGACGCCGGTAAGCCGGTGGCGGCCATCTGCCACGCACCCTGGACGCTCATCGAGGCCGACGTGGTGCGCGGCCGCACCCTCACCTCGTGGCCCAGCCTGCGCACCGACCTCACCAATGCGGGTGCCACCTGGGTCGACCAAGAGGTGGTGGTGGATCGCGAGGGACCCAACACCCTGATCACCAGCCGCAATCCCGACGACATCCCGGTGTTCAACGCGGCACTGGTCACCGAGTTCGGCCGCCGCCCGGTGGCACATTGACCCACCTCCCGCACACCGACCTCACCCGCCACCTCATCCGGTACGGCGGCACCTTCAGTCCGGAACTCATCGCGCGCGCCGAGGGCAGCTTCGTCTACACCGCCGATGGACGACGCGTCCTGGACTTCACCTCGGGCCAGATGTCGGCGATCCTCGGTCACTCACACCCCGACGTGGTGGCCACCGTCTCCCGGCAGATCGCCACCCTCGATCACCTGTTCAGCGGCATGCTCAGCGAACCGGTGCTCGACTTGGCTTCCCGGCTCGCCGATTCGCTGCCCGATCCGCTGGAGAAGGTGCTGCTGCTGACCACCGGGGCCGAATCGAACGAGGCCGCGATCCGGATGGCGAAGTTGGTCACCGGCAAACACGAGATCGTGTCGTTCGCGCGCTCGTGGCACGGCATGACCCACGCGGCGGCCGCCGCCACCTACAGCGCCGGCCGGGGCGGCTACGGTCCGGTGGCGGCGGGCAATTTCGCGCTACCCACCCCCGACGCGTTCCGCCCGGACTTCACCCGTCCGGACGGGTCGCTCGACTGGGAACGTCAACTCGACTTCGGTTTCGGGCTGATCGACGCCCAGTCGGTGGGGTCGCTCGCCGCGTGCATCGTCGAACCGATCTTGTCCTCGGGCGGGGTCATCGAGCCGCCGCCCGGCTATCTTGCTGCGCTGCAACGCAAATGCCGCGAACGCGACATGCTGCTCATCGTCGACGAGGCGCAGACCGGCCTGTGCCGCACCGGGGACTGGTACGCATTCGAACGTGACGACGTTGTTCCCGACATCATCACCCTGTCCAAGACGCTCGGCGCCGGCCTACCGCTGGCGGCCACCATCACCACCGCCGAGATCGAACAGGCCGCCCACGACCGCGGGTTCCTGTTCTTCACCACCCACGTCTCCGATCCGCTTGTCGCCGCGGTGGGCAACACGGTGCTCGACGTGCTCGAGCGCGACGATCTCGACCAACGCGCCAGGGCGGCAGGCAAACTGCTCCGCGATGGACTCACCGAGATCCAACACAATCATCCGGTGGTGGGCGACATCCGCGGACGCGGCCTGCTGCAGGGACTCGAGTTGATCGACGGCGACGACACCGGCACCGCCGATCGGCTCGGCGCGGCGGTCACCCGGCGTTGCTTCGAGCTCGGGTTGCACATGAACGTCGTGCAACTGCCGGGCATGGGCGGCACGTTCCGGATCGCCCCGCCGCTCACCGCGACCGACGACGAACTGCGCCTGGGCATCGACATCCTGGATCAGGCCATCGGCGAGTGCACGGGGGCGCGCTGATCGCCTCACCGCATGCTCGGCTCGCTACTCCCCTGCGTCGAGTCGTGCGGCGATGCCGGCGGGAAAACCGCCGGTGGCCACCGGTCCCCACGAGGTCGGCGTGATGCGGATCAGCGATTTGCCCTGGACCCGCATCGCCGCGCGGTACTCATCCCAGTCGGGGTGTTCGCCCGAGATCGATCGGAAATAGTCGACGAGGCCGTCTTCGGCGTCGGGCATGTGCAGGATCTCGGCGGTGCCGTCGATCTGCACCCACGGCCCGTTCCACTCGTCGGAGACCACGCAGACGCTCACGTCCGGATCCCGCTGCGCGTTCAGGGTTTTCGCCCGTCCCGGGTAGGTGGCGATGACGATGCGACCGTCGTCGTCGACGCCTCCGGTGACCGGCGAGATCTGCGGTTTTCCGTTGCGTCTGTACGTGAGTAACAGCAGGTGATGGCGCGGCCGGACGAAGTCCAGCAGCGCGTCGAGATCGACGGGGTCGGCGGTCGCGATCGTTCTGGCCACGAGGCAATGATACGACCGCCGACCACCTGTCAGTCCTTGGTCACCGGGGCGCGGTCGCCGATGGTGCCGTTCAGATCGATCGCGTCGTTACGGATCTTGCGGGTGGTACCCGCGGTCGGGATCAGCTCGTACTCGGCGAGCAGTTCACCCACCTGGTTGGATTCGAGCTTCCCGAAGATCTTGTTCCGCACCACCTTCGGCCCGGGCAGATCCACCATCTTGCCGTCACGCAACCGGCTCGATGCGGCCACCATGCTGCGGATGTCGTAGGTGGAGTTGAACACCTCGGGCACACCACGCTCGATGCCGAGCAGGGTGTAGACCGCCTCCATCGGGGTGCGCACGGAGTACTCGGTGGTGAAGATGCAATCTCGGCTGGTCTCGGCGAACTGCCCGATGAAGGCGAAGTTCACCGCTCCCTCGGGCACCACGTCGGGCCGGTCGCCGGCCTGGCGCGGCATGAAGAACGACGTCACGTACGGCATCATCACCGGAACCGCCTTCGCGCCGCTCGCCGCGAGTTCGGGGATGTCGGCATCGGGGACGCCGAGGTGATAGAGCCACTCCTGCACGATCTCCTCACCGGTGCACTCGCTCATCGTCTTCTTCACGTAATCGCCGGGCTTGTCCACGAACAGGCCGTACACCCACACGACGATCTGGTCCTTGGGCTGCTGCTTGAAGTGCGGCTGCCGGTTGACCGTCCAGCTCATCAGCCAGCTCGAGTCGGTGGCGGTGACGATCCCGCCCGTCACCACCCGGCCGCTGAACGGATCCCGCTTGGTGATCTTCTGGATGTACTCGGGGATGCGCTTGTCCAGCGTGGTGACCGTGCACGATTCCCACTTGGTCTTGGGGATGTCGCCGCAGAACACCTCCGGCCGGCCGAAGGACGGATCCTGTGCCGCGATCCGGCGCCACAGGTCCCACGCCGGTGCCGGCCCCTCGTCGAGTTCCGCCGGCGTGTGGTGGTCGCCGTTGTTGGAGTTCTCGGTCAACGATCCGATCGTCATGAACACCAGGTCGTCGGCGCCCAACTCGGTGACACCGGTGGAACCGGGCTCTCCCGCGGTGCTCTTGGAGCCGGCATTCCAATGAATGGCGGTGGCCTGCTTGCGATCTGCCGAGATGTCGAAGTCGACGTCGGTCACCTCGGTGTCGAAGTGGAACGTCACGCCCTGGTCGAGCAGCCAGGTGTAGAGCGGCAGCACCAGCGATTCGTACTGGTTGTACTTGGTGAACTTGAGCGCGGAGAAGTCGGGCAGCCCGCCGATGTGGTGGATGAAACGGTGGATGTAGAGCTTCATCTCCAGCGCCGAATGCCATTCCTCGAAGGCGAACATGGTGCGCCAGTACATCCAGAAGTTGCTCTTGAGGAATTCCTCGGAGAACACCTCGTCGATCCGCACGTTCTCCATCTCTTCGCGGCTGGCGAGGAAGAGTTTGAGAACCTCCTTCTGCGCCTTGTCGCTCAGCGTGAACTTGCCGTCGGTGTGTGCGTCCTCGCCGCGGTTGACGGTGGCGCGCTGCAAGGAGTAGTTCGGGTCGTCCTTGTTGAGCCAATAGAATTCGTCGAGCACGCTGGCGCCCTCGATCTCGATCGACGGGATGGACCGGAACAGATCCCACAGGCATTCGAAGTGGTTTTCCATCTCACGGCCACCGCGGATGACGAATCCCTTCTCGGGTTCCTTGATGCCGTCGAGCGCACCGCCGGGCAACTTGAGGCGTTCGAAGACGGTGATCTTGTCACCCGACATCTGCCCGTCGCGGATCAGGAACGCCGCACCGGACAGCGAGGCCAGACCCGCGCCCACAAACCAGGCCGTCTTGTCGTCCACCCCCTGCGGCTTCCGGGGTCGGGCAAATGCCTCGTAGTTTCCACTGCTGTAGTACATCGCACGTCCTCTCACGGGGTGTGATCGCTTATGGGTTTGCCCCCCTGTTCAAGCCGTACCACGCGGAGTTGACATCGACCCGCAACGTCGGTGAATTCACTTGCGAAATCCCCGGTGCGGCCCGCCACACCGGTGCGACACACACGACTCGCCCCGATCGCCGCGCATCAATGCGTCGCCGACCCTAGAGTGTTGAACACAATTCCCATCGATGGCGCACGTCCGGCACCGTCCGACGAGAGGAATGCCCGTGACCCTCACCGCGCCGGCAGGTGACACCAGTCTCCGCGAACTCACGCTGCGCGGGGCCATCCTCGGCGGACTGATCACCCTGGTGTTCACCGCCGCGAACGTGTATCTCGGGCTCAAGGTCGGTTTGACCTTCGCCACCGCGATCCCCGCGGCCGTCATCTCGATGGCCATCCTCCGCAACTTCCGCAACCACTCCATCGTCGAGAACAACATCGTGCAGACGATCGCCTCGGCGGCCGGCACACTCTCGGCGATCATCTTCGTGCTGCCCGGCCTGATCATGGTCGGCTGGTGGACCGGCTTCCCCTACTGGATCACCGTCGCGGTCTGTGCCGTGGGCGGCATCCTCGGCGTGATGTATTCGATCCCTTTGCGGCGGGCACTGGTCACCGGATCGGATCTGCCCTACCCGGAGGGTGTGGCGGCCGCAGAGGTCCTCAAGGTCGGCGAGACCCGCGAGGGCGTCGAGAGCAACAAGGCCGGGCTGCGCGCGATCGTCATCGGCGGTGTCACGTCGGCGTTCCTCGCCATCCTGGGCAACCTCAAGCTCATCAACACCGGTCCCGAGGTGGCGTTCAAATTCGCCTCCGGCGGCACACTCGTCAGTGCCGGGCTGCAACTGTCGCTCATCGGCATCGGTCACCTGGTGGGTGTGACCGTGGGTATCGCGATGCTGGTGGGCCTGGTGATCGGCTACTTCATCATCCTGCCCATCCAATCGTCGGGTCAGGTCACTCCCGGCACCGCCGTCGCCGACGTCGTCGACAAGGTCTTCACCGACGACGTGCGGTTCGTCGGAGCCGGCGTGATCGCCGTGGCCGCGGTGTGGACACTGATCAAGCTCGTCCTCCCGATCGCCCGCGGTATCGCCGATTCCATCGCGTCGGCCCGCGCGCGCAAGGGCGGCGTCACCGTCGATATCACCGAGCGCGACATCCCGTTCCCGATCGTCGGCACCACCATCGTGGTGATGCTCGTACCGATCGGCCTGCTGCTCTGGGACTTCGTGCACGACACGGCGATCGCCGGACATTCCGGCGGCATCATCGCCGCCACGCTGGTGTTCGTGTTCGTCATCGGGCTGGTGGTGGCCGCCGTGTGCGGCTACATGGCCGGCCTGATCGGCTCGTCCAACAGCCCCATCTCGGGTGTGGGCATCCTCGCGGTGATCCTGGCCGCGCTGCTCATCAAGGCGGTCTTCGGCAGTTACGACAGCCAGCAGTCGGCGGCGCTGATCGCCTACACACTGTTCGCCACCGCCATCGTCTTCGGCGTCGCCACCATCTCCAACGACAACCTGCAGGACCTCAAGACCGGTCAACTCGTCGGCGCCACACCCTGGAAGCAGCAGGTGGCGCTGATCATCGGCGTGCTGTTCGGCTCCGCGATCATCCCGCCGATCCTGGGCGTGATGAACACCGCGTTCGGCTTCCAGGGGGCACCGGGCGCGGGCAAGGACGCACTGCCGGCACCGCAGGCCAGCCTGATCTCCTCACTCGCACAGGGTGTGTTCGGCGGTGACCTCAACTGGAAGATGCTGTGGATCGGGGTGGCGATCGGCGTCGGGATCATCCTGATCGACGAGGTCCTCGGCCTCACCGTGAAGAAGTTCCGGCTGCCTCCGCTGGCCGTCGGCATGGGCATCTACCTGCCGATGGCGGTCACGCTGATGATCCCGCTCGGCGCCTTCATCGGTGCCGCGTACAACAAGTGGGCCGAACGCAGCGGCGGCGACGTCGAGGACAAGAAGCGCCTCGGCGTACTGCTGGCGACCGGCCTGATCGTCGGTGAGGCTCTGTGGGGTGTCGTGTTCGCCGCCATCGTCGCCTCCACCGGCGACGACAGCGTGCTGGCGGTGGTCGGCGACGGCTGGGACAACGGCGCGCAGATCCTGGGCATCGTGCTGTTCGTGCTCATCGTGATCGGTGTGTACCGCGCACTCCAGAAACTGGCCGAACGTCCCACCGGGCCGAACTGATCCGATCTCGAGACACCTCCCACCCCGAGGTGCTGTCATGAGTCTGGACACCGGGTGTCCGCACGCCGACCGGCGCGTGAATGCCCGACGGAAGGACTCGCCATGGCCAGCCAACCGACCCTCGAGGACGTCGACCACCTGCAGCGATCTGCGCGTGACACGGCCGCACTGCCCGCAGCACTCGCCGACTGGCTGAGCACGCGGCTGCCGCCGGGTTCGTCACCGACGGTGGTGGTGGAGCCGGGGGCAGACGCCAACGGCATGTCGTCGGAGACGGTGATGCTCACCGGCGAGTGGACCGAGAACGACGAACGACGGCACGGGCGGTGGGCCATGCGGCTGCAGCCGCGCCCCGCCGACATCCCGGTGTTCGAGCGCTATCACCTCGACCACCAGTACGAGGTGATGCGGCGCGCCGCCGAGCTGACCACACTGCCGATCCCGGCGGTGCGCTGGCTCGAGTCGACCGGTGAGATCCTCGGTTCGCCGTTCTTCGTGATGGACCGCGTCGACGGCCGGGTGCCACCCGACGTGATGCCGTATACGTTCGGCGACAACTGGTTCTTCGACGCACCGGCCGACAAACGCCGCGCACTGCAGGACGCCACCGTCGGCGTGATCGCCACCCTGCATTCGATCCCCGACGCCGCCGCCACCTTCGGCTTCCTCGAAGCGGGTGCGTCCGACGGCGCCACGGACGACGGGCCCACCCCGCTGCACCGCAGACTCGTCGACCTCGACCGGTTCTATCGTTTCGCCGCCGACGGGCTCGGACCGTCACCTCTCCTCGAACGCGCACTCGGCTGGCTGCACGAGCACTTTCCCGACGAGATCGCCGCCGCGGAACCGGTGCTCAACTGGGGTGACGCGCGAATCGGCAACGTGATCTACGACGACGGGTTCGCGCCGGCCGCCATTCTGGACTGGGAGATGGCCACCCTGGGCCCCCGGGAACTCGACGTCTCATGGCTCATCTTCGCGCACAACGTCTTTCAGGAGCTGTGTGGACTCGGCAACCTACCGGGACTGCCTGATGTGTTGCGCGAGAACGATGTGCGCGACACCTACCGCGAACTCACCGGCGTCGACCTGGGTGATCTGCACTGGTTCTACATCTACGCCGGCGTCATCTGGGGAGTGATCTTCATGCGCACCGCGAACCGGCGCGTGCACTTCGGCGAGGCGCCGCGGCCCACCGACATCGACGCGGAACTCTTCTACCATCGTCAGCTTCTCGAACGTCTACTGGCAGGAGCCGCCTGATGCTCGGACCACTCGATGAGTACCCGATTCATCAAGTACCGCAACCGATTGCGTGGCCGGAGTCGTCGGACCGCAACTTCTACGACCGGTGCTATTTCAATGCGCACGACCGCACCGGCGACATCTTCGTCATCACCGGACTGGGCTACTACCCGAACCTCGGGGTCAAGGACGCCTATGTGCTCATCCGCCGCGGCGACGAGCAGACCGCGCTGCACCTGTCCGACGCGATCGACCAGAACCGGCTCGACCAGCGCGTCAACTCCTACCGCATCGAGGTCGTCGAACCGCTGCGCACCGTACGCCTCGTGCTGGAGGAGACCGAGGGCATCGCGTTGGACCTGACCTGGCACGGCCTGTTCGATCCGCTGCAGGAACAGCCCCACCTGATGCGCCGCGGCAATCGGGTGACGCTGGACGCCCAGCGTTTCGCCCAGCTCGGCTCGTGGAGCGGATGGCTGCGGATCGACGACACCGAGATCGCGGTGCAACCCGCCACGTGGATCGGCAGCCGCGACCGCTCGTGGGGCATCCGTCCGATCGGGGAGCCCGAACCCGCCGGCCGGCCCGCCGACCCGCCGTTCGACGGTATGTGGTGGACCTATGTGCCCGTCGCGTTCGACGACTTCGCGCTCGTCTTCATCGTGCAGGAGGAGCCGGACGGGATGCGCACCCTCAACGACTGCAGCCGGGTGTGGAAAGACGGACGGGTCGAGCAGATGGGATGGCCGCGATTCGACATCCACTATCGGCCCGGAACCCGCATCCCGACCGGTGCCACCATCGCCGCCACCGCGCTCGACGGCTCCCCCGTCACCCTGGAGGTGACCTCCCTACTACCCGCCGTACTGCATGCCGGCGGTGGCTACGGCGGTGATCCCGACTGGCAGCACGGCATGTGGCGCGGTGAGGCCTTCACCGAACGTCTCACCTACGACATGAACGATCCCGCGGTGGTGGGTCGGATGCCGTTCGGCGCGATCGACCATGTCGCCCGCGTCGAGTGCCGCGAGGCCGACGGCACCACACGGGAGGGCTGGGGCCTGTTCGAACACTTCATCATCGGCAGGCACGACCCCTCCGGCTTCGCCGACTGGGTCTCCGTCGCACCGTGACGACACGTGGCACATGCCCCTAGGGGTACGTACCGTGGAGGTCATGAGTACACAAGAAATGACCCTCGACAACTTCGAGTCGACCGTCCAGGGCGGCGGCACCGTGCTCGTCGACTTCTGGGCTGCGTGGTGCGGACCGTGCCGTCAGTTCGCGCCGACCTTCGAGAAGGCGTCGGAGACCCACCCCGACATCGTGTTCGGCAAGGTCGACACCGAGGCACAGCAGCAGCTCGCCGCGGGCTTCGGCATCCGCTCGATCCCCACGCTGATGGCATTCCGTGACGGGGTGCTGGTGTTCAACCAGCCCGGAGCACTGCCGCCCGCGCAGCTCGAACAGCTGATCGGCGCGGTGCAAGACCTCGACATGGACCAGGTGCGCGCCGAGATCGCCGCCGCCGAGGCGCAACAGGGCTAGCCGAACTGCCCCACCACGAACCCCGCGAGCAGTACCAGCATCCCGCCGATCTCACCCACGATCAGTGCGCCCATCGCCACCCGCAGCGCGGCGTCGGGGGCGGCGAACTGATTGGTGGTGTCGCGCCGCGCACCGTGCACGATGTAGCTCGCGATCGCACCGACGAAGAACACCACCATCACCGCGGCAGCGATCAGGTTCACCCACTCGGGCCAGGCACTGAGCTCGACGAACACCGCGACCAGCAACGTCGCGAATGAGTAGAGCAACGCCGAACGGTGCGCGATGTCGACGTAGGGGTGGGCCTGATGATCGTGCGCGACGCGCATCTGCCGGTACTTCCAGACGCCCAGCACCAGTGCCAGCAGAAAGATGAGGCCTGCCGCCAGCACGGTGAGCGCGGTGGCGTAGCCCAGCTCGACGGGTGTGCGCATTCGTCAACGATAACGATCGCGCAGGTTGGGATCGTTCTCCCACCACAGACCCGACGTTTCGACCGGATCGTCGGAGTGCGCGGCGGCGTGGGCATCCTCACGCTGTTCGGCCACCGCCTCGTCGGCCCGGAAACGCCGGAACAGCAGCATCAGGAACGGCAGACCCACCACGTCCCCCAGAATCCACAGGATGCCGGCGCCGATGGTCTGGTCGGTGCGCACACTCGGGCCCCACGTGCGGTGCAGCGACTCGTAATACCCCGCGGCCACCAACGAACCCTGCCAGAGCACGATGCCCAGCACGCCGTCGGCGATGCTCTCCATCGTGGTGATGCCCAGCGACAGCGCTTGCGGGTAGCGGTGCGGAACGGGATCGAGCTGCAGGCGGGCGTAGAAGTAGAGCACGCCGATCATCACCAGCAGCAGTCGCGTCGCGGCGTCCACCGCCGGATCGCGCAACACCAACTCGTACCAGCCGGTGAAGTAGATGAGCCAGGGCGTGACCAGCACCAGCGCCGACGTGGCGATCGGTCCCAGTAGGACGCGGGCCACGCGAGTGTCCAGGGCCGCATCGAGGCGGGCGCGGCCCGCATCACCCAGCGCGTCGCGGGCCACCGTCACCGGCGTGCCCAGGGCCAGACCCGACGGCGCGACGAGCAACAGCAGCACGAACTGCAGGGCCCTGATCCAGAAGAGGGTGTCGGAGTACACACCGATCACACTGATCCCCGACAGCAGCCACACCCCGCCACCGAGCGCGGTGAACACCACCGCACGCGAGACCGGCACCGTCGCGGCGCGGCGCCAACCCAGCCAGTAGGCGACCACCACGGCAACCACGATCACCGTGGTGACGGTGTCGGGCCGCCACGCGGTGACCACGACGTCGGGGGTCAGCGGGGTCGAGGCCGGATGCACGTCCTCCAGTGTGCGCCTGCGGACGACGTTGTCGCACCGCGGGTTTCGCGCTAGCCGACGAGGTCGGCGAGGTCGATGCCGGAATCGGCGAGTTTGTCCGGATCGACGCTGCGACCGGACGTGATGAGCGCCTTGACGTTGTCGAGCTGATCCCAGATGTTGACCTGCATGCCGGCCAGCACGTGATCGGATCCGTCGAGCCAGAACACGACGAACTCGCGGCCGGGCTTGTCACCGCGGAACACGACGCGTTCGTAGCCGTCGGACAGCCCGGTGTACTCCATCCCGAGGTCGTACTGGTCGGTGAAGAAGTACGGCAGGTTGGTGTACTGCGCAGAACCGCCGAGCATGTTGGTGACGGCCACCTCCGGCTGGTTGAGTGCGTTGGCCCAGTGCTCCACCCGCACCCGGCGACGCAGCAGCGGATGCTCCGCGTTGGCGATGTCGCCCACCGCGTAGATGTTCGGATCGCTGCTGCGCAGCCCGGCGTCGGTGAGTACGCCGCCGCCGTCGATCCCGACCCCGGCCGTCTGCGCCACCCCGAGGTTGGGTACCGCACCGGCGGCCACGAGCACGGCGTCGGCGTCGATGGTGGAACCGTCGGAAAGCCGCAACCCGGTGGCACGGCCGCCGCTGGTGGTGATCTCGTCCACCTGGACTTCGGTGCGCAGGTCGACGCCGTGCTCGCGGTGCAGATCGGCGAACACCTGCGCCACCTCATTGCCCAACGCCCGCAGCAGCGGCAGCGACGACGACTCGGCAACGCTCACCGACACGCCGCGCTCGCGTGCGCTCGCCGCAACCTCCATACCGATCCAGCCCGCACCCACGACCGCCAGGCGTGCGCCCTCGGGCAACGCATCGGAGAGCGATTCGGCGTCGTCGATGGTGCGCAGGTGGTGCACGCCGTCGGCGTCGGCCCCGGGCAGGTCCAGGTGACGCGACGACGAGCCGGTGGCCAGCAGCAGCGTGTCGTAGCCGAACGTGGAACCGTCGGGCAGGCTCAGCGTCTTCGCCGCGGCGTCGACCTTCTCGATGCGGGTGCCGGGCCGTACCTCCACCCGCTGATCGAGATACCAATCGGTGTCGTGCACGGTGAAGTCGGGCAATGACTTCTTGCCGGCGAGGTACTCCTTGGACAGCGGGGGTCGTTCGTAGGGCAGGTGTTCTTCGGCGCCGAAGACCACGACGTCACCGTCGAAGTCCTGTTCACGCAGCGCCTCGGCCGCCTTGCCGGCGGCCAGTCCGCCACCGACGATCGCAATCGTGCTCATCGTTTGAGTACCTCCGTTGACGTTGTCCCCGTGAGACTTTCACGCAACCAACCCAGCGGACACACCGGGCCGGATTCCTCTGTTCTCTCCACGGTACGCGCGACGGCGGTGACGCGAGCAGGGTTCAGTGCGCCGCTGCGGTCCCCGACGCGGTCGGTTCGCCCGCGACGGGCTGCGGTGCCTGCGAGGCCACGAAGTCCTTCTGCCGGATCAACAGCAGTGCGCACACGCCACCGACCACGGCCACCGCTCCGCTGATCCAGAACAGGACGTTGAGCGCGTCGGCGTAGCCTGCGTGGATCCCTCCTGCCGGGTTGTCGCGCATCGACGACGTCATCCGGGCGGAGAACACCGAGCCGTACACCGCGATACCCACCGCGATGCCGACCTGACGGAAGGTGTTGTTGATACCCGACGCCATGCCCGACCGATACACCGGGACCACACCGACGGCGGTGGATGCGAGCGGCGGGTTGACCAAGCCGCTGCCGATACCGCTCAGCACGAGCCCCACGATGAGATGCGTCCAGTCCGAGTCCGCGTCGAGTCCGGTCATCGTGAACAGTCCGATGCCCACCAGCAACAGGCCGGGTCCGATGAGCCAGCGCACCGGGACACGCTCGGAGAGACGACCCGC
The DNA here is from genome assembly GCF_053588575.1 of Gordonia sp. NPDC003429. NCBI lineage: Bacteria > Bacillati > Actinomycetota > Actinomycetes > Mycobacteriales > Gordoniaceae > Gordonia > Gordonia sp. NPDC003429. The sequence goes on from NZ_JBSFQF010000007.1 coordinate 217,045, forward strand.
GATCGGTGCCAGCACCATGGTGCACCCGAACAACACCAGTAGTCGCACACCGGTCTGCAGCGCCGAGTAGCCGAGCGAATTCTGCAGGTAGAGAACGATGTACAGCAGCATCGCGAACAGGGAGCCGTTCATCGCGAAGGCCGAGACCGAGCCACCGAGGAACGTGGGGATGCGCAGCAGCGACAAATCGAACATCGGCTCGGCCACGGTGAACTCGATCGCGACGAACGCCACGAGGAGCACGGCTGCGACGATGAACGATCCCACCACCAGCGAGTCGCCCCAGGATCGCTGACCGGCCTCGGTCAGCCCGTACACGAGGGCGAAAAGGCCTGCGGTGAAGGTGATCACGCCGGGCCAGTCGACGCGACGCGCGTGCGGGGAGCGACTCTCGTCCACCATTCGCAGGGCGACCAGCACCGCCGCGATCCCGATCGGGATGTTCACCAGAAAGATTGCCCGCCAGGAGATCCCGCTGGTGAGAACCCCGCCCAGGATGGGACCCAGCGCCGTCGACACACCGGTGACCGCACCCCACACGCCGAACGCGACTCCACGTTCGCGGCCGTGAAAAGTGGCCGCCAGCAACGCCAACGAGGTGGCGAACATCATGGCGCCACCGACACCCTGCACCGCCCGCGACACGATGAGCATCGTCGGATCCTGCGCCAGCCCGCACAGCAGCGAGCCGAGTGTGAAGATCACCAGGCCGATGGTGAAGACGCGTCGGCGACCGAACTTGTCGGAGATCGACCCCGACGTGAGCAGGAGCGAGGCCAGCGCGAGCGCGTACGCATCGGTGACCCACTGCACCTGGCTGAACGTGGCGCCGAGGGCGCGTTGGATGTCGGGGAGTGCGACGACGACGATCGTGATGTCGAGCAGCAACATGAACGTTGCCGCACAGACCACCACAAGCGTCCACCACTTGCGTGCCATGGATTCTGAACCTCTCGTCAGGGGAATGCCCGGTTCGGGCGGGTTGCTCGAATCGGGCCGGCGCCTCGGTTCGAGCGGATGAATCCCAGTGTGGTCGGCGACACCCACCGAAGTCGCGATCGACCCTCGTGGACATAGAATTCTGGTCATGGGAGCTCGCTCAGCGTTGAATTCCGCCGTACTCGACGCTGTCGATACGCAGATCGCTCGCGCTGTGCAGATCTCGCCCCGCGTCTCGTTTCGGGAGATCGCCGACGTACTCGGCATCGCCGAACAGACAGTGGCGCGGCGCTACCGACGGATGCGTCGCGACGGACTGCTGCGGGTCACCATGGCCACCGATCCCCGCGCGCTCGGCAACACCGCCTGGCTCGTGCGGGTGCGCTGCCGTCCCGAGGGTGCCGACGCGATCGCGTCCGCGCTCGCCGCCCGAGACGACGTCTCATGGGTGTCGATCTACGGCGCCGGCTGGGAGGTGGTGTTCAATCTGCGCAGCGCCGACGACGCCAGTGGTAGCGAACTGCTCACCCGCACACTGCCCAAGGCCGCGCCGGTTCTCGACGTCACACCCGCGGCGGTGCTGCACACCTTTGCCGGTGGCACCGCGACCGACTGGGACGGCTGGCGCGGCAACCTCACCCCCGCACAGGCCGAGGCACTGGTGGCCACCCGAATCCCGCGCGACGACGGACCGCCGCGACAGATGAGTCTCGACGCCGCCGACCGCGCACTGCTCGACGAACTGACCCGCGACGGCCGCACCCCGTACAGCGCCCTGGCCCGCACCCTGGGTTCCACGCCCGGCCGGATCACCCGGCGAGTCGAGCAGCTGGTGGCATCCGGCATGGTCTACTTCGACGTCGACCTGGCCGCCGCCGCCATCGGGCTGCAGAGCACCGCACTGTGGCTCACCGTTGAACCCCGGCATCTCACAGCGGTCGGCGACGTCCTGGCGTCCCACCCCGACATCCCGTTCGCCGTGGCGGTGACCGGACGGGCGAACATCTCGGCCAACGTGATGGTGGGCGACACCGACGACCTGTACCGATTCGTCACGGGAGTGCTCGCGTCGGCCCCGGGGATCACGAGCTACGAACTCGTCCCATTGCTGCGGCGGATCAAGAATGCCGGCTCGTTGGTCGCCGGCGATCGCCTGGCGCCTCCTGCCGCGCCCCGGTCGATGGGGTCACGCGCAGGGTCGCGCTCGCGCGCGGTCACCATTCGGTAACGACACGGAGTAGGCTGTGTTGCGATTCGCCGACCGGGCTGCCTGCTCCGTCGACGCGCCCATGGTTGGTCAAGGGCTTCGTTCCCGAGTTTTGGAGAGAGTTCGAGTGTCACTCACGCGTACACGTGTCACCTGGTTGGTGTCCGCCCTGGTTCTTGTGGTGGGCTTGATCGCGGGCACCGGCAGTGCCCAGGCCTGGGGTCCGTCCCCCAAAAACATCAAGGGCTTCATCAACGCGAAGATCTACGGCTACGGCATGGACAACGACGTCGCGGTGCGTGCCTGGCCGTCGCAGACCACGCCGCCGGCGAAGGCGCCGACCATCATCTTCCTCGACGGCCTGCGGGCCACCGACGACTACAACGGCTGGGAGAAAGAAACCAACGTCGCCTACCTGGCGTTGCGCGGCTACAACGTGGTGATGCCGATCGGTGGTCAGTCGTCCTTCTACGCCGACTGGCAACGGCCGTCCCCGTCCGCCGGGCAGACCCGGCCGTATCGCTGGCAGAGTGTGCTCGAAGGCTCGCTGCCTGCATTCCTGGACCAAAAACACTTCCACAACCGCACCCTGGTCGGCCTCTCGATGTCGGCCAGCCAGGCGGTCACCATCGCCAACCAGCGCCGCGACCTCTACAGCCGCGTGGTCTCGATGTCGGGGTTCATGAATCTGGTGGCCACCGGAATGCAGACAATGCTGCGTGCCGCGGCCTGGGACGCCGGTCACTACAACCTCAACGACATGTGGGGCTGGTTCCCCAACGTGGAATCGTTCACCCATTCACCGACCCTCGCGCTTCCCTCGATGGGCGGGCTGCACATGTGGATCTACGCGGGCACCGGCGTGTGGGGTGATCACCAGCCTCCGGGCGCCAACAACGTCGACTTCTACATCACCGGGTTCAACTCCAGCGCGATCGAAGCGGTCTCCGGTGAGCAGAGCCGCACCTTCGCGGCGGCAGCACCGCTGGCCGGCGTGAACCTGCGCACCGACCTGCCGCCGGTCGGCACCCACGCGTGGGGTTACTGGCAGCAGGGCATCTGGAACATCTACAACTCCGGCTGGTTCCGTAACGGCTGATCGGTTCCCGCGACCACCCATCTCCGGCGTGCTCGGCTCCGAAGACTGTCTGCATGTGGCCACCGTCGCCGATCGGCGACTGACCAGAACCGCAGGAGGCGCCGATGTGCGCGACGGACACCGGAACCGATCACGTCGACGGCGTTGCGCGCGCGGCAGCACTCGCCGACACCGACCGCGCCTTGGTCGACGGGGTGATCGCCACCCAGGTCGAACGGCATGCACAGGTGCTGACCTCGGTCGACGGTGAATTGTCGGCGGTCACCACGGTGCTACGTGATGCTGCGGCCCGCGGCAAACGACTACGGGCGTCGTTCTGCCTGTGGGGTGCGCGCGGCGCCGCCGGCGGTGACCTGCCCGCAGGTGCCACCGAGGCCGCGGCCGCCATCGAGCTGTTCCACCTGGCCGCCCTCGTGCACGACGACATCATGGACAACAGCGACGCGCGCCGCGGACTGCCCACGGTGCACCGGCACTTCGCCGACGAGCACCACCGCGCCAGCAGGCACGGTGACCCGGCGAACTTCGGGTCGGCGGTGGCGATCCTCGCCGGCGACATGTGCCTGGCCTGGTCGGATGATCTGATCGCCGCCGCAGTCGCCGACGCCGACAGCGACATCCGTGCCACCGTGCGATCGATGTGGTCGCAGATGCGCGACGAAGCGTTCGCCGGCCAGCATCTCGACATGCTGAGCCAGACGTTGCCGAGCACCTCGGAAACGCGGGCGCGCGCGGTGCTGCGGTTCAAGAGCGCGCTGTACACGATCGGCAGGCCCCTGGGTCTCGGTGGCGCACTGGGTCGTGCGCCCGCGCTGCTTCTGCGTCAGTACAACGACATCGGCCTGGCCGCGGGAGAGGCGTTTCAGCTCCGCGACGATCTGCTCGGCATCTTCGGCGACCCGACCGTCACCGGTAA